>DASQGF010000052.1:0-6803 GCA_035632755.1 Terriglobales bacterium
ATTTCCAAGATCCGGGAATTACGGGTCTTTTCACGCTCCGCCGTGCTGGCTTACCGCGACAAGCCGGTCACTCCCTCACATGTCGGCCAGCAACTGAATGCGACCCACATCGTCGAGGGAAGCGTGCGTCGGGAAGCAGATCGCCTTCGCATCACGGCGAAGCTGGTCGACACCAGAACCGGCCATGCGCTTTGGACGGAGCGGTACGACAGGCAGTTCGAGCATGTATTCGCCATTCAGGACGAGATCGCGCACAGCATTGCCGCTGCGCTGCGCGTCGTGCTGACAGAGAAGGAAAAGGACGCCATTGAGAAAGTCCCTACCGCCGACGTCCGGGCCTATGACTTCTACCTACGCGGCCGCGACTTTTTTCACCAGTTCCGGCGCAAGGGTCTTGATCTCTCGCGCGAGATGTTTGCCCGCGCCATCGCGATCGATCCGAGCTATGCTCGGGCCTATGCCGGCATAGCCGACTGTTGAGCGTTCCTCTACATCTACTGGGAATCGAGCCAGGCCAATCTGGATCAAGCTTACGACGCCAGTCGGAAAGCGCTGGAGCTGGACCCAGACTTGGCGGAGGCTCACGCGTCTAAAGGACTCTCAGCATCACTGAAGAAAAAGTACGACGAAGCACAGCATGAGTTCGCCATCGCCATTCGGCTCAATCCCAGGTTGTTTGAGCCGTATTACTTCAGCGGCCGGAACTTCTACGTGCAGGGAAAGCTGAACGAGGCCGTTCGCTGGTTTGAGCAAGCAAGCCGCGTATTGCCTGAGGATTACCAGGCGCCGATGCTGATGGCGAGCGCACTCCACGGACTTGGTCGCATGGAAGACGCCCAGACAGCGTATCGCCGAGGATTGGCCGCGGCGGAAAAGCATTTGGAGATCCACCCGGAAGATGCCCGCGCTGTCTATTTCGGCGCCAACGCATTGACTCAGCTCGATGACAAGGAGCGGGCTCTGAAGTGGGCGGAACACGCCCTGCAGATGGAGCCAGACGAGCACCAGGTCCTGTACAACGTTGCTTGCGTTTACGCGTTGCTGGGTGAAGCCGAGCGCGCGATTGACTGCCTGGAGAAATCAGTCACCGGCGGATGGGGACAACGGGAGTGGATGGAACACGATCCCGATCTCGCTTCCCTCCGAATTCATGCTCGATTCAAAGCGCTCCTGAACGTCCCTCTGGGTGTAACGGCCAAGAAGCAATAGAACACACCAGAACTCGGGGATGGGCCCGCGACTCGGCGCCGCTGCAGATGCAATTCATCTCACACAAGGGGCCTCGATCCTCCTGGGCACATTTGCGTGGGTTTGGCAACCGAGCGCAACAAAGTGTTATTTTCTGGGTTGTGAGTTGTTAGCTCCTCAGCTTCCTCGGAGGTTTATGCCATCTTTCCGGCATCACCCCAAGCGTCGGCTGCTGTTCCTCTTTGGGCCAGTCGCCTGCGCGGTTGTGCTCGCCGCCCAGCAGCCCACCACCTATTCCGTAGAAGTCAAAGTGGTGAACGTTCTCACCACCGTCCGCGACAAGCACGGAAAGATCGTCAATAACCTGTCGCAGGAGGATTTCATCCTCGACGAAGACGGACGTCCACAGAACATCAGGTATTTCAGCCGTGAGACCGATCTTCCGCTTACCCTGGGCCTGCTGGTGGACACCAGCCTGAGCCAGCGCCGCGTGCTCGACCAGGAACGCTCCGCCAGCGGCACTTTTGTGGACCGTGTGCTGCGTGAAGACAAGGACTCGGCGTACCTGATCCACTTCGATCGCGAGGTAGAACTGCTTCAAGACCTCACGTCTTCCAAGCGGAAGCTCGAAGAGAGTCTGCGCTTGCTCCAGATGCCGGCACCCGAACAAGACCGTGACCGGGGCGGCTATCCTGGCGGCGGAGGCGGTTATCCCGGCGGCGGGGGCGGTTCAGGACGCGGCGGTCATTCGCATCACCACGGCGGAGGCACCTTGCTCTACGATTCGGTCTATCTTGCTTCCGACGAACTGATGCAGAAGCAGCGTGGGCGCAAGGCCATCATCATTCTTACCGATGGAGTGGACCAGGGCAGCAAGATGACACTGGATCGCGCCATCGAATCCGCCCAGCGCGCCGACACCGTCGTCTACTCCATTCTGTTTGCCGACCCGGATGCCTATGGCAGCCGCGGAAATTGGGGTGGTAGGGGTGGCATTAGCGGCCCCTGGGGGCGGCCGGGCGGTGGTTACCCTGGTGGTTATCCACCACGGTCACCGCAACCGCAGCAGGAACACGCCGACGGCAAGAAGGTGCTGGAGCGCATCTCGCAGGAGACCGGCGGACGCATGTTCGAGGTCTCGAAGAAGCAGACAGTAGATCAGATCTACCAGCAGATCCAGGATGAACTGCGCAACCAGTACAACCTCGGCTACACCCCAGACCGTGCCAGCGACGGCCCGGAGTACCACAAGATCCACGTCGCGACGAAACAGAAAGACCTGGTCGTGCAGGCCAGGGACGGATACTACTCCGCGAGACCCCAGCAGTCGCAAGCAGGACAACGGCAGAACTAGCCGCGGTACACTCCTGACATCTTGTTATCCTGCGGTTGGCTTTTTCCCTGTTCAAAGCAGGAGAGACCCGATGGTTGCCAAGTCCGGTCCAACGACGTCCACGCGTGCCTCCGGGAAACCGCTCATCAGCGAGAAAGCAGAGCGCTTCACCGAGTCGGTGATCCGCGACATGACCCGGCAAGCGCACCTCTACGACGCCATCAATCTGGCGCAGGGCTTCCCCGACTTTCCGGCTCCGGCGGAGATCAAGCGCGCGGCGCAGCAGGCCATCGCCGCCGACATCAACCAGTACGCCATCACCTGGGGCGCCAGGCCTCTGCGCCACGCCATCGCAGCGAAGATCAGGAAGTGGCAGGGCCTGGAGATCGACCCCGAAGCCGAGATCACGGTCTGCTGCGGTTCGACCGAGGCCATGATCGCGTCACTGCTGGCCATCACCAACGCCGGCGACGAGATCGTTGTCTTCGAACCGTTCTATGAGAACTACGGTCCGGACGCCATTCTCTCCGGCGCGCGCCCGCGCTTCGTGACCCTGCACCCGCCCGCCGATCCGGAAGGAGAGTGGTGTTTCGACGAGCGCGAACTGCGGTCGGCCTTCGGTCCGCGGACCAAAGCCATCATCCTGAACACGCCCAACAATCCCACGGGCAAGGTCTTTACGCGCGCTGAACTGGAGTTCATCCGCGAGCTGTGCGTGGAATTCGGCGCGCTGGCCATCACCGACGAGATCTACGAACACATCCTCTACGATGGAGCGCGCCACATTTCCATCGCCGCGCTCGACGGCATGCGCGAACGCACCATCACCATCAACGGCATGTCCAAAACCTACAGCGTGACCGGCTGGCGGGTCGGCTGGGCCGTGGCCGCGCCGGCGCTCACCAGTGCCATTCGCAAGGTGCATGATTTCCTGACCGTGGGCGCCGGCGCCGTTGCAGGAAGCGGGCGCGACCGCGTTGAGCTTGCCGGATAGCTACTACGAGGGACTTGCCGCGGCGTATCGCGCGCGCCGCGACCGGCTACTGCCAGCGCTTCGCCAGGCCGGGTTCAAGACCTTCGTCCCGCGCGGGGCGTACTACATCATGACCGACATCAGCCGGTTCGGTTTTCAGGATGACGCGACTTTCGCGCACCACCTGGTGAAAGACATCGGGGTGGCTTCGGTGCCGGGCTCCAGTTTCTATAGCCGTCCGGAGTTGGGTGCGGGCCAGGTCCGATTCGCCTTCTGCAAGACCGACGCCACGCTGGACGAAGCCGCACGGCGGCTGCTTAACCTTCGGAAGGGCTGATCGCGAACGCCAGTGCGCCCAAACCGCGCGATGTACCAAGTCTGTCTCTCCCCTTTGCCTTTGCGCCGCGCTATGTTGCTTGCGGTAGGCACGGCCGGTCGGTCCCCTCCGCCAGCCCTGTACGGAGCTAGTGAACGAACCCAGGCAGCGAAGTTGTAGCGGCGCCCATACCTTCGTCTTCCTTCCATCCCTTTGCCTGCGGTCGCTCCGGCTCTCTCCCGGAGACCCCTGACCCATGGATCGTTATCTGTGTATCCACGCGCATTTTTATCAACCGCCGCGCGAAAATCCCTGGCTGGAAGCCATCGAGCTGCAGGATTCCGCCGCTCCGTACCACGACTGGAACGAGCGCATCGCCAACGAGTGCTACGTCCCCAACGGCGCCGCCCGCATCCTCGACGCCCAGGGCCGCATCGCCAAGATCGTCAACAATTACTCGCGCATCAGCTTTAACTTCGGTCCCACGCTGCTTTCCTGGCTGGAACAGCACGCGCCCCGCACCTACGAGCGCATCCTGGAAGCCGACCGCCAGAGCGCGGAGCTGTTCTCCGGGCACGGATCGGCGCTGGCGCAGGCGTACAACCACATCATTCTGCCGCTGGCCAGCGCGCGCGATAAGCATACGCAGATCCTCTGGGGCATTCGCGATTTTCAGCATCGCTTCGGGCGCGATCCCGAAGGGCTGTGGTTGCCGGAATTGGCCGTGGATGTGGAGACGCTCGAAGTCCTCGGCTCGCTGGGGATCAAGTTCACGGTTCTGGCGCCGCACCAGGCGCGGTGCATACGCCACTGGCCATGGGAAGACTGGGTGCATCTCGACGGCGCCGAGATCGATCCCACTCGCGCCTACCGCTGCAACTTGCCCTCCGGACGCTCGCTGGCCCTGTTCTTCTACGACGGCCCGATTTCGCGCGCGGTCGCCTTCGAGAAGCTGCTGCTGAACGGCGAGAGTTTTGCTCACCGGCTGCTCGGCGGCTTCAATGACAGCCGCCCCTGGGCTCAGCTCATGCACATCGCCACCGATGGCGAAACCTATGGGCACCACCATTCTCACGGCGACATGGCGCTGGCCTACGCGCTCGATTACATCGAACGCAACCGGCTGGCGCGTATCACCAACTACGGCGAGTATCTGGCCAGCCATCCGCCCACCGAGGAGGTGGAGATCGTCCAGAACACGTCGTGGAGCTGCGTGCACGGCCTGGACCGCTGGCAGCAGGATTGTGGCTGCAACTCCAGTGAGCGTCCGCAGTGGGCCCAGCACTGGCGCCGCCCGTTGCGTGAAGCCCTCGACTGGCTGCGCGACGAGCTTTCACCCCGTTACGAGCTTGCCGCGCGGGAATTGCTGCGCGACCCGGAAGAAGCGCGCCACGACTACATCTCCGCCATCCTCGACCGCTCACCGGCCAGCGTCAACGCCTTCTTCGCCCGGCACGCGGTGTGCGAACTCGATGCCGACGACCAGGTGCGCGCCCTAAAGCTGCTCGAGATTGAACGCCACCTGATGCTCATGTACACCAGTTGCGGCTGGTTCTTCGACGAACTCACCGGTCTCGAGACGGTGCAAGTGCTCCGCTATGCGGGACGCGCCGTGCAGCTTGCCGAGGACTTGTTCGGACCGCCCATCGAAGAGCAGTTCCTGACGCATCTGGAGCAGACGTGGAGCAACATGTCCGGTATGGGCAATGGCCGCGACGTGTACGAGCGCTTCGTGCGCCCAGGCGTCGTGAATCTGCCGGGCGTGGCGGCGCATTACGCCATCAGCTCACTCTTCAACGGCTATCGCGGACGCACCTCTGCTTACTGCTATCGCCTGGACCTGCAGGAGTCGCGCGTGCTCGAGTCCGGCAAAGCCCGGCTCGCCCTGGGACGCGCCCGCATCACCTCGCGCACCACGCGCGAACGGCTCGCCTTCTGCTTCGCCGTCCTTCATTTCGGCGACCACAACCTCCGGGCCGGCGTCTGTCCCTTCCCGGGGGAAAACGCCTTCCGCGTGATGGTCCAGGAATCCGCCCGGACCTTCTTGAGCGGCGACCTGACCGAATGCCTGCACGCGCTGGATCAGCGTTTCCAGGGCGCCACCTACTCGCTGAAGTCATTGTTTCGTGACGAGCAGCGCCGCATCCTCAGCCGTATCCTCGATTCCACCCTGGGAGAAGCCGAAGCCGCTTGCCGCCACGTGTACGAGCACCACGCACCGCTGCTCTCGTTTCTGGCGGAATTGCAGACGCCCCTGCCGGGTTTGCTGCGTTCCACCGCCGAAGCCGTGCTTTCGAGCGCCATCGAGCGTGCGCTGGCAGAGCCTGAGCCGGACCTGGAACGTGTGCGCACGTTGCTCGACACCGCCGCGCGCCAGCACATCAACCTCGATACCACCGGCCTGGAGGTCGCCTTGCGCCAGCGGCTGAATGCGGTAGTGGAACAATGGGCGCGCAAGCCGGGAGATATTCACCTGCTGGAACTGGCCGAGTCGGTGGCCTCAGTGGCGCGGGTGGTCCCCTTTGAAGTGAATCTGTGGAACTCGCAGAACGTTTACTACGAACTGGTGCAGGCCATCTCTGCGCAGGCGCGGCTGCGTCCCGGCAACGGCGCCGATGATCTGCTCGAACGCTTGGCCGGCATGGGGGAGCGCCTCGGTCTGGCTGCCTCGGCAGGTACGCCTCCCCCAGCCAGCCTCGCGGATGAGCCATCATCGCCTGCTGCCGCGGCGCCGGAGGCGGTGGTGCGCCGCCGCAGACCGCACCGGATGATCCGCGGCGCGTGCTAGCGGACTTTTCGGAGGGGCACGGCTTTCAGCCGTGCCATAATCAAATCAACTCCATGTCATCCTGAGCGAGGGAGGGGCTCCAACGCTTTCTCAAGTTGGGGAGACCCGAGCGAAGGATCTCGGTTTTTCTTTGGCGTCAAGAGGGCAATAAATGGAGTCCAAAATGAGCGATGATGAAAGTGACCAGCAGTCCACCGCAAGACAG
>DASQGF010000053.1:0-8509 GCA_035632755.1 Terriglobales bacterium
TTCCTCCGTCCTTTGGGGTAGCTCGGTCCTGTGGGGCACGTCGGTAGTCTGGGGCACATCGGTCATCTGGGGATCGAATGTCTCTGGACAGTCTATCCTTTGGGGATCTTCAGTGTGCTGGGGTTCCAGCACCACCCAAGGTTACAGTGTCCTCTGGGGTTCGAGCGTACTCTGGGGTTCGTCCAGCAACGATACCACGGAAGCAACCACACTCGCAGTAAATGGTGAGAATTAGCTACGCCCGGGGCAGTCAATTGCAGCCAAAAACCGCAGACATTGTGCAGTCACTAACCGGAGATGAAGAGCGAAAGGAGACGCGTATGAAAAACATGACCGCGAGCGCGAAGCTCTTCATCGGTGCGATGGTGGCGGCGGGCTTGGCGGCATTGGTCGGCGGGCTAACGCGGTGGGAATGCAAGGATCCGGTACGGTTTCTGTCCTTCCTGGTCATCGCCGCCATCGCCTCCAGGCTGAAGGTCAAGCTCCCCGGCGCCAACGGGAACCTTTCGGTGAACCTGCCCTTCATCCTCATCGCCGTGGCGGAACTCAGCTTCCCCGAGGCGGTGCTGATCGCGGCCGTATCCGCTTTCGTGCAGGGCCTGCCGGGACGAGGCCGGAGCCTGAAACCGGTGCAGGCGCTGTTCAACGTTTCGACCCTCATAGTGGCGGTGGGCACCGCCGAACTGGCGTACAAACGCGGCGCTCTGATCCCCGACTTGGCGGCAGAGTCGCTGCTCATCGCCCTGGCGGGAGTGGCCTTCCTGGTAGCCGATACCCTGCCCGTGGCCGCCGTGATCTCGCTGACCGAAAACCTCAACCTGGGCAAACTGTGGGGCGACATGCTGGCGCTGACCTTCTCCTACTTCGCCATGAGCACCGGCATCGCCGCCATCGCCGTGACGGCGAGCCATTACGTGGGCTGGTTGACTCCGCTCGTGGTGCTGCCGGTGATGATCGCAAGCTACGTCTCCTACAGGCGGTACTTCCGGTTCCCCGCGGCGGCTGCGCTCGCCAACCTGCAGTTCGCGACTCTGCCCGCAGGCGCCCGAGAGAAGGCGGAGGTAAAGCATTTTTAGCCGGGCCTGGCGGTAGGTCCCTCTCAACATGACCCGCGCGGCATGAAGATCAGCAGCTTCCTGCCGCGTTTTTCTTGGCTTCCCACCCCATTACCAACGTGCTTGTCCCGCCGGTCATTACCTCGGTTTGCTCCCTCCGTTGACAGGGGTAATCAGATAGCCGATAAAGCAGTAGGGCACCGCTCCGCCCGGGGACACCCGTGCGCGGACCGCTGTTACGGGAATGCCGGAATCTACGTCCGCCGAGACTTCGCGCTACCAGATTCAGGGCTTTGAAGCCGTGGTCTGCAGCGAGGTCATGCACAAGCTCATGCAGATGGTGGAACGCGTGGCCAGCAGCAGCGCCGCGGTGCTGATCGTGGGCGAAACCGGCAGTGGCAAGGAGTTCATCGCCCGCGCCATCCATCATCATTCCCTGCGCTGCAACAAGCCCTGGGTGGACCTGAACTGCGCCGCGCTTCCCGAAAACCTGGTGGAGAGCGAGTTGTTCGGCTACGAGAAGGGCGCGTTCAGCGGCGCCGACACTCCCAAGCCCGGGCTGTTCGAGCTGGCCGACCACGGCACGCTCTTTCTCGACGAGATCGGCGAACTCGAGCCCAAGGTGCAGGTCAAGCTGCTGCGTGTGCTTGACGGCGTTCCCTACTACCGGCTGGGCGGCAGCAAGAAGATCTCGGTGGACGTGCGCATCGTCGCCGCCACCAACAAGGACCTGGAAGAACAGGTTCGCGCCGGACGCTTCCGCAGCGATCTCTATCATCGCCTGGGACAATTCCAGCTCAAGGTGCCGCCCCTGCGCAGCCGGCCCGAGGACATCGTCGGCCTGGCCGAACATCTGCTCAAGCAGCACAAGCCGGACATGCGCTTTTCCGACGATGCTCTGCGCGCGCTGCTCGCCTATTCCTGGCCCGGCAACGTGCGCGAACTGAAGAACCTGGTGTTGCAGGCGGCCACCCTGGCCGAGGATGCCGAGATCCGCGCCGCCGACCTTCCTCCGGAGATAGGCGGAGCGCCGCGCGTCGAGGACGAAGTCCCCACCCGTGACCTGGCCGAGATCGAGCGCCAGACCATCGTCAAGGTGCTGGCGGCGACCAGCGGCCACCAGGGCCAGGCGGCGGAACAGCTCGGCATCTCCCGCCGCACCCTCAGCCGCAAGCTCAAGCAGTACAAGATCGACGCCGAACGCCGCAGCTCGAACCCGCTGGGCTTGCTGGGCGGCGAACAGCAGAGCTACTTCCGCGCCGCGCTGGATGTGCCGGTCTCCCTCCGCACCAAGTCGGGCGAAGACCTCAACGCGCGCAGCATCAACCTCGCCGCCGGCGGGCTGGCGGTGAGCGGCATCGTCAATCCCCTGAAGTGCAGTGGCGACCTTGAGATTCGCTTCACCATGCCCGAGGGGCTAGCGGTCGAGGCCACCGGCCGCATCGCCTGGGCCGACGTCCGCGGCAAGGCCGGCATCCGCTTCACTCAGATCGATCCCCAAGTCGTCGCCAAGCTGCAGCAGTGGATCTCCGACCAGCAGCAGGAGGAAGGCTGGGCGGTCACCGAACCCCGCTGAGAGAACCTTTCGAGGATCGCGGCGCAGCAGTCTGAAGCCGCGTCCTTTTCAACCCTACTTAGAAGATGCCTTCCGCTAATATCAACCCATGCCGCCCCGACGCGACATCTACCTGATCTATTGCGCGGCCTTCCTGCGCTCGCTCGGGATTGGCCTAGTGGGGGTGCTGCTCGGCATTTATCTCTACCGCAGCGGGTTTTCTTCCACGGCGATCGGCCTGGTGATCGCCGCCGGTCTGACCGGCGCCGCGGTTGCGACCACCATAGTGAGCCTGCGCGGCGACCGCATCGGGCGCCGTCGGATGCTGATCGCGCTGGCGCTCTTGGGCACGGTCGGCGGAATGGGGCTGGCGTTCGCGCCCGGACTCGGGGCGCTACTGCCGCTGGCATTTATCGGGATGCTGAATGGCATGGGCACCGACCGCACAGCGTCGTTCGCGCTGGAGCAGGCGGTGATTCCCGGTCTGGTGCCGGATGAACGGAGGACGTGGGCGCTTTCCTGGTATCACCTGGTGCTCGATGCTGGACACGCGCTGGGCGCGCTGGCCGCCGGGATGCCGGTGGCACTCGAGCGCTGGCGCGGGATCGAGGCCGCACGT
Source organism: Terriglobales bacterium (assembly GCA_035632755.1). Classification (GTDB taxonomy): domain Bacteria; phylum Acidobacteriota; class Terriglobia; order Terriglobales; family Acidobacteriaceae; genus JAHFUA01. The sequence goes on from DASQGF010000053.1 coordinate 3,230, forward strand.
TCGTATCACCTCATCTTTCTCGGCTACGCGGCGCTCAATCTGCTCGGGGCGGTTGCCTTTGTTTTTCTCTCGCCGGCGATCGAGATCGAGCGCGCACCGACGCTGGCCCAAGTCTCGCGCGCGACCAAGGCCATCGTCACCAAACTGGCAGCGCTGTTTTCGCTCGACGCTTTTGGCGGCGGATTCCTCACCGACGCGCTGGTCGCCTATTGGTTCTTCCGCCGCTTCGGCACCAACGAAGAGAGCCTGGGCCTCTTGTTCTTCGCCGTGCACTTGCTGAATGCCGCATCGCACCTGGGAGCAGCCTGGCTGGCGCGGCGCATCGGACTGGTGAACACCATGGTGTTCACCCACCTGCCGTCGAGCATGTTCCTGATGGCGGTGCCATTCGCGCCCTCGCTGCGCATCGCGGTCGTGTTGTTTCTCTTACGCGAAGCGCTGGTGGAGATGGATGTGCCCACGCGCCAGTCCTACATTGCAGCGGTGGTGCGTCCGGAGGAACGGACTTTCGCGAGCGGTGTCACGAATCTGACGCGCAACGCCTTCTGGGCGGCGGCCTCGTCGCTGGCCGGCTTCTTCATGCAGCACGTCGCCTTCGGCGCGCCGCTGGTGGTGGGTGGCGGGCTGAAGATCGTGTATGACGTGCTGCTGTACCGTTCGTTCCGCAATGTGAAGCCGCCGGAGGAAAGGGGGGATCTGTGATTTGTGAACTGGGACATGTCGAGCGGGAGTCGAGGCCGTCACCGCCCTTGTGCTCCCTCATGACTGCTGGGGGCCGACAATTTGCCGGGCCAAGTCTGCGGAGGCTCCGCATTTCAGGGTTTGGCGATGCGGGTGGCCTGATAGGCGACCGCTTTCCACTGTCCTTTCTGCTTCACATAAACCCGCGTGAACCGATACTGACCGCTGATGTCGTTTCCCGCCGATTGGGCTTTCTGGGTGTGTCGACCGGTTACCACAGCGGTGTCGCCATAAGTGCGCACCTCCAAGTCGTCCACCTCGTCGGATTGGAACCTGACTTCACCGGACTTGATGTCGCCCATCATCTTTCCCTTCGTCCTTAACCGCCCGGACGAGGTGATCATGGTGTAGTCGTCCGCGGTGGTGCGGTCGAGAAATCCCGCATCACCCTTCATCAGCGCCTCCGTGCGCTGCTTTTCCAATTGCTTCAACTGATTCTGGACGGTTTGGTCCCCAGCCGTCCGATTCTTCGCAGCGGAGCCACTCTTCGTGGCCTGCGCAAACAAGGCGCAACAGATGGCAACCATCAATGCGGAAATGGCGAGTGTTCGTCTCATTTTCATGTTGTCCTCTCACGACCTTCAGTGGGATTCCCTCGTCACAAGAAAGACTTGGCTGGCGACCTATCTGGCTGGTGTTCTGTGTCTGCGATTGTTAGCAAACTAAGGTTCCGGAACCGAGATGTCAAGCGACGGCGATGATTACCGGCGGTGCGTCGCCATCTGATTACATCAGTTTCCATTTTCGTTACCGGTGACATCTTCCATGCCAGCCGGGAGAAACATAGGTTAGGGCTGCGGGGAAGCTCTTGGGGAAGGGCTGCCTTGGCGCGCCGGGATCAACCATCCGGGGGCGCGGATTTCATTACCTGCTATGACGTTCAAGAGGGTTACGGCGGCACTGGTATTGCTTCTGCTGTCGCTGCTCGCTCGATTCGCGCGTCCCGAGCGGCCGTTGAACACGCAGAAGAACGCGGCCGAAAACTGTGCCGCGCGCCAGACCCCATGCGCCGACACCCATCCCCTTGGTGTAGCGAGCGGATCAAGCACTCGCCGGCCTCTTCCTCCACACCACATCAAAATCGGCGAGGTCGTGTACACGGTCGAAACGGTGGACGAGGTTCCCGGGGCGGCGGAAACCGCTCAATTTTCCGGCAAGACGTGCGACGGGCACGCTTTCGAGGAAAGTTGGTGCGAAGCCACGGACCGCATTTACCTTCGCGCCGGGCTCCCTTTGGAACAGGAGCGGACCACGCTTCTGCACGAGATCCAACACAGCATTCTCGGGACCGGCGGGAGAGACCGCAAGGCCAGCTACCACGAGTTCATCTATCAGCTCTCTCCGAAGCTGCTGCAAGTGTTAAGAGACAATCCCGATCTGTACGCCTACTTGACCGCTGCAGAATCGAGCGTCCGATAAACTCACGCTTGACCCCATATCGCTCCGTGCGCTGCTTTGTCGCTTGCATGCCGGGCCCAGACGCTTTAGGCTTCGCCAATCACCGGTGGGGTGACCGGCGTATTCCATGTCCTTGGGCAGCCAGAAACGCGACCAGCTCCGTGTCTTGCTCCTGCTGATAGCGATCAACTTCATCAACTACGTTGATCGACAGATCGTATTCCCGCTGTTCCCGTTCATCCGCAAGGATTTCGGACTGACCTTCCTGCAGCTCGGTTCGCTGGCCACGGCGTTCACGCTGGTGCTTTCCCTCGGCAGCCTGCCGCTGGGCATGCTGGCGGACCGCACTTCGCGGAAGAAAGTTATCCGCGCCGGGGTGCTGATCTGGAGCATCGCGACCTTCCTGAGCGGACTCAGCACCTCATTCCGCGGGCTGCTGGGGGCGCGCGCGCTGGTGGGAGTCGGCGAGGCGGCTTACACGCCTGCCGGCACCGCCATTATCAGCGGCACCTTCCCCCGCGAGCTGCGCGCCCGGGTACAAGGCTTCTTCGATCTCGGGATGTTCGCGGGCGGCGCCGTCGGGATCGCTTTGGGAGGAGTCATCGCGCAGTGGTTAGGCTGGCGGGCTGCGTTCTTCATCGTCGGAGTGCCGGGCTTCTTATTGGCGCTGCTGGTGGGACGTTTGCCGGAGCCTCCCCGCGTCGCCGCCCAGAAGACGATGCGCCTGCGGGAATTGGTCCGCGTTCCCGCCTACCTGATGCTGCTGGCCAGTGGGTGGTTCGCCAGCTTCGCCGGTTACGCTTATGTCGCGTGGAGTCCAGAAGTGGTGCAAGACTACAAGGGCTTCAGCTCCAGCCAGGCGGGACTGGCTCTGGGAGTGATCGTGGTGGTAGCGGGTCTTTCCGGGATCGCCACCGGCGCGGCGCTTTCCGATCGCCTGGCGCGACGCTGGGCCTGGGGGAGAATCTCCATCGTTCCCGTGGGGTTCCTGCTGTCAGCGCCGCTGAGCTTTATCGCCTTGCACGCCTCGAACCGGACGGTGTTCCTCACTGCGTTCGCTCTGGCGGTGTACTTCCTCAGTTGGTACCACGGACCGGTCACCGCCACCATCCACGACCTCATCCCCTCGCACGGCCACGCCACGGCCATGGGCCTGTATTACTTTTTCGTGAACTTCTTCGCCATGGCGGTGGCGCCGCTGGCCATCGGCGGCATCGCCGACCGCACCAACCTGCTCTCCGCCATGCACACAGCGGTCATCGCGCAGTTGACCGGCGGTGTGCTCTTTCTGGGCGTGATTTATTTCATCCGCCGCGACGGCCTGGCGGTGGGTCGGGTGGCCCCCACCTCCGCAGGAATAGAGCTGCCGGGCGGGACTGCGGAGACCGCGTCGTAAGTTAGGGGCGGGGCGCCCGCCCCACGCGAGTGTTCCTAGTGCATCAGGCGCTTGAGGGCGGCGCGGCCTTCAGCCACCTGCGGCATCTTGGTGCGGGAACCTTCGAAGTGGGAAAGGAAGGACTGGTATTCGTCAACCGCCTGCTGGGTCTTACCGGTCCTTTCATAGAGTTGGCCCAAGTAGAAGTGAGAAAGGACGGCATACAGCGGCACGTCTGCGAGCATGAAGCCTAAATTGCCCATACTGTGGCTCTGGCGCAATGTACGTCGGAAGTCCTCCTCGGCGGCGGGGTAGTTGTTCAACAGCAAGTGGGCGCGCCCTTTGCTGAAGAGGAGCGGCTCAGTCTGGAAATCCGGGAGACCAGTCACGGCGGCCAACGCGCTGCCGCCATCGTTGCGCGTGACGGCGGCAATCACTTTGTGCAAAGCCCCCCGGACCTCGAGGAAGCGGGGCGAAGTCCCTCTCGTACCTGCGTATTGTTGCAGAGCGCGCTCGGAGGTGCCCGCATCCCCCCGCACCATTTCGAGCAAAGCCACCGCCGGCAGTTCTTCCCCATGTAGTTTCTGTTGGCGGGCGAAGGACAGCGCAGGCGAAACATCCCCGGTCAGGTTGGCAATGAGCGCGAGCGACTGCAGGCTGTCGCCAGCGGCGGAATCCTGGCCGGCGCGGCCGAGTTGCAAAACCGCCTTGCGATAGCTTTCCAGAGCGCCTTCCAGGTCGCCGCGCACCTGCTGAATCTGGGCCTGAAAGACGGGTAAGTACAGCCGATTGAGCGGAGTGGTGCGCTGCGCGAACTCTTGCAGGGCCGTCTCGGCCAGCGCGTACTTCCCCTGGTCAGCGTAAACCAGGGCCAGCTTGTGGTACTCGTCGTACCCCTGGAAGCCGGGGTTCAACTCCAGTACCTTGCGGTAGGCGGCGATGGCTTCGTCGTCGCGACCGAAGTCGTAAAAAATGTCGCCACGCGTGTCCCATGGATTGGGATCGTTGGGGCGAAGGGCGATGTACTGATCGTTCGCTTGGAGTGCCGCCGCTTGGTCGCCATTTGCCGCATATGCATAGCCCAGGATATTCAGCAGGTTTTCATCTTTGGAGTCGCTGGCCAAACCTTCCCGCAAGAGCTTAATCGAACGGTCAGCCTGGTTTACGCGCTGAAGCAGAACGCCCAGGGTGGCGCGCGACTCGCTGTCGCGAGGGAACTCGGCAACGATGGTCTCCAGGGACCGGGCCACCGCTTCCGTATCGCGCGCACGGCGGCCCTGGCCCACTTGGAACAAGAGCTGCTCGTGACGCGTCAGGCGGGACTGCAGTTGTTCGATCTTGCGGTCTACCTCGTCGCTTTTCCGCAGGTCCCCCTGAAATCGGTAGTTGAAGGACAGTAGCAGGTACGCCGAAGCGAATTGCGGATCAAGGCGTACTGCTTCCTCCAATTCGCGGATTGCATCCGCCGTCAAGTAGCGGCGCTCGTAATCCAGACCCAACTGATAATGCCGGTAAGCCTCGAGATTCGAGGTAGCGGCCTGCTCGATGGCCGGGGTCTTGCTAGGAGCGCCGCCCGGTAGGAAGTGACCGGCGATGCGGGCAGTGAGCGAATCGACCATCCCGAAAATATTCTGCACGCTCTCGCCTTCGAGCTTCTCGGATTCGACGATCTGGCCGCTCTGCGTGTCCTGCACGCGCACGTCGAGACGCAACTGTGTAGGACCGACCTTAAGCAGCGCGCCGGTGATGAAGGCGTCGGCGCCAGC
>DASQGF010000054.1:0-12027 GCA_035632755.1 Terriglobales bacterium
AGATGGCGACCAGCAGGGTGCAGAATGAGATGCCAGCAGCCGCGATCGTCCCCCAGGGCACCGAGCGAGCGGAAGTGGACGCCGGCATCACGACATCATAACGCTGGAAGAACTAGGTGGCGCGGGCGACGAGCGCGCGAAGCGCAAGCCGGGAATCAGTGATGCGCCTGCTGGTTCAGGCGCGCCTTGGCGGAAGTCAGTTCGACACTATCGGGGTAAAGCTGCCGGATGAGCATCTGCTGGGCCTGGATGATGCGTCCTTGCTCGAAGATCATCAGCATCATCATGGCGTAGGCGAAGAAGAAGATCAGCCGCAGCCCACGGGTGCGAAGCCAGGAATACGGCGCGTCGGGAGTCGGTGCGGCCAAGGTGCCTCCACTGGGAACCTAAACCGGGGCCCGGGGGTTGGCCCGAGAAGCTTGGCGAACCTAGGCTGTCCTGGGGGGGAGCTATATTATGAATGAGGCTGGTGCGACAGGAAAGAAAAAAAAGCCTCGCACGCGCGCTCTTTCCGAACCCTGTGCGGCGTTCATTTCCCCACGTACGACTCCACCGGTTCGACCATGCCCGATGCTTCTTGCGGCATGGACATTACCTTCATCGACTTCCAGTCGTAGGGGAATTCCTTGCCGCAGTCCAGACACACCACGTAGGTTCCCGTCACCGCTGCCGCCGGGGAACGTGCGCCATGCCGGATAGTTCTGGGGAAACTGTAGTTTCTGTGCGCGCAACCGAATAACACATCCAGTAAACTCGCAAGCATCTACCACACCCCTTCTCTGGGCCCGCCTCCGAGCCAATGGGTCAGCCTTGGGAGACCTGGGTAACTCCAGTCAGTTAGATTCAGGAATAGGGAAAAAGGTTCGACAGTTGCGTTTGTTTTGTCTCAGTTTGCCACATTTTGCGAAATGTTTACATCCCGCCATTTGGAGACCTGGCGGGCTACGTCTCTCTGGTCGAGCGATATTTATTATGTCGTGGTCGGCTTTTTTCTGCTGGTGCACTTGCTGAGGATGGCTACTTCGAGCTTGCTGCGGAGGTCTTCGGGGAGTTCGTACAACTGGGAGTCGCGGTAGATCTCGATGGTCTTCTTGGTGGTGTTGCAGATGACGTAGCAATTGTGGCACCAGGCAAGATGGTCTTCCAGTTCCTCGCGTGTGCTGGAGTCGATGGTCTCGTCCAGGTAATCGGTCAGTTCTTTGAGAAAGTCCTTGCAGGTCACTTTTTACCGTCTCCGCCCCTGGGTTTCCTGAAGTATTTGTTCAGCCGTTCCCGCAACTGCAAGCGAGCCCGCAGCAGCCTGGACTTCACCGCGGGGATACTCAGGTCCAAGGCCTCCGCCGTCTCTTCGGTGGAGAGGCCTTCTACGTCCCGCAGCACGAACACCGTGCGAAAACTGGCGGGCAGCCCCTGCACGGTCTTGCGGAGGATGTCTTTGAGCTCACCCTGCTTGTAGAGCTGCTCCGGATTCGGGCTCCAGTCCGCGACCTCGCGCGGCATGGAGTCCTCTTCCGTTTCGATGTCCTCGTCCAGCGAGACCGTCCGGTCCGAGCGCCGCCGCCGCAGCTTCATCAGCGACTCGTTCACCGCGATGCGGACCAGCCAGGTATAAAACTTCGAGTTCCCCTGGAACTGCTCCAGGTTCTCGTACGCCTTCAGGAACGCGTCCTGCACCACATCTTCCGCGTCCTCACGGTTCTGCGTGATGTGCTGCGCGATACGGAAGATGTTGCGGTCGTAGCGCTTGACCAGCTCTTCGAACGCTGCGACATCGCCGCGCTTGGCGGCCTGGACCAGCGCCAGTTCGTCGGTGGCCGCGTCCTTTACCTTTGTTTCGATGATAGCCATGGTGTCAGGATGCAAAATTCCGTGAAATCGAATCCTCGATTTTAGCTGGTTCCCGTGCGCGACGCCAGTCCGCGCCCGCCCCCCACCTTTCGGTACTGTAAGCCGATACTATTTGGACGGGCGAACCCGGGCTTTCGTTGGCAGGAAAAATCACCTTCCGCGGCCCCACCTTGCACAGACGCAGCAATGCTACGTCTCCTACAATCTGGGTAGTCTGGTCGGGCCCCGTTAAACGCTTGGTGACCCCGGTTTCGGCGGGGACGAATTTCGCTCTATAATCGCTAGAGAGCTGCCGGGCAAGGCAGGGAGCGCACACCGCAGTTTTCATGCAGGATTCCAAACAGATCGAATTCATCGCCGAACGGATCGTTTCAGAGGTGCTGTCGCGGCACCTGCCGGAGATTCGCCAGGAGATGGTGCGGCGAGTCATGGCGGAATTGCCGGCCGCGGCCACAGGGGAGGGTGGGGTGGCGGCGACGGTGCTGGAAGCCGCCATGGCGGCGCTGCAGGACGTCACCTCGCAGGCCGACATCCTCAACGTGCTGCTGGATTTCGCGGCCCGCTTCAGCGGGCGCGTAGCCCTGTTCGTGGTGCGCGGCGACTCCGCTACCGTGTGGCAGGCGCGCGGCTTCCCCGACGACAATGGTCTGCGCAACTTCAATCTCAACCTTGCCGACAAGGTGGTTTCACGGGTGGTGCAGGAACGCGTCCCGGTGGCGGCAGGTCTGGATTTCGATCCCACCTTCCTGGCCAAGGTAGGACATGCCGCCGGTGGCAACGCCATCCTGTTGCCGCTGGTGCTGCGCGAAAAGGTATCGGCACTGGTGTACGGCGATTGCGGACTGGAGGGTGGCAAACTCGATGTCGCCGCGCTGAAGCTGCTGGTGCGCTCCGCCGGCATGTGGCTGGAAGTACTGGCGCTGCGCAAGGCCATGCCCGGAGTCCCTGCGCCTGACCCGGCGGCGCCGATGCCGGCGGAAAGGGCGCCAGCCGTGGAGCGGGCCCCTGCAATGGCCAAATCCGCCGCGCCCGAAGCGGCGTCCGCTGCCACCAGTGCGGCAGTGGCCGTGGCCACGCCGGAAGGGGAGTGGACTGCCGAGGAGCGCGAAGTTCATCTGCGCGCCCAGCGCTTTGCCCGCCTGCTGGTGGATGAGATCAAGCTCTACAACCAGGCCAAGGTGGCGGAAGGACGCGCCAGCCGGGATCTCTACGACCGCCTCAAGGACGATATCGAGAAGAGCCGCGCTTCTTACAACAAGCGGTACGGCAGCTCTCCCGCCGCCTCCGCCGACTACTTCACCAAGGAACTGGTCCGCATCCTGGCGGACAATGACGCCTCACTGCTAGGAGCGAATTTCCCGGGTTGATGTCCGCCGTGCGCAGTCGCGTCTTCATTCTCACCCTCGTGCTGGCCGTGCCCGCAGTGGCGGCGCAGCAGTCCGGCCCCCAGACTTCCGCGCCGAGCTCCAGCGCAAAGAAGAAGGCCGGCGTCACCGGCACAAAATCCACAAGCACAACGAAGAAAAAGACCGCGGCGAAGAAGAAGCACGTTACCCCAATCCGCGTGCGGCGAGTGAAGCGTGCCTTCGTGGCCTCGGCTGACCTGAAGCCGATGGCGCGTCAACTGCTGCAGGACCGCACCCCGGCCGGCTATGCTGGGGTGGAGAAGTACGCGCGGTCGCACAACGACGAGGCCGGCTCACTGGCCTGGCTGGTGGCCGGATACGCGCACGTGCTCGACCGGCAGTATTCCGCGGCCATCGAGCCGCTCAAGAACGCGCGCGCACACGCCGGCGAGCTGGGCGACTACGTGGACTACTATCTCGCTTCCGCCTACGCCGGCGCCGGAGACTTCGCGCACGCGGCCGCCACTCTGCAAGGGTTTCAGGCGAAATATCCCGACTCGCTGCTGGAGCGCGACGCGACGGTGGTGTATGCCAACGCGCTGCTCTCGACCGGGCAGGAGCGGCAGGCCATCACCCTGCTCGAGGCGCAGCGCACGCCCACGCACGCCGACCTCGAACTCGTGCTGGGCCGCGCCTATTCTGCCGCTGGACAGCCGGTGAAAGCGGTGCAGACACTGCGGCGCATCTATTACACCATGCCGCTGGCCGCCGAAGCCGCCGACGCCGAACTCCTGCTGAAGCCGCTCGCCAGTGTGCCGGGCGTGCCTCCGGTCACCTTCCAGGAGCAGAAGACCCGCGCCGGACTGCTGGCCCAGGCGCGCCGGCACACCGAGGCCATCGTCGAATACCGGGCGCTGGTGAGGCAGGCGCCGGCGGAGGAATCCGCGGCCATGCAGATAACACTGGCCGCGGCGCTGTATCACGGCGGGCGGAGGTATGAGACGCAGCAGACCCTGGCCAGTCTGCCGCCCATGAGCGGCGAACCTGATGCCCAGCGCCAGTACCTGCTGCTGGAGATGGAGCGCCCCGACGCCGCTCGCGTCGAGCAGACGCTCTCCAGCTTGCGTGGGAGTTATCCGCACAGCCCGTGGTTCGAGGAGTCGCTGTACTCGGCGGCCAATCTGTACCTGCTGCGGCCCGACTACGAGCACGCCGCCGCACTTTACGGCGAGATGGCGCAGCGCTTCCCCGCGGGCAAGTACGCCGCCTATGCCCACTGGAAGGCGGCATGGCTCAACTTCCGCCTCGGCAGAAATGAGGAGGCCAAACGGCTTTTCGAGAAGCAGGTGGAACTGTATCCCACCTCCAACCAGGTAGTGCCGTCGCTCTACTGGCGCGGGCGGATGGCGGAGGACGAGCACGATTACGCCCGCGCCCGCGCCTATTACCGGAAGATCCAGGACCGCTTCCGCTACTACTACTACGCCGACGTGGCGCGCACACGGCTACGCGGGCTCGCGCCCAGCAGCGATCCGGTGAGCGATCCCTGGCTCGATCACATTCCCGCTTTGCGGCCGCTGGCGGGGCTGGCCCAGTCCGAGCTGCCCTCCGACGACCTGCGCGCGCAGAAGAGCCTGTTGCTGGAGAACGGCGCGCTCTACGAGTTGGCCCTGCGCGAGCTGCAGGCGGCCAATAGCAACGGCGATGCGCCCTGGACGCTGGCGCAGATCGCGCATCTCTACCAGGAGCAGGATCGCTACGATCGCGCCTTGCAGACGCTGAAGCGCGCCGTGCCCGGTTATTTTGGCCTGGAGATCGAGCAAATGCCGCGTCCGGTATGGGAAGCGCTGTTCCCGCGGCCGTGGTGGAGCGCCGTCAAGAAGTACGCAGTCGAGAACCAGCTCGATCCCTACCTGGTGGCGGCGCTGATCCGGCAGGAATCGGAGTTCAATCCCGCGGCGGTCTCGCGCGCCGATGCCATCGGCCTGATGCAACTCCTGCCTGTCACCGGCAAGCGCATGGCGCACGAGCTGAAAGTCAGAAGGTACTCCATTGGCATGCTGGTCGAACCCGGGGTCAACGTACAATTGGGCACGCGCTATTTCAGGCAGCTGGTGCAGAAGTTCGACGGCAATTTGGAATTCGCGCTGGCAGCCTACAACGCCGGCGCCGACCGCGTGGAAGAGTGGCGCTCGTCAGGGAATTTTCGCGAGCCTGCCGAGTTCGTCGAGTCCATCCCCTTCACCGAGACTCGCGAGTACGTGCAGGCTATCCTGCGCAACGCTGGCATCTACCATCGGCTCTACGGCACGCCGTAGCCGCGGACTGGACTCTGTGATTTGGAAGCCCCAGGCTGGATAGGCAAGGCATGCTCCTAGTTTCTGAAAACAGAACAGGCCTGGTCACAAACAGCATGTGACGGCCATCACCAAACATCGCCCAAGTGTTTGAAATCAAGGGCGATTACGCCCTTTTTGGCGCGGTGGCTTGTAACTCGCTCATAATAAAGCTTTTTCATTTAGGCAAGTGCCCTCTGTTCCGAATTCAGAACAACTTCTCAAAATTACTTGACGCGTCCTGCGGTCGTGCTCAACGGAAATTCCTGGCAGATCGGGGATTTCACCATATCTGGCGGTCAATCTGGTTTTGGCGATCCTGTAGAGTTCTACTACACGTTCCCAAACGTCACCATCCCCAACGATGGGACCACGGTTGATCTTTCCTACGCTGGCAAGGTACAAGGAATCTGTTGGGGAAGAGACTATCCGGACGAATCGCAGTGGTCGAACTCCGGCCAGGAAATCTACATGTTCTTTAATTATCTTTTCTTGGACGGGGTCTCGCCCAACATTCCCCCGGCGCCTTGCTTCCTCAACGGATCTTCCCCGGCGTGTGCGCTGCCCTGGCCGTTCCTATACGCCCAACTTCCGCCCCGCAGTACCCATAGTGACTTGGACAGCCAGGCGGTGGCGCAGGATGAAGCTCTGTGGAGTTGTGTGGGCGGCAGCCAAATTTTTAGTGCTTGTTTATATACCTGTTACTCTGGAGCCAACCCGGTGCCCTCAATCGGTCAATGGAACCTTAGTACAATCAGGGCGGCCTGCTCAAATGTCACGACCTTCTGTCCCTACTTCTTGGAAGCGGAGGGCAGTGTCACAGGGAGTGGGCCAGCGACTGTCGTAAAGAACAGCTGTCAGCTGTACAAGCAGTAGCTGTCATCGGAAGGAGAATATGCCGCGTGAAGAGCACACCAAAAGGCTTGGTACCCTTTAGTGGCAGTTTGAAAGCCGCCACTCTTTTCATGCTCGAATTAGCAGATGAGCGGAAGACTGAAATCGGCGTCAGAGAATTCTACGGGGGACTCTACCTCGGCGCATTCCACCAGTTTGTTCGGATGTTCGCAAATTTGGATGCTCTCGACAATCTAATAGAGGAGGAGTGTGGCCTACACGACCCAGTGTGGAGCTACTGGATTCGCCTCAATCAGAAGTTCGGTGACGCTGGAGCCCCGCCAGCTTCCCCCGTTTCAAGGCTCGTTGCATTCGATGCGACTACGGCCCCTATAGTCGAGAAAGCAAGGTTGATCGCAGCCAATAAGCATTTTCGCCCCGAAGTGATTACTCTGTCGGATATCCTTATCGCTACGGATGATTCACAAGACATCCCGCTCTGCAAAAAGCTCATAGCGTGCGGATTTTTGAAGACCGACGGGTGGCCGAGGTAATAGTCCCGGGCTTTGCTGCAGCCTGCCCTGGCCGTTCCTATATGCCCAACTTCCGCCCCGCAGTACCCATAGCGATCTGGACAGCCAGGCGGTAGGCCTTACAATTGCCCTCAAAACAACGTACGGGCAAAACACCCTCGGCTCCCAAGTTATCGGGAACCTGCGGTTCTGTGGTTACACGCCAGCCTGCACAAATAACGTGACTCCCGCGTGCGGGAACCCAAGTTGGACGGATGTGAGGCCGTCGTACCTCGAATGGAGTCAATTCCTCAGGACCAGCTTTCTTGCGTACCGATTCGGGCAAGGGTCGTACACCTGCAAAGGCATCGGCTTCGATGCAAGCGGACCCGGCCCCTGCGATCCGTAGTTGTCAACCGTCCTGTCGTTCCGGGAGGTTAGGGGATGATTTACCTAAAGAGCTTGGCCACAGGTATCCTGGTTTCTGTTTGCGGAGCGTTGTTGGGAGTGATCGCGATCGTGTTGTTGGTAAGAGCACGTTTCCACACAACAACGGTTTCGTTACACATCTCACTCATACGCAGCCCTAGAGTGTGGGGATGGCTTCTGATCCTATTTCTTGCGGGCTTCATTTTCGAGTTTCTGCGACTCCGTGTAGCCCGCCACTAGTTACGGTCACAGTGGGCCACCGGCGTAGTGAGGAGCATATGCGCAGGATAGTACTCGCCGTCAGCGTAGCAATAGGCCTGGGGGCAGTGATCGTCGTGTATGTCGCCTTTTTGGCGCACGAATTCGTGGAGGCGGCCAATCAAACGTGGCCCTGGGCCTAGGCGTACTCTTCCAGGTAGCCACACGTCCGATGTTCCTCATTGCAGCAGCCCTGGCCTTTGCACTGGCCATTTACGGAGTTGCCCATTAGCGAGTGGCGGAGGGTTGCTGTCTCCTCCGCCATTATTTGTCCCGCCATGCGGCTCCTGCATCAACTGGCGCGGGCTTTGGCCTCTTTCTGTGCCGGCTCTTCTTTCTGGATGGTGACCGGCTTGAGGAAGGGCATCATGGCGCGCGGGCGCTCGCCTACCTGTTCGATCAACTGGTTCTGCTCCTGAATGCGCTGCTTGGTGAACCAGGGACGCCCCGCTTCGTTTTCGTTGATCCAGCGGCGGGCGTAGGTGCCGTCCATGTACGCTGCCCTGGCGTTCCTATATAATTTTGCCGCAGCAGTCGCAGTGGCCGAGCCGACGACATCGGCGAGTTCATGCAGCACAAAAGCAACGGCTCCATCAGTACTATTGCTGCGGCGACCGCACCGTTGGCGGGAAGGTCGGGGTCTATTACCGGCTGTACGGCAGCCCGTAGCCCACCCGGGGGATTTCAAATTGGCAATTTGTAATTTGTAAAGTGGGCGACACAGGGAGTCCGTGCAAGCGCGAACTCTACAAATTACAAATTACCGATTTGAAATTGGGCTAGTTCTGCTTGGCGGGCGCCGGCTTCTTCTCTTCGGCGGGCTTGGAGAACAGGATCTCGGTGACCAGCAGCAGCGCTCCCATCACGATGGCGCTGTCGGCGGCGTTGAAGGCGGGCCAGTGATATCCGCCCACAGAGAAGTCGAGGAAATCGACCACGTGGCCGTCCAGCAGGCGGTCCCAGAGGTTGCCAAGGGCACCGCCCAGGATGAGCGCCAGGCCGAACCCGGTGACGCTCATGGCGTGGCTGTTCTTCCACAACAACGCCGAGACCACCACCAGCGCGATCAGCGAAAACAGAATGAGCACTGCCACCTTCCACTCCGAGGGCGAGTCGGAGAACAGGCCGAAGGCGGCGCCGCGGTTCTCCACGTGGGTCAGGCGGAAGAAGCCGGGAACCACCGGCAGGCTGTCGTGCAGGGTGATGTTCTGCGCGACCAGCCATTTGCTCGCCCGATCCACCAGGACCACGCCAGCGGCGATCAGGAAATGGAACCCGCGCATAGCGTGCGGTTGAGTCTTGGAATCGTTGTTCGCGATGGTCATCCTGCCTGCTTGCCCGCCGACAATCCCCTCAGCGCCTCGGTGCAGCGCTCACAGATCGTAGGATACTCTGGATTTTCGCCTACGTGCAGTGAGTAATTCCAGCAGCGCTCGCACTTCTGGCCCGGAGCCTTGGTCACCGTCACGCCCAGCGCCGCCGCACCGTCGCCGCCCGGCGCTGCCTGGAGCTGGACATCGGAGACGATGAACAGGTAGCGCAGGTCCGCCCGGCGTCGCTCCAGCACGGGCAGCAAGGCCTGCGGGGCAGCGATGCTGACCTGGGCCTCCAGGCCGCCGCCGATGAGCTTGGAATTGCGCGCCTCTTCCAGCGCCTTCAAAACCTCACTTCGGACGCCCAGCAGCGTCTCCCAGTCGCTGCGCACGAGATCAAGCCCTTCAGTAGGTGAGATGCTGCCGGTGATCTCCGAGCCGCTGAAAAACTCCGCTAGGTGGACGCTTTCGGGACGCCCTTCCACCCGTGGCAGGTAATGCCAGACCTCGTCGGCGGTAAAGCTCATCATGGGCGCGAGCAGCCGCACCAGGGCCTCGCCGATGCGCCAGACGGCGGTTTGTGCCGAACGGCGTCCGCGCGACTGGGGAGCCCAGGTGTAGAGCCGGTCCTTGAGCACGTCGAAGTACACCGCGCTCAGGTCCACTACGCAGAAGTTGAGGATGCGCTGGTACGCCTTGTGGAAGGCGAAGCCCGAGTACCACTCGCGCACTTCGGCATCGAGATCGGCGGTCGAGAGCAGCATGAATTGGTCGAGCGACTGCATGTCGCCGAAGGCGACCGCGTCGCGGCTGGGGTCGAAGTCGTAGAGGTTTTGCAGCACGAAGCGGAGCGTGTTGCGGATCTTGCGGTAGTTGTCGGCGATGCGCCGCATCAGCTCTTCCGAGCAGGTAACGTCCTCGCGGAAGTCCACCGAGGCCACCCACAGGCGCACGATCTCCGCCCCCATGCGGTCGGCGATGTCGACCGGATCCACCACGTTGCCCAGCGACTTGGACATGGCGCGGCCCTCGGGATCGAGCGTCCAGCCGTTGGTCGCGACCATGCGATAGGGCGCCCGCTCGCGCGCCCCCACGGCGCAGAGCAGGGAAGAGTGAAACCAGCCGCGATATTGGTCGCCGCCTTCGAGATAAAGGTCCGCGGGCCAGGGCAGGCCCTCTTCCCGTCCGAGCACCGCGAAGTGGCTGGAGCCGGATTCGAACCACACGTCGATGATGTCCATCTCCTTGCGGAAATTTGCACCGCCGCATGGGCATTTGGTGCCAGTCGGGAGAATGGCAGCAGCATCCTTGGTGTACCAGGCGTCCACGCCCTCGCGCGCCACCAGTTCCAGCACAGCGTGGTTGACCTCCTTCGACTTCAGCACCTGGCCGCAATCTTGGCAGAAGAAGACAGCGATGGGCACGCCCCACACCCGCTGCCGCGAGATGCACCAGTCGGGGCGGGTCGCGATCATGTTGGAGATGCGTTCTTCGCCCCACTCCGGGTCCCACTTCACTTTCTTGATCTCGTCGAGCGAGGCTTGGCGCAGGCTGCGGCGGCCGTCTGCGTCGATCTTGGCCTCCATGGAGATGAACCACTGCTCGGTGGCGCGGAAGATCACCGGGCGATGGCAGCGCCAGCAGTGCGGATAAGAGTGCTCCAGGCGCTCCTCATGCATCAGCACCCCGCGGTCGCGCAGCAGCTGGATGATCGCGGGATTCGCCTGGAAAACGGTTTTGCCGTCGTACTCGGGCAGGCCGCGCCGCATGATGCCGGCTTCGTCCACGTCGAAGGTGGGTTGGAGCTTGTAGCGTTGGCCGGTGTAAAAGTCGTCGGCGCCGTGCGAAGGCGCGGTGTGGACCGCGCCCGTGCCCTGGTCCATGGTGACGTAGTCAGCAAGAACACCCAGCACCTTGCGCTGCGGCCACGGCAGGAAGGGATGAAGGAAGTAGGTGTGCTCGAGGGCGCGGCCGTGGAAACGCGCGACGATCCTCACGTCCTTCAGGCCGCACTTTTCCTCGGTTACCTTGGCCAGCTTTTCCGCAACGATGTAGAGCCCGTCGGTGGACTGCAGCGCGACGTACTGTTCTTCCGGGTGGAACGCGATGGCCAGCGACGCTGGCAGCGTCCAGGGCGTCGTGGTCCAGATGATGGCGTACACCGGCTTGCCATCCCAGATGCGGTGCGACGCCAGTTCGTCGTTCACCGTGCGCGGGTCCGACTGCATGCGGTAGCGCACCCAGACGCTGGGGCTGGTGTGGTTCTCGTATTCGACCTCGGCTTCGGCCAGCGCCGTCTTGTCATGGATGCACCAGTACACCGGACGCAGGCCCTTGTACACCGCGTCTTTCTCGAAGAAGGCGTAGAGCGTGGCCAGCACCACCGACTCGTACTCCGGCGTCATGGTGGAGTAGGGGCGGTCGAAGCGCCCGAAGACGCCGATGCGCTTGAACTGCTCGCGCTGCAGGTCGAGATATTTCTCAGCGTACTTGCGGCAGGCCTGGCGCACCTGGATGGGCGCCATCTGCAGCTTTTTGCCGCCCAGCGACTCATCCACCTTGATCTCGATGGGCAGGCCGTGGCAGTCCCAGCCCGGGACGTAGGGCGAGTCGTAGCCCATCATGGTCTTCGACTTTACGATGAAATCCTTCAGGCACTTGTTGAGGGCGTGGCCCAGGTGGATGGGGCCGTTCGAGTACGGCGGACCGTCGTGCAGGATCCAGATGGGCGCGCCTTTGCGGGCTTGCCGGATGCGGTCGTAGAGGCGCAACTCCTCCCAGCGCGCGAGCATCTTGGGCTCGTTCTGCGGCAGGTTCGCCTTCATCGGAAAATCGGTTTTCGGCAGGTTCAGCGTCGATTTAAGGTCCAGCGGCGCACCCATCACGTCCCCGGGTTTTTCTCTTCGGGACAATCCTTCATTATAGGGAGGGAAGAAAAGGGCGTCTATCGCGCCCCGGCAGTGTAGTGGGTCGGTTTCCGGTTGAAACTGTTACGCGGCGCGTGAGATTACTAGAACCCATCTCAAAAATGCCTCAGCAGGATCAAAATCGAGGCCAGTTGGACCATGCCGAGGAAGTTGGCCGCGTGATATTCCCAGCGAGTAACCACACGGCGATAGTTGTGCAACCAGGCGAAGAGGCGTTCTACTCG
>DASQGF010000055.1:0-2034 GCA_035632755.1 Terriglobales bacterium
CGCGGCCGTCTGTCGTGGGCAGGACGATGTCGACACTTTGCACCGTAGCCAGCAGGGCGAGCACTCGGGCGGGCGTTGTCTTACTGTTTTTCCGATGCAAGAGGTGTTTCAGCGTCACCCAGAGAGCGTAGCCGAGGAACGCCACCAGGATATGAGCCTTGACCCGGTGCTCGAGTTGGTGGAACAGAGGACGAATCGACAGCGCGCTTTTCAGCGCTCGGAAGACCGCTTCGGCCTCGGTCAGCTGAATATACTTGGTCCACAAATCCGATGCCGACTCGACCTGCAGGTTGGTCCGCAGCAGATACGCTCCTTCTCGTGCCTCCTGCCAGGCGTGCCGTTCCGGAAGGATATGCCACTCGACACGCAGCCGACCCTCGCCTTCGACGACTTGCATCTTGTACAAATCTGCGACTGACGGATAGCTCGCCTGAATCCGTCCCAGCCGCCGCTCGATCTTGCCACGATCCTTCAGCTTGCCGGCCGCCACCCGTTTGGCCAGCCGACCGAGCGCGTCCTCGATCCGCGCGGAAAAGCGGCTACGGATCGCTTTCTCCTTCTCGCGTCGGGTCGCGGTCCGGCACAGCACATAGGTTTCTTCGCCACCCGGCATCGGGACACGCTTCACCTCCACGTCGTCGCGCACCTGCTCCCAGTTGCCGGCCAGCAGTTCCTGCTCGAACTGCTTCAGCTTGCTGCGGGGCGTGCCCACCAGGTATTGCCCTTTCCGCCGCCGCACCGCCGCCAGGTTCTGTTCGCTGACGATGCCCCGATCGAACACCCATACCCGCCGCGCCCGGCCGTACTTGCGCTCCACCATCCGCATCACCGCCTCGACCGTGGTCACATCCGCACGGTTGCCGTCGAACGTTTCATAGCTCAGGGGAAAACCTTCGCTGTTGACGATGAGTGCGATCACCACCTGCTTGCAGTCTGGACGATGATCCCGCGAGTAGCCCCGCTGCATCATCGGGTCCTTCGCCGCCGCTCCCTCCACATAGCTGCTGGTCAGATCGTAGAGGAGCACGTCGAACTCGGCCGCGAACAACTCCCCGTACCGCTCGCGCAGATGCCGCTCCAGTTTCGTTTTGTGGGGAATCAGCCGATCCAGACAGCGATACAGCCGCGTGTCGTTGACGCTCCCTTGGGGGATCCGCAACAGGTCGTCCAGGGCGGTCGTCGGATACCAGCGCTCCTCGATCGCCAACTCGCTACCGGGCGCGCACAGCCGGTTGATGGCCAGCAGTGCCGTCACTCGCGACCAGGGCACATCGGCCCGCTCGTGGTCCAGCCAACGTTCCCAGAAATCGTCGAGTCCCAAACGCTTCCAAAGCTCCAGCGCCAGGAAACAGTTTCCAAACTGGCGCGCTCGCTCCAGCCGGACTTTGTTCAATAGGACCCGGGCTACGTTCCGGTCGTCCTCAGGCGGCTCGACCTCGGAAGGAAACAACTTCAGTTGCCGGCTCTCGCCTTGCTCGTTGAAGACCTCGATCGTCTTTTGCCACCGAGCCTGCGCCGATGTATTCAACTCACCCAGGTAGCACAGCGTTCTCTGCCGTGGCCCTTCCGGCGTTCGCACCGTCTCCACCAGAGACCAGTAGCTGTGCTGCTTGCCGTCCTTCTTCGGCCGCAGTTCTCTCAAGAACACGAGGCCAACTTGCCAGCGATCCACGCGGGAATCAAGAGGGTAGGTTTACACTACACGCGCTGTTGCAAACACACCTGTTGAACACCAAGGGCTTCCCCGCAGGGAAGCCCCGAAAAAACTCAAAATCTCAGATCCCGTGACGAACTTGGGCTAGGTGAGCTTCTCCGCAAGCAATCCTCCGCCATCTGCTCCGGCTTGATCGCGTAGGGCTGGCTCGCCCGATGCGGCGGTCACGCCGTCGAGGGCCTGACGGAGATCGGCGATGAGGTCTTCCACGTCCTCGATGCCCACGGAATAACGCACCAGACCATCGCTGAAGCCTGCGGCGCGCCGGTCCTCAGGCGAAACTCCCGCGTGCGTCATCAAGGCCGGGTGTTCGATCAGGG
>DASQGF010000056.1:0-14419 GCA_035632755.1 Terriglobales bacterium
ATGGACTGCGCGCCATGACCTTCCACGCCTACTGCTACGGCGTGCTGGAGCGCGCGGGAAAAGCTTTTCGCCTGCTCACGCCGGAGGACCTTTGGGTCTACCTTCGGCAGCGCATCTCCGACCTGGGCCTGAGCTGGTATATCCGTGCGGCCAGCCCAGGCCAGTTTCTGGACGCGCTGCTCGAGTTGTTCGACCGCTGCCACGACGAAGTGGTGGGCCCCGCCGACTACCGGAAATACGCGGCCGGCCTGGGCAGGGCGGATGCGGCGCTGCCGCGAGTGGTCAGCTCCAAGCAAGCCGAGGGCATGTCGCGCGACGAGGTGCTGGCTCGCTGCAACGAGATCGCCAGCGCGTTCCAGAAGGTCGAGGAGATGCTTGCGTGCGAAAACCTCGGCGCCTTCGCGCACATGATCACTCGCGCGCTGGAATTGCTGCGCAATGACGAGCAGTTGCGGGCAGCCGAGCAGGGCCGCGTGCGCTTCCTGCTGCTCGACGAATTCCAGGATGTCAACCTGGCGCAGATCGAACTGGCGCAGCTCCTGGCGGGGAGCGAGCAGAATCTGTTTGCTGTCGGGGATCCCGACCAGGCGATCTACCGCTTTCGCGGGGCCTCCTCCGCGGCGTTCCGGGAATTCGCGCGCCGCTTCCCGAAAACCAGGCGCGTCACGCTGATCGAGAATCAGCGTTCACGAACTCCGATACTGAAGTGCGCGTACGCGGTGATCTCGGGCAATCCGGCAATGGCGCCGGCCGGTGCCGATCGCGCCTTGGGGCGCGAGCCGCTGGAATCCGCGCGCGACCAGCGCGACAAACAGCAGGGAGAGCTGCTTCCCAAATTCCCGGTGGAGATCGTCAGCGCAGAGAGCGACGAGCAGGAGGCGTTCGATATAGCCTGCCGGATCGAGGAGTTGCGCCGCGCGCCCGGCAAGCGGCGCGATGGAGCGAAGGAACGCCGGTGTCCGCGAATCGCCGTTCTTTACCGCCAGCATTCTCATCGCAACCTGCTGGTGCGCGAGTTGGTCGCACGCCATATCCCCTTCGTGGTGGTCGGGCTCAACGCGCTGGAGACGCCGGAGGTGCGCGATCTGCTGGCCTGCCTGCGGGTGCTGGCTTCCATGGCCGACAGCGGCAGCTTGTTTCGCGTGGCCGCACTCCCCATCTTCCATGTGGATGCCGAAGCCCTGCGGCAATCGCTGAAGCATGCGGGGAAGGACGCCGACTTCATCAGCGTCCTGGAGGGAGTCCCGGGCGGAAGCGAGGTGGTGGCGGCGGTCGAGGAAGCTTGGGCGATGGCGCGCATGAAGGGCATGAACACCGCTGCGGTCCTGATGTTCGTGCTCGAGCGTTTTGCTTTCGACCGGAACGCGCCCCCGGTGCTTGCCTTCGCGAAATTCGTCCTCGATTGGACAAAGAAGCCGGTGGCGGGCAACGGCGAGCTGTCCCACTTCCTCGCGTACATGGACCATTATCCCGAGGCTGGCGGCATCGTTGCAGTCCCGACGGACGATGAGGGCTCCGACCCGAACGTGGTGCAGCTCATGACCGCGCACGCCGCCAAGGGACTGGAGTTCGACCACGTTTTCATGCTGCGCGCGAACCAGAACTCGTTTCCCACCAGCTTCCGCGAAAAGCTCTTCGAGTTTCCTCAGCAGCTCCGGCGCGGGCTGGTGGCCGAAGGCGACGACAAGGAGATCCACAAGCAGGAGGAGCGGCGGCTGTTCTACGTCGGCATGACGCGGGCGCGGGAGACGCTGACGCTGTGCTCGCGTCCCGGCCGCGCCCGGGTTCCGCGTCCCACCGGCTTCGTGCGCGACCTGATGGACGATCGCAATGCCCGTCCTTACTGGTCGAAGCGAGACGCCGCTCCGTTCACCATTGATCTCGCTGCGGGAGCGGCTGCTGCCGGCCCGGGAGTCGGCGCATGGCTGCTGAACCCGCCACCTTCGCCTTTCGTTTTCGACGGTGCGCTGAGCGCCACAGCCATCGAGAGTTACGAGACTTGCCCGCTGCAGTTCAAGATCGAGCGTTTCTGGAAGGTCCCGGGCGAGGTCGCTGCGCAAATGCAGTACGGCAACGCCATCCATACTCTGTTGCGCGATTACTACGAGTCGCTGCGTGCCGGGCGCCCCAAGAGCGAAGGCGAAGTGCTCGCGTTGCTGCGCGATGGCCTGGCGTCCGCCGGATTCGCCGATCCGGTGCAGCGCGAGCTTTACGAGAAGGAAGGGACGAAGCAATTGCGCGAATTCGTGCGTCTGCAGCAGGCCGCGCCGCCGGTCGAGGTGATCGGGACCGAGCGCGGCTTCGAGATCACGCTCGCAGGCGTGCGCGTGAAGGGACGCCTGGACCGCATCGACCGCATCGCCGGCAACCGCGTCGCCATCGTGGATTACAAGACCGGCAAGCCGCGCACCCCGCAGCACGCGGACAAGAGCCTCCAGCTTTCCATCTACGCCCTGGCGGCGCGCGCGAAGTGGGACTACGACGCCGAGCGGCTCGTGTTCTATAACCTGGCCGACAACACCGAGGTTGCCAGCGAGCGCGATCCGCGACAGCTCGAAGAGGCGTGCCAGCGCGTGGCCGGAGTCGCGGCGCAGATCGCTGCCGGGAACTTCGATCCCAAACCCGGCTTCCACTGCGGGTGGTGCGCGTATCGTAGCCTCTGTCCTGCGACCGAGGAGAGGCTTTATCAAATCCAGATGCAGGCCGCGGGGGTGAACTGATGCTGGCCATCGTGCTGGCGTTTGCCGGTGTCCTCCTGGCGCTGATTGCTGTGGTGCTGGTGTTGCGTCGTGCGGCAGCACCCGACCCCCAGGCACTCGAGGCGCTGCGCAACGATTTCAACGTCCTGCGCGAGAGCACGGACAAGTCCGTGTCCCATGTCGTTGACGTGTTCAGCAAGCAGCTCGAGGGCGTCGGTGACAACGTGCAAAAGGCACTGGGGGCTGTCAACTGCAACGTCGCCGAACGCCTGGAGGTGATGAACCGCAACCTTGCCGAGCGTCTCAACGAGAACGTGAAGGCGATGAGCGGGACGTCGAAGGAAGTGAACGACCGCATGGCCCACGTGCAGGGCATCTTCGCCGAATTGCAGAAGCAGGTGGGAGGAATGAGCGAGCAGGCGCGGCATCTGGCGGAGCTGTCGAAGTCCATCGCCGATCTGCAGCACATCCTCACCGCGCCCAAGCTGCGCGGCGGTTTCGGCGAAGAGCAACTCGAAAACCTGCTGGCCATGGTGTTCGCGCGCGAACAGTACCGTACGCAATATGCGTTCTCCTCCGGCGAGAAGGCGGACGCCGTGCTGCTGTTCCCGCAGGGAATGGTGGCCATCGACTCCAAGTTTTCGCTGGAGAATTTTCGGCGTATCGCCGAAGTGGAGACCGAGCCCGAGAAGAAAGCCGCGCGCCGCGAGTTCCTGAAGGATGTCCGCAAGCGCGTGGACGAGATCGCCGGCAAGTACATAAGGCCCGCCGAGGGAACGCTGCCATTCGCGCTCATGTACATCCCCGCGGAGAACGTCTATTACGAGGCCATCATCCGCGATGAAGACGACAACGGGCTCTACGAGTACTGCGCGCAGAAGCGCGTCATGCCGGTTTCGCCCAACTCGCTCTACGCCTACCTGCACACCATCGTGGTCGGACTGAAGAGCCTGCACGTGAGCCAGCAGGCGGAATCCATCCTGCGCCAGATGGAGTCGCTGCGCTTCGAGCTGGAGAAGTTCACCGACGTCTACGACAAGCTGGGCACGCACCTGAAGAACGCGGGCAAGAGCTACGACGACAGCACACGCGCGCTGAGCAAGCTGGAGAACCGTGTGCACAACCTGGCGGGTGCGGGGATCAGCCAGACGGAACTGCCGCTGGACGGGGAAAAGCGGGCACTGGGCGCGGCGGAAGGCTGAAAAAAACGGCTAGTGATGGCTGCATCCGCAATGCCCGCCCTGCAACAATCCCCTGGAATTGTCATTCCGAACAGCCTTTAGGCCGTGAGGAATCTGCAGTTCCCGTCCATGACTGAGTTCTTGAGGACAAGAACTGCAGATTCCTCGCTTCGCTCGGAATGACAATTTCGAAAAGAATGGCGAACTGCAACAGAGTGCTCGTGGGACGTTACATCCGTAGGGAGCAACCAAAAAAATTCGGGGACGCTGCCTGGCGTCCCCGTCTGCCTTTTGGGCTGGGCGATTAGTGCTTCTTCTTGCCGCCCTTTTTCTTGCCACCCTTCTTCGTTGCCATGGTTCTATTCTCCCTTCCATTCTTCATGGATGCAACTAACGTGCCGTTGCATATGGTGATTGAATGTATAGAGTTAATGAAAAACGAAGTCAAGAGAAAAATCGGAACGCGTCGGCACCTTCGCGCGATGTACGCCGAGGAAGATGATGTTCGCGAACGTGATGAAGCCAAGTGCGATCGAACTCGGAATGTCGCGCTGCGTGCGGAGAGGCGAAGGCGCAACTTCACGGGTATCGCGTGCTTCGTGCTCTTCTCGATCTGAGGTTGGAGATTGCGGACAGGAAAATCGTCGATCATCGATCTCGAAGATGTGTGGTGCGTTCGTTCGCGTGCAGTCTGATCGGAGTCGCGGCGGCAATCAAGAGGGACCGGAACCTGCGGCGTAACCGCGCTCCACAAAAAAGCTAGAATCCGCTGAACCTTTTCGGGAGTCCTTTCGTAGAGCAGGTAGGGGAATCAGCATGTCCTTTATCTCCCGGCGTGCTCTGCTGCGCGCTTCGGTGCTGGGCCTGGTGGCCGGTTGTGCGCCAGCGATGTGGCCGCAATCGGAGCGCGGCGGATATCCCCGTCCCGGATTGCGGCGCGGTCCCACCGCCGACTCGGTCTCCGAGTTGATGGACGAGATCAGCCTGGCGCGCGCCTGCGCCGTGGAGTGCGCCGAAGCCATGCCGGAAGACCATTACGGGTTTCGCCCCGTCGCTGAAGAGCGCAGCTTCGGGCAGCAGATGGTGCACGTCGCCGAGTCGGTGCGCAGCCTGTTCGAAGTCTTCGTACAAGACAAAACGCAACCCACCTTCATGTTCAGCGAAGCCGGCAAAGAAGTGGTGAGGTCCCGGGCCGACGTGGTGGCGCTGTTGCGCGAGTCGTTCACCTATGTGCATCGCGGCGCCGCCGACCTGACCGACGTCGACCTCGAGCTGCGGGTGCAGTTCCTGGAGAACCGGCCGTTCTCCAAGGGCCGGGTGGTTCGCTTCCTCCTCGATCACGCGACCTATCACCGCGGGGAGAGCGCCGTCTACATGCGCCTGAACGGTATCCGTCCGCCGCGATACCGGGCGTGACTCACAGTCTCCCCCCTCTTGTTCTGAAAATGGAACAAACCCATTCCAGACGCGACGGGACTTGACCGCTACCGGTATACTCAGCGGCTTCCATGCTGTTCAAGACGCTCAGCGCGGCCGTCTACGGCATCGACGCCAATATCATCGAGGTCGAGGTAGATGTTTCCGGCGTCCGGCTGAACGACGGCGACCACTTCATGACCGTCGGGCTGCCCGACGCAGCGGTGCGCGAGAGCCGGGAACGCATCCGCGCGGCGCTGAAGAATTGCGGCTACGACATCCCGCCCACGCACATCACCGTCAACCTCGCTCCCGCCGACATCAAGAAGGAAGGCTCGGGCTTCGACCTGCCCATGGCCATGGGCATCCTGGGGGCGTACGGCGCGCTCACGCGCAAGGAGGTCGTGGATTACCTGCTGGTAGGGGAACTGTCGCTGGATGGCGGCGTGCGCGGCATCCGCGGCGCGCTGCCCATCGCGGTCGAGGCCCGCGCCAGGAAGATCCGGAACCTCATCGTTCCCGAGGTCAACGCCCGCGAAGCCGCCGTGGTCAGCGGCGTGGATGTCTTCCCCGTGCGCTCGCTGCTGGACGTGGTCAACCTGCTGAACGCGGGCGAAAGCAATGGCGCTGCCCCACTGCGCGTCCAGACCGATGCCCTGCTGAACGAGGCGCGGCAATTCACCGTGGACTTCAAGGACGTTCGCGGGCAGCAGACCGCCAAGCGCGCCCTCGAGGTGGCGTCCGCCGGCGGACACAACATCCTGATGATCGGCCCGCCGGGCTCGGGCAAGACCATGCTCGCCAAGCGCATCCCCACCATCCTGCCGCCGCTGACGTTCGAGGAGGCGATTGAGACGACGAAGATCCACAGCGTGGCCGGGGTGCTCGACTCCGGCGCCGGGCTGGTGGGGACGCGTCCGTACCGCGCGCCGCACCACACCATCTCCGACGCCGGACTGATCGGCGGAGGCGCGGTGCCGCGTCCGGGCGAAGTCTCGATCGCGCACAACGGCGTGCTCTTCCTCGACGAGCTGCCCGAGTTCCCGCGCAACGTGCTGGAAGTCCTGCGGCAGCCGCTCGAAGACGGGACCGTCTCGATCGCGCGCGCCGCCATGTCGCTCACCTTTCCGGCGCGCTTCATGCTGGCCGCGGCCATGAATCCCTGCCCGTGCGGCTATCACAACGATGCCTCGCGCGACTGCCATTGCACGCAGCCGATGATCCAGCGTTACGTGTCGAAGATCTCGGGGCCGCTGCTCGACCGCATCGACATCCACATCGACGTGCCGGCGGTGCGGTACAAGGAGCTGCGCGGCGGAGCCTCGCCGGAGGGCTCCGACCACATCCGCGAGCGGGTGGTCCGCGCCCGCGAACGGCAACTGCAGCGCTTCAAGTCCGCCGGCGAGCCCATCTACTGCAACGCGCAGATGGCGCCACGGCAGATTCGCGCGTATTGCGATCTCACTCCCGACTGCGAACGCATGCTGGAGCGCGCCATGGCGCAGCAGGGCCTGAGCGCCCGCGCCCACGACCGCATCCTGAAGGTTGCGCGGACAATCGCCGATCTGGACGGGGCGGAGGCGTTGGACTCGCGGCACATCGCGGAAGCTATCCAATACCGAACGCTGGATCGGACGTATTGGGCGTGAAGGACGTTTCACGTTTTGAGCCACTAACAATCACTGGGCAGGTCCGCTCAGGTCGTGGACCATCGCGGCGAAAACGGCCCCGGCCTTCGCACCGCTCGGCGGCTGACTTCCAGCTCATTCGTATGCTGCGATGCCTCTTCCAGCAGGCGAAGTATTCGCTTGCGCGCGTCGGTAGACCTGCTGGGCGGGGTCATGGCCCGGTTTTCGGGGATTACTTGTGTAAAAGCGATTTTACGCCAGCAATCCGAGGGGGATAGCGCAGAGGGTTAGGGGAGGCGGTTCCCGCTCGGCCAGTTTCCGGTTAGCCGACCAACCAGGATTTGGTCGTTCGCTGGGCGGGTAGGCCTGAACCCCCCTTCCGTGAAATGGCTGTTTGCGCTCCTGTACCTCGCCCCCTTGCTCGTTTTGCAAGGCGGGAGCTCCGTCAGCGCATTTACGACGGAACAGTTGCAGGCGCTGGCGCTCATCTTTCTCAAATTGAATGGTTACGCCTTTGACATCGACCTGGTGTTCTTCGGATTGTGGTGCGTCCTGACCGGCTACCTCATTTTCAGATCGACCTTCCTGCCTCGAATTCCGGGGGTGCTATTGGCGATTGATGGTTTGGGTTGGATGATCTATCTGTCACCGCCGCTCGCAATCCATCTGTTCCCCTTCATCGCGGGCGCCTCCGCCCTCGCGGAAATACCGCTGCAGCTGTGGCTCATCGTGATGGGCGTGAACGAACAACGATGGAAGGAGCAGGCCAGCGCAGCGGGGGCGTCCATCCGCACATGAAAGCCGCCGTCTATACCAGATACGGACCGCCGGATGTTGTCCAAATCACGGACGTCGAAAGGCCCGTTCCCAAAGACAACGAAGTTTTGTTAAAGGTTTGCGCGGCCTCCGTCAATCCAGCTGACTGGCACCTCATGGAAGGCAAGCCGCCCTTCGCTCGCTTACTGTTCGGGCTCGGGCTGCTCAAACCAAAGGACACACGACTAGGCCGTGATGTGGCTGGCCAGGTTGAAGCGGTTCGCAAGGACGTAACCCAGTTCAAACCAGGCGACGAGGTGTTCGGAGCGTGCCGTGGGGCGTTTGCCGAGTATGCGTGTGCTTCCGAGTCGAAATTGGCCATGAAGCCGGATAACGTGACGTTTGAGCAAGCGGCTTCTGTAGCTATTGCGGCACTCACCGCATTGCAGGGTCTTCGCGACAAGGGACAGATTCAGCCGGGCCAGAAGGTCTTGATTAACGGCGCGGCGGGAGGCGTGGGTACGTTCGCTGTGCAGATCGCCAAGTCGTTCGGCGCAGATGTGACCGGCGTATGCAGTACGAGGAATCTGGACATGGTCCGATCAATCGGCGCAGATCGCGTCATTGATTACACCCAAGAGGACTTCACCAAAGGCACGCAGCGCTACGACCTGATTTTCGACCTCGTGGCGAACCATTCGTTGTCAGCATTCAGGCGCGTCTTGAATCCCAAAGGGATATACGTCGGGGCCGGAATAGGACCGGGCGGATCAATGATCGGTTTTCTCGCTCGCGCCGCGCTAACAGCGCCTGTGTTGTCGCGGTTCGTGAGCCAGAAGTTCGTCATCTTTATTACGAAAATAACCAAAGAGGACCTGACCGTCATGCGCGATCTCATGGAGGCGAGAAAGGTAACACCGGTCATCGAAAGGCTTTACAGGTTGAGTGAGGTCCCGGAGGCTATCCGGTATCTAGCCACAGGGCACGCCCGAGCAAAGCTAGTAATAACTTTGGAATGTAACAACAAAACCTAACAACGCGCTGCACCCGACCGCTGCGCTTCGCCGCGGTCGAGTGACGGCGCACTCGGAAACAACCGCCAGGGACGAAAAACAGGCATACCGCACGAACGGCGGCGGACAGTTGTTGAGAACAGGGTTTTACACAAGTGACACGGCTTGCGGGAACTAATCCGACCGGGTGCGCTCAGAAATCGCCGCTGCCAAGGCCAAGGGCAAGCGCCTCGGTCCCCACAGAAGCGTCTCTACGCCACTGGCAATCGGTTCAGCCGCCACACAAAACCAGCGCCGAATCCGAAGCAAACAAATGCAATCAGGAGGCGAAACATGGTCACCTGCGAGGCATGCAAACCAAGCGAATGCGCAAAGAAGGCATGTATCGAAAATCCAAACATGGAATAGAGAGCGATGACGACCACCACTGCAGCGAGCGCCCCGACAGTGCCATTCCGGAGTGCCGAAACCACGTCATCCTCGTCGCTACTGCCCACCACAGCCGCTCGGATTCCCAGATACGCGAGATACGCCGTGACCAGCGCGAAAATCACTGCATAAGCCTTGGGTACGTTGCGCGGGAACACAACGGCACCGATGCTAAAGGCGCACAGCACCGCAAAATACAATCCTGCTGCAGCACCGACAACCGGAACGATCCAACGTGTTCTGTTCACGGCTTTAGAGCTTCCTTCCAACTCGCCGCTGGTCGATGGGTATTCCCGCTCCTCATTACAGGCATCCCCACCGTTCCCGGAGCGCTTTTTACGCCGCCTGCGCTTTCGGCCTCATCTTTCCCTGTGCCCACCGCTGCTTTAGCAGCCGGGACAGCTTTTTGCGGACTGCTGCACTCAACCGACGGCGACGCTTGGGTCTCGCCGAAGTCTGAACAGCCTTGGGCGGTCGCCCGCGTCTGGGTTGAGGTGAGATACCGTTCAAGGCCGCGATAGCTTTGTCGAGTCGGTCACGTTCGGCCTTTAGTTCCGCTACGATTTGCTGAAGGTTCACAATGGCTCCTGTGCATGATTTTTGCCGGGCACAGAGTGTATCAGAGAGATGGGTTTAGAGCGCGCCGGTTGGCTGTAATCGGAAAACCCGCCCTGATTCGCTTACGGAGTGAGCGGTAGGGCAAGAGTCGTTCAACGCTACGCCGCATTACCCGCACCACCAGCGAGTTTGCACCGCTACCCGAAAACCACTCAGCGCTAGGTGTCACGGCTTGACCTCGTACCGCGCGGCCATTCCCTCGGCGTTATGGAACGACACGTGGCAGTGGACCAGCCATATCCCGGGATCATCCGGGACCATGTCGGCGGTCACCATCTGCATGGGCGCCATGGAGGTCACGTCGGTGCGCATCTGATTCACCACCACGGTATTCCCATGCCAGTGCGGCGTGTGGAAGTCAAAATCGTTGACCCCGCTGAACAGGTACCAGCGCACGTGTTCGCCTTTGCGCATGGTGAGCGCCCGCAGCGGCATGCTGCCGTGGGCAAAACCGTTGATTGAAAACTTCACGAAGTGTGGATACGCGACCACGGTGCTCGCTGGCGTCAACGGCGCCGGAAGCGCCGACTCCTTTTCGACGTCCGGCAGGTTGCGGTCCACGTACCAGCTATCCTCTTCGTGAACCTGCGCGAACCACAGCACAAACTCGCGGTCCACACCTTTCGGCGAGCCGTCCGGCTTCGATTGCCCGCGCCCGGTGATGATCATGGGGCCGAGCAGCCCGGTGTTGGGATCACGGTGCTCGTCGGTATGGGAGTGATACATCCACATGACCGAATTGACGTCGCCCGGCGCGGGGCCGGCCCGCTCCGGTACTTGCCACGTGTACTCGTGCATCCCGCCCGGCGGCACGGCGTCATCGGCTTTGTCCTTGCCCGAGGTTCCATCGTCGTACGGCGCGCCTTCCGAGTCCTTGTTGTAGAAGACGCCGTGCGGATGCATGGAATGCGGCTTCTGCCCATTGTTGCGGAAGATGACGTGGATCGTGTCTCCCACTTCGGCGCGGATCAACGGGCCCATGAAGCCCAGATGCTCCCACTCTGCGGGCCGGGGCTTCAGCGTGCGGAAGGTGTTGTCGGTGTACTCGCGGTAAAGCGTCTTGACGTAGGACGTGGGGACCGGTTTCTCCACCGGCTTCGCGCCAGGATTCGGACCGCCCACGAACACGCCGACCGACCGGAACGGCTTGCCCGCGATGCCGTCCATGCCGCCGGGAACGTAATCCCACGTCACCTCGTCGGCCGCGATGTAGTAGGTGCGCGTGTGCCCCGCCGAAGCTTTGGGGGGCTTAGCGGCCTTGCCCATGCTGCCGCCTTGCGCCGCGGCAGTGCCGCACACCAGGATTACAAACACCATAAGAAAGAGCGGACCAGTACTGCGCGTCTTCATGGGTACCCCCGCATCGCTGCACGTGTAGGCGGCGACCCCACCAGAAGGTGGTGAGGACCCTGCCGGGTGCCGCATTGTAAATTAAGCGATTTCGCTCTGGGAGCCCTTTCCTCCAGGTCTCCGTGCCTCTGTGGCTACCCCTGTCCAAGAATCTTCTTGACCCGCGGGGTGATTCTCTGTAAGGTGGCTTGAAGTCGGGCCGGATCGACTACCGGTCCTGAGGTTCTTGGCAGGCTTGGTTGTAAATCTCAGCAGAAATGCAACTTTGAGCCTGCCACAAGCATCTACCTAGTGTGACCGAACCTCATTCTCCAAGGATAAAGCCAGCTATAACAATCAGTTAGCTGTTAGCGTGGTCGCGGTGAGCGTCTCGGAGAATAGGGGTTGGGTGCCCGGCTGGTAAACAGGGAACCAGGGTCCCGAGGAGAGGAATGAAGAAAATGCGTTCTGAGCTTATCTATGATGCTTTGCGCACGGTGCAGAACCGGTATCTTTTGTGCCAGGTTGCGTCGAAGGCTACGCGCAAGTTCCACAAGCCGAACACGCGCATCCAGGACACCATGAACGAGGTATTCGGCCGTTTCGCCGAGAGCGAATCGCCCACCCACCTGGTGGCGCAATCCGAGTTGAGAGTTAAGGCACAGCGGCGCGCTGCATAATAGAAGGTCTGCGGCGCGCCCGCGCCCGCGGAACTGATTCCCGTAATTTTGGATCGCTAGGTCGAACAGACCCCTCCTCAAAAATCAATCCACTTCCCGTAGGTGAACATGACTATCGCAGAACTCAAAGAAAAGAATATCCAGGAACTTACCCGCATCGCGCGCTCCCTCGACCTGCCTGGCGCCAGCGGGCTGCGCAAGCAGGACCTCATCTTCAAGATCCTGCAGGCGCAAAGCGAGAAGGAAGTCCACATCTTCGCCGAGGGCGTGCTGGAGATCCTGCCCGACGGCTACGGCTTCCTGCGCTCTCCCGATTACAACTACCTTCCGGGGCCGGACGATATCTACGTCTCCCCATCGCAGATCCGCAAGTTCGACCTGAAGACCGGCGACACCATCAGCGGGCAGGTGCGGCCGCCGCACGAGGGCGAGAAGTATTTCGCCCTGGTCAAGATCGAGGCGGTCAATTTCGAGTCTCCGGAAGAGGCGCGCAACAAGATCCTGTTCGACAACCTGACGCCGCTCTATCCGCAGGAGCGCATCAAGCTGGAGACCGCCAAGGACAACATCACCGCCCGCGTCATGGACCTGTTGACGCCGCTCGGCAAGGGTCAACGCGGCCTGATCGTTTCTCCGCCCCGCGCCGGCAAGACGATGATCCTGCAGAACATCGCCAACTCCATCACCACCAACCATCCGGAGGTGGTGCTGATCGTGCTGCTCATCGACGAGCGTCCCGAGGAAGTCACCGACATGCAGCGCTCGGTGAAGGGCGAGGTCATCAGTTCGACCTTCGACGAGCCGGCTGCCCGCCACGTGCAGGTGGCCGAGATGGTGATCGAGAAGGCCAAGCGCCTGGTCGAGCACAAGCGCGACGTGGTGATCCTGCTGGACTCCATCACCCGGCTGGCGCGCGCCTACAACACCATCGTGCCACCTTCGGGCAAGGTGCTCTCCGGCGGCGTGGACTCCAACGCCCTGCAACGCCCCAAGCGCTTCTTCGGCGCCGCCCGCAACATCGAGGAAGGCGGCTCGCTGACCATCTGCGCCACCGCCCTGGTCGAGACCGGCTCGCGCATGGACGACGTGATTTTCGAAGAGTTCAAGGGCACGGGCAACATGGAAGTCATCCTCGACCGCAAGCTCTCCGACAAGCGCGTCTTCCCGGCCATCGACATCCAGCGCTCCGGCACCCGCAAGGAAGAATTGATCATTCCAAAGGAGGACCTCGCCCGCATCTGGGTGCTGCGCAAGGTGCTGAACCCGTTGTCCCCGGTCGAGGCCATGGAGTTGCTGATCGACAAGCTGGGCAAGACCCGCGCCAACAGCGAGTTTCTTGGCAACATGAGCTCGCTGTAGCGCATTTGGCGCCCGCGGAGTGGCGCTGAAAAAATCCGCAACCCAGCTTCCGGGGAACTGTCGACAACGGTCCAAATACCTACGTAACCGACGTTTATCTAGTAGGTTCCCGTCCTTCTCAGGAGCGGAATTATTCTTGACGCTCCGATGCGAATCCCCCTACGATTCGATAGGTCCTTCGTCTGGGAGGAACAAGTGCGCGAGTCTTTGGTTAAATGTTTGGCTTGGGTTTTGGTAGTGCTATTGCCCGCTTCGATCGTCATGGCGGACGCCACCAGGGCGATGCTGAATGCGACCGGCAATGTGAGCGTCAACGGCAGTCCCATCGAACGAGCCACGGCAATCTTCCCCGGCGACAAGGTCCAAACCGGCCCCAACTCGATGGCTACGCTGACCAACGAAGGCTCCTCGGTAACCGTGCCCGGCAATTCGTCTCTGGTCTTCTCCAGGAGTTTTGTGAACGTGCTGTGCGGGACCGCCCTGGTCTCGACCAGCCGCGGCATGTCGGTGCGGGTGAGCAATCTGCTGGTGCAGCCGGCGCGCGGCACCCAGGCGCGTTTCCAGATCACCCAGAACGAAGGCCAGCTTCAGATCATCGCCCGCGAAGGCACGCTGGCCATCGACAACGGGGCCACCACCAGTTCCTTGCAGGCGGGCCGCATGCTGACGGCGCCCGCCACCTGCATGGCGGCGCCCTATGCCGATGACCAGTCCAGCAGCTCGCCCATGCCTCAAGATCAACCACAGGATCAGCAGGGCAAAGGTAAGAGAAAGGCACCTGCCGCTGCCGGTCCGCCGGTCCCGGGCGGCGTCACTGCCCACAACCTCCTGCTGTACGGCGCCGCGGCGGGCGGCCTTGCCGGGTTCCTGGTGTGGCTGACCACCCGCAGTTCGGCGAGCACCATTACTCCATAACAGGAATTCGAGCGCATACGAATCAGCCCGCCATTACGGCGGGCTTGGTTTTTTTGTGGCTTCCTTTTGCGCGGGGCGGGCTCAGTCGCGGAGCACTTCCACGTTCTCGGCCGGCACCACGATGCGCAACAGTTTGAAGGGATATGAACTTTCCACCCACAAGTTCCAGACGGTGTCTTCCGATTGCAGGGTGAATCGATCCAGTTCCCGTTCGCTTCCGTGGAACGTCACCTTCTCTTTGCCTTCATACTTGAGCGCCACGGTGGTGGAAACCTGCTGGCGAGGGATGAAAACGCCAAATTTGCCGGGCTGCAGCTTGCAGCCTTGCGAGGTGACGGCAGCGCCACAGAAGGTAGCGAGGTACCGCCACAAAAGGATCTCGCGGTGGGTGAAGAA
>DASQGF010000057.1:0-9006 GCA_035632755.1 Terriglobales bacterium
TCTGTCACACGCCTGAGAGTCCCCCGCCGATTGTGAAGCCCATTCGAGGCATGGAAATGGCTGGCGGGAACACGTTCGGAGATGTTGCCAGCGCTAATCTCACCCCAGATGCATCGGGAATTGGCTATTACGACGAGGCGCTCTTTATCGAGGTTATGCGCACTGGACATGTCAAAGCGCGCAAACTCAAGCCCCCTATGCCGTGGAGGTTGTACCGTAATATGACTGACGAAGACCTGAATGCCGTCTTCGCGTACTTACGAACCCTCAAGCCGGTGCTCCACCGGGTGGACAACACCGAGCCGCCAACCCAATGCAGGTTGTGCGGGAAAAAGCACGGGTTGGGAGATCGCAATTAGAGCTTGTCCGCTTAGATGCACCTGTCTCGCAGGCGCGCGTCGATCCCGCCCACTCTGCCGCGACGGTGCGCCAACCTGCCGGTTGAAGGTGGAGGCGGCTTCCCCGGCCGTGTCGTAGACTCGAAAATCGAGCCCAGCTTGGTGATCTGCAGCACGTCCTTGACGATCTTTCAAATAAAGTGTGCCGCGGATGGGCGCGGATGGCCGCGGACAAGGGAAAACCGCGGAG
The DNA here is from genome assembly GCA_035632755.1 of Terriglobales bacterium. GTDB lineage: Bacteria > Acidobacteriota > Terriglobia > Terriglobales > Acidobacteriaceae > JAHFUA01. The sequence continues at coordinate 589 of DASQGF010000057.1, forward strand.
GATGCCGCGCTAGACCGCGGCGCTGGCCAACTGCTCGACGTCGATGCCGCGCAGAAACACCGTCGCCTGCTCCGGCAGGACGGTGTTGATGAACATCCCCGAGCCCAGCTCGAAGCCGGCCACGCGGGTCAGGCGCGGAATGATGCTCAAATACCAGTGGTAGTACTTGACCCCGGCGACTTCGGCGGGTGCGGTGCGGATGACATAGTTGAAGTCGGGATTGTCCAGGCCGACGTAGAGCTTGGCGAGGGTGGTGCGCAGCACGCGGGCGAGGTCGGAAAGCTCGGCGTCACTGACCTCGCCGAAGCTGGCCAAGTGCCGCCGTGGATAGATGTAGGTGGCGAAGGGCGTGGCCGAGGCGAAGGGCTCGATCACCACGAAATGCTCGCTGGTCAGCACCACGCGCTTGTTGTCCGCCAGCTCCTCCTCGATCATTTCACAGAACATGCACTCCCCGAATTCGTCGAAGTGGCGCAGGGCTTCATAGAGGCGCTGGCGCACCTGGGAGGAGATGACCGGGGTACCGATCATCTGCGCATGCGGATGCTCCAGGCTGGTGCCCGCAGCCACGCCGTGGTTCTTGAAGATGGTGATGTGGGCCACCCGCGGATCGTCGCTCACGGCGCGAAAACGCTGGCGATAGCACTCCAGGATGGTCTCCACCCGCTCCAGCGGCAGCAGCGCCGTGGTGAGCGCGTGGTCGGGGGTCTCGACGATCACGTCGTGGATGCCCACGCCGCGGATGGTGCGCCGCGAACGCTCGATCTTCCATTCCGGCTTGCCTTCCCGGGTAAGTGCGGCGAACTTGTTCGGCACCACGCGGACCGTCCAGTGGCCGTCGGGCTTGGAAAAGCGGAGTATCTCCGGCGGCGCCAGGTGCTCGTTGCCGGGACAGAAGGGACAGGTTTCCACGTAATGCGCAAGCTGGCGCGCCTCGTGCTTCACGCGCATCTCTTCCGGGCGCTTGGCGCGCTCGGTGGCCATGATCACCCACTCTTTGGTGAAGCGGTTCTGGCGCAGCTCGGGCACGGTCGGGCAGGATAGCAGAATCCGGGCGCGCTGGCTTGCGAGTGATGGCCAGACGGCGCTCGAAGCCTCCCGTTTCGCGTCAGCGTCGGTTCGCTCCGAGACAAAACAATTTACCGCCGAGGTGCCGAGAACACCAAGACTCCGATTCATCACTCGGCGCGCTCGGCGTCTCGGCGGTGAAACCTTGTCTGCAGCCAAATCCAAGGAACCGCGTCCAATAACTTTGTCCTGCGAAAACTGCTGTTAGAATCGGAAGAATTTATGGCTCAAAAGATCCCTGTAGGAATTCTTGGCGCCACTGGGCTGGTGGGACAACGGTTCATCCAGTTGCTGGAAGACCATCCCTGGTTCGAGGTGGCGTGGGTGGCGGCATCGGAGCGCTCGGCCGGGCAGACGTATGCCGAGGCGGCGCGGTGGAAGCTGCGGACGCCGGTCCCCGCGCACGTCGCCAGGATGAACGTGTCGGCAGCCGGGCCCGCGGGCGCGCCCAAGGTGATCTTCGCCTCGCTCGATGCGGGCATCGCCAGGGAGATGGAGCCGCGCTTCGCCGAGGCGGGCTGCGCCGTGATCTCCAACTCCAGCGCCTTCCGCATGCAGAAAGACGTGCCGCTGGTGATCCCCGAGGTGAACCCCGAGCACCTGAAGCTGGTGGAATGCCAGTCCTGGCGTCGTAAGTCGGGCGGCTTCATCGTCACCAACTCTAACTGCTCGGCGCTCGGACTGGTGCTGGCGCTGGCGCCATTGCAGAAGCAGTTCGGACTCAAGCAGGTGTTCGCCGTCACCATGCAGGCGGTAAGCGGCGCCGGCTATCCGGGCGTGGCTTCGCTCGACATCCTGGGCAACGTGGTTCCCTACATCGCCAAGGAAGAAGAAAAGATGGAGGAGGAAGCCCCCAAGATGCTGGGACGGCTGAACGGCTCGGCCATCGAGCCTGCGCCTTTTCGCATCAGCGTGCAGTGCAACCGCGTGGCGGTGGAGGACGGGCACACGGAGTCGGTGTCGGTAAAGCTGGAGAAGTCGGCCAAGGCAGAGGCGTTGATCGAGGCGTGGCGCACGTTTCGCGGCATACCGCAGGAGATGAAGCTGCCGGACGCGCCCGCGCAGCCCATCGTGTACGACACCGCGCCCGACCGTCCGCAGCCGCGCCTCGATGCCGAGCGCGGCGGCGGCATGTCGGTGAGCGTGGGCCGGCTCCGTCCGTGCAACCTGCTGGACTGGAAGTTCACCGTGCTTTCGCACAACACCATCCGCGGGGCCGCAGGCGCGGCGCTGCTGAACGCCGAACTGCTGAAGGCGCAGGGATACCTGGGTTGACCAGCGAGCTTCTCGCATGATCGTGATGAAATTCGGCGGCACGTCGGTAGAGGACGCGGCCGCCATCGACCGCGCGGCGTGCATCGTGCGCGAGCGCGTGCCGGAAAAACCGGTGGTGGTGGTGAGCGCGCTGGCCAAAGTCACCGACCAACTCCTGGCCATGGCGCGCGCCGCCGGCGCCGGAGACCGCGAGAAGGCCATCCAGCTTTCCCGCGCCATGCGCGAGCGGCACTATACCGTGGCCGGTGAACTGCTTGGGACTGGCGTGTTCACCCAGTTCCATTCCGAGTTGGAAGCGGAGTTCGACGGTCTGGACGAGCTGCTGCGCGGCCTCGCGGCCGTGCGTGAACTGACGCCTCGCACTTCGGACAACGTGGCCTCATTCGGCGAGCGCATCTCGAGCAAGATCGTCGCGGCGGCGTTTTCCGCGCGCGGCATCCCGGCGCGCCTGGTGGACTCGCGCGAATGCATCCTCACGGATAGCAACTACACCCACGCCATCCCAATCTTCGACGAGACCAACGACCGCACGGTCGCGCGGCTGAAGCCGATGGTGAACGCCGGCAAGGTCCCGGTGATGGGGGGCTTCATCGCCTCTGACGCCCAAGGCGCCACCACTACGCTCGGTCGCGGCGGCTCCGACTTCACCGCCGCCATCGTGGGCGCGGCGCTGGGTGCCGAGCGCATCGAGATATGGACCGACGTGGACGGCATGATGACTACCGACCCCAACCTGTGCGCCGGCGCGCGGAGGATCAAAGTCATCAGCTTCGATGAGGCGGCGGAACTCGCCTACTTCGGCGCCAAGGTGCTGCACCCGGCCGCACTGCTGCCCGCTATCGACAAAAACATTCCGGTGCAGGTGCTGAACTCGGGCAATCCCAAGAACGAGGGCACGCGCATCACCGCCCGCGCTCCGAGCTGCACCAATACCTTCAAGGCCATCGCGGCCAAAAAGCGCATCACCGTGGTGGACGTGGTCTCGGCGCGCATGCTGATGGCGCACGGCTTCCTGAAATCCATCTTCGACGTTTTCGACCGTCACCGTTGCCCGGTGGACGTGGTTTCGACCTCGGAGGTCAGCGTCTCGCTGACAGTTGATTCCAACGAGGCCATCCCCGCCATCGCCGCCGATCTGGATAAACTGGCTTCTGTAAAGTACGAAGGGCGGAAGGCGATTGTCTGCCTGGTGGGGGAAAACATCCGCGGGACGCCGGGCATCGCCGCCAGGGTGTTCAGCACCATCTCCGACATCAACGTGCGCATGATCTCGCAGGGTGCATCGGAGATCAACATCACCTTCGTGATCGAAGAGGACGACGTGCCCGAAGCCGTACGCCGGCTGCACGGGACCTTCTTCAGCGAGCTGGACCCCAACGTGTTCGCGTAATAGCCAGCGAGGGCGGGACGCCGGCGCTACAGCGGCCAAGGTTGACCATTCTATATGACTATAGTATGATTGCATAGTCCTACAATAGGAGAACCTTGGTGCAGGAAGTTGCGATTTCCGAATTCAAGGCAAAGTGCCTCGCGTTGCTGGAACAGGTGCGCAAGACCAAGAGGCCGATCCGCGTGACGCGCTTCGGCAAACCCGTTGCCGAGGTCGTTCCTCCGTCGCCGTCGGCCGAAGTGGCCGACTGGCTAGGCTCGATGAGGGCCACGACGGAGATTCTCGGGGACATCGTGTCCCCCGTCATTGATGAAAGCGATTTCGAGGCGTTGCGCGATTGAAGCTGCTGCTCGACACTCACATCTGGCTGTGGAGCCTGGCGGAGCCAACCCGCCTGGCGCCGCGCCTCCGCCGGGAATTGAGGGACCGGGCTAACGAAGTGTGGCTGTCTCCGGTGAGCACGTGGGAGGCCTTGCTGCTCCACAGCAAGGGCCGGATCCGCTTGCACGGAGATGTAGAGGTGTGGCTCGGGTGCGCGACCGCACATACCCGCGAGGCTCCGCTTACCCACGAGATTGTGCTGGCGTCGCAGCAGTTGCCGCTTGCGCACCGAAACCCAGCCGACCGCTTTCTGGCCGCTACCGCCCAGGTGCTCGGGTTGACTCTGGTTACGGCCGACCAGCGATTGCTGGGACTGGGAGACATCGCGACCTTGGCCAATCGCTGAGCCCTTGTGCCGCTGCCCTACTGGTTGTATCGCTTCTTGTAGAACTCCAGTTGCTGCTGGATTTGTTCCGGCGTGAGTCCCTTCGTCCACTTGTGGTAGTCGGAAGCCATGACCTCGGCGGTCACCCCGGGCATCAAGTGCTCGGCCTCAGGAACGAATTCCATGTAGAAGCTCTTGGCCACCTCGTAGAAGCCGTGCCACTGGGTGTAGTCCGGCCCCATCATGGAGGTTCCCATGCGGGCGCGGCGGCCCTGGTGGTGCCACAGCTCGTAGTAGGTCCACTCGATCTTCTCGTCAAAGGGAGTCTGAGTAAGCTTGCCCGCGGCATAGAGCTTGTCCATGATGGTCTTGGCCGGCTTGGCGAACTTTTCGTTGTAGAGGTCGACGGTGCCGTCGTACTGCTTGTAGAAGTTCTCCACCCAGCCGCTGGCGTGGCAGTTGGAGCACACGTCCTGCATGGCCGAGCGCCGCATCTCCCAATGCTCCAGCTTGAAACTGACGACGGGACGCAGCGTCCAACTGATGCGGTCACCGACATCGTGCGTCACCGGCTGATGGCTGGTGGCGCTCATGTGGCAGGTGGCGCAGGTGGGCGCGGCCGAATAGTCTTTGCCCACGATCCACGATTTTGAGTCCAGGTTCATTTTGGCGACGTTGGCGCGGAACTGGATGCCGTGCTTGGACTCGTTGTAGATCTCGATCTGGGGGTGATCGGGGCCCATGTGACACTTGCCGCAGTTTTCCGGCTGCCGCGCCTGGGCGGAACTGAAACTGTGCCGGCCGTGGCAGGCGGCGCAGGTACCTTTGCTGCCATCGGGATTCACACGCCCGATGCCGCTGTTGGGCCAGGTGGTGTAGTCGAATTTTCCGTCGCCCTGATACTTCACTTCGCTGCCGTGACACTGGCGGCAGCCGTTCATGGCGGCGGGGCCGCCCTCCACGATCTCGCCCAAACGGTTGTCGAGCGACCCGATGAATTGTGCTGCCCCGGCGTGGCGGCTCTTTTCGAACTGGTCGACCTCGGGCTTGTGGCAGCGCGCGCAATAGAACGGCGTGACGATCACGGCAATCTTCTGCCCGTAGTGATCGAAGGCGGCGGGATCGCTTGCATTCGCGCGGTGGCAGCCATAGCAGTCCACCTTCTGGCGGGCATGCGCGCTCCCGCGCCATTGTTCAACGATTCCCGGCGTGCTGTCCGTGTGGCAGGCCAGACACTGCTGGCCTTCTTTGGAGACCTCCACCGGGGAGACAGCTTTGGTTTTCTGCGCAACCGCGCTGGTCTTCTGCGCCAGCGCCACGCCTGAAGTGAGGATGATGACGAGTACCCAGAGACGTTGCATACAACCACCTCCAGCAAAAACCTCGCGACAAGATACACCCGACGAGCAGGAAAAATCCAAACGACTGTCAGATACCCAGCAATGGGGCTTCAATGACTTATTTCACACCCGGGATGACAGGTCGAATCAGGAAAGATGATTTTTTCTCGGCACGCCGTGCGAGGGGCAGTCCATGAGTTACATTATTGCGCCATGAACCTGTTCCTTCTGGGTAAAGGCAAGACCGGGTCGCTGGTGGCGGAGGTGGCGCGCGAGCGCGGACACCAGGTGCGCGCCCTGGGGAGTATCGACAACCCGGGAGGCGCCGCGCTGGGCCGGGAAAATCTCCAGGGCGTGGACGCGGTAATCGACTTCACCACCCCCACGGCGGTCGTGGAGAACATCGCGGCCTGCGCCCGCGCCGGGGCCACTATGGTGGTCGGCACGACCGGCTGGTATGGCGAGTTACCTCGCATCCGTGACCTGGTGGAAAAGAGCGGCATCGGTTTTCTCTACGCCTCGAACTTTTCCGTCGGCATCAACGTATTTTTCGACGTGGCGCAAGCGGTTGCAGCGGCGCTCGGGCAGGGATACTCGGGCGCGATCGAGGAGCGGCACCACGTTCAGAAAAAAGACAAGCCTTCAGGCACGGCCGCGGTATTGCAGCGAATCCTGAAGGAGAAAAGCGGAGTGGAGCTGGGGATCACCTCTGTCCGCGAAGGCGACATTGTGGGCACCCACATCATCACCCTGCGCTCCGCGGGCGATACCATCACGCTGGCGCATGAGGCCCACTCCCGCCGCGGCTTTGCCGAGGGCGCGGTGCGCGCCGCCGAGTGGCTGGCCGGCAAGAAAGGGTTCTTCGATTTCAAGGACGTCTGGCGTCAGATGTAGTGCCGGCGTCCGCGGTCCCCCGGCGCGCTGGCATGTGGGTTCCTCTTCCGACAAGTCCCCGTACCTCAGTAACTTGCAGAAACCACCTCAGGCTGAATAATCAACCTTGCCCGATGAGGATCACACGGGACAATCTCGTCTTGTGGAGTGCCCTGCTGCTGGCACTAGCGCAGACCGCCGTAGCGCTGGCGGCACCGCGCAGTTATGCCCTCACCGTGTTCGGAGACCTCGTCCAGACCTCGCTGCTGGTGATCGGAACCGTAGCGATGTACCGCAACGCCGCCAGAGCCCACGGACGCGTGAGTTTCTTCTGGGGGTTGATGACCGCCGGTGTCGCTATGTGGACCGCCTCGCAACTGTTGTGGACGTACTACGAAGTGCTGGCGCGGCAGGAAGTCCCCAATCCCTTCCTGGGCGACGTGGTGGTCTTTCTCCACCTGGTACCGATGATGGGAGCGCTGACGCTGCAACTGCAATCGGCGCAGGACAAGCGTTCGCTGCAGTTGGGCTCGTTGGACCTGGTGCTGCTGCTGTTCTGGTGGCTGTACCTCTACGTATTCACGGTGATCCCCTGGCAATACGTGGCCTTCGACGTCTTCCGCTACGGCAACAGTTTCAACACCCTTTATCTGGCCGAGCACCTGCTGTTCCTGGCGGGGGTGGGAATCCTGTGGATGAAGACGCGGGACTCGTGGCGCACCGTGTATGGCAACCTGATGGGCGCGGCGTTGCTCTACGGTTTCGCCTTCTACGCGGCCGATGTTGCCATCGACTTGCACCGCTACTACACCGGCAGCGTATACGACATCCCGCTGGTGGCCTCGATGGCCGCCTTCGTGTGGGTGGGCGTGGTCGGCGGGCAGATCAAGGTTTCGGAGCAGGTACCCTCGAAGAGCGTCCCCAGCCCGTGGGCGGGACGGCTGGCCATGCTGGCCATGCTCTCCATGCCCTTGCTGGCGCTGTGGCAGGAGTTTCGTGGCGACGCTCCGCCCAGCGTGCGGCACTTCCGCATGTTGGTATCGCTGGCGGCGATCCTGCTGCTGGGCGCCCTGGTGTACATGAAGCAGCACCTGCTGACCCGGGAACTGGCGGTGCTGCTCGAGCGCTCCGAGGAATCTGTCGAGAACTACAAGCGCCTGCAGAAGCAACTGGTGCAGTCGGAGAAGCTGGCCTCGCTGGGACAACTGGTGGCCGGGGCGGCGCACGAGATCAACAACCCACTCACCGCCATCCTGGGATTCTCCGAGATGCTGGCTTTGGAAAAGCACCTGACGCCTTCCCAGGAAGACTTCGTGGACAAGATCCGGCGGCAAGCGCAGCGCACCAAGGAACTGGTCTCGAACCTGCTCGACTTCGCGCGCCAGACTCCCGGGCAGAAGACCCCGGTGGATGTGAATGCGCTGGTGCAGACCGTGCTCAAGCTCAGCGAGACGCGTCTGCAGCGGCGGCAGATCCGCACCGAACTGGACATGGGACTGCGGCTGCCCAGCGTCTCCGCCGACAAGAACCAGCTCCTGCAGGTCTTCCTTCATCTGGTGCGCAACGCCGTGGATGCCATGGAGCCGCAGGGCGGCGGTGTACTGCGCACCGTGACCCGCGCCGAGGAGAACGAAGTGGTCATCGAATTCTCCGATACTGGCGTGGGGTTGAAGGACCCGGAGCGGGTGTTCGATCCCTTCTACACCACCAAGGGGGTCGGCCAGGGCACGGGGTTGGGACTCAGCGCCGCCTACGGCATCGTGCAG
>DASQGF010000058.1:0-2931 GCA_035632755.1 Terriglobales bacterium
TGCCTTCGATGACCTCGTAGAGAGGCCAGATGCCGGTGTTCACCGCCAGTTCGCCCAACTCGTGCGAGAGGATGGGATCGAAGTCCCAGCCCTTGGGGCACGGGTTCAGGCAGTGGATGAACGTCGGCCCGCCGATGGAGAGCGCCCGACGGACGCAGTTCATCGCCTGCAGGGCGTAGGACGTGGAGATGGTGCCCACGTACTTGCAGGTTGGATGGCCGGCGATCATCAGCGGCGCCACGTTCTTTTTCCAGCGGTGGTGCATGATGCGCGTCACCTTCCCCGGCGTACTGAACGAGGTGTTGACGCCATACGGCGACGTCCCGGAGATCTGGATGTCGGTATTGGCGTACGACTCGTTGTCGTACATCAGGATCAGCAGGTTGTAGTCGGGATGGGTCAGCGTGGCCGAGATGGCGTTCAGGCCCATATCGGCGCCGCCGCCGTCGCCGCAGAAGGCGATGACGTTGATGGGCTCATCCTTCATCGCGCCCTTGCGCATCTGCGCGCGGAAGGCCGCCGCCGCGCCCAGGGCCGACGAGCCGGCGCTGCCCAGTTGGGTGTGCATCCACGGCACGCCCCAGGGCGTGGCGTAGTACGAGGTGTTGGCCACGTACATGCACCCAGTGCGGCCCAGCACGACGGTCCTGGGGCCCGCAGCCTTGGCCATCAGCTTCATGATCTCCGCGGATTCGCAGCCCTGGCAGGTGCGGTGGCCGGACGAGTAGTACTCCTCATGCGGAACCTTCTTTACACCCTTGAAGGATTCCAGGTCCTGCGTTGGTTTCGTGTCTACGAATGTGCTCATGTTGTGCTTGTCCTTTCCGGCGCTCGGGAACGCGTTCGCGACGCGTTACCCCCGCAGCCCGATCCATTGCGTCAAGGGTTGCGATTTCCCTTTGGCGGCTTCGAAGGTGATCTCGGACATCTTCGCGACGTCCGGCAGCGTGACTTCGCGTCCCCCCAAACCGCAGATGAAGCCCAGCACCGGCGGCCTGGCGCCGTCGCCGGGATACATCGCGGAACGTACTTCGGTGGCCACCACGCCGCTCAGGTGCGGTGAACCGAAGGAGAAGTCGCGGTCAATAACTCCTACAGCCTTGAAGCGCCGGAGGGTCTTGGCCAGTTCCTCGCCGGCGAAGGGGCGGAACCAGCGCAGGCGCACGAAGCCGATCTTCTGGCCTTGCTCGCGCATCTTGCGGATGGCGACCCTCACCGGAGTGGACATGGTTCCCATCCCCAGCAGCACGACCTCGGCGTCCTCGGTCATGTACTCCTCGAAGAACGGGTTGCCGTACTTGCGGCCGAAGATACGCTCGAAATCGGCATAGACTTCGCGGATCACGTCGCAGGCACGCTCGGTGACCTCGAAGTTCTGCCGCCGGATCTCCATCACCCAGTCCTCGTTGACTTGCGGAGCCACGGAGATCACGTTGTCGGGGTGCAGCAGCAGGTCGCCGCGCTTGTAGGGCGGCAGGAATTCCTTCACCTGCTCCTGCGTCGGGATCTTCACCAGTGCCTGGGAGTGGGTGAGGAACGCGCCGTCGCAACTCAGGGCGATGGGCACGAACATGCGGCGGTCTTCCGCCACGCGATAGGCGATGAGCGCCGTGTCCAGGGCTTCCTGCGCGCTATTGACCCACACCAGTTGCCAGCCCAGGTCGCGGACGGCGAGCGCGTCATTGTGTTCGACACCGAACGCTCCGGGATCATCGAGGGCGCGGTTGCCGACCATGGCCACCATGGGCACGCGCAGGGCCGGGGTAACGGTCAGCGCTTCCATGGCGTACATCCAGCCCACGCCGCTCGAGCCGCAGAACACGCGGGCGCCGCACACCGAGGCGTGCTTCACGATCTCGAACTGCGAGTGCTCGCCCTCGGCCACGATGTATTCGCAGTCCATCTCGCCGTCGGCTTTGAGCTGGCTGATGTACTGCATCACCGTGTCATAGGGGCGGATGGGATAAGCCGTGACCACGTCCACGTTGGCCAGCTTGCAGGCCACCGCAATAGCTTCCGCTCCGGTGATCAGGGCTTCCTGCTCGACCTTCTTTTTCTTCTTTTCTTCTACGGGCACTGTCACTGTTGCCATATCAACCTCCTTTTCCGGGCGTCAGCCTTTTGCGATTTCCAAAGCTGCGGGGATCTGGTCCTTGTACTGGCCGCGATAACGGAAGCCGTGGGAGCGCTCGCCGGCCGGCGGAATGACCGTCTTCAGCCATACGGCGTACCCCGCCTTGTCCTTGCGGAAAGCTTCCCATTGGCTGGCGTTGTCGGGGAACACGCTCTCGCTGACCATAGTGATGCAGTTGGGAACGGGGCACACGGCTTCGCAGATGCCGCATCCACAGCAGGATTGCAGGTTGGCGTCGTAGGTGCCGTCCGGGGTCACGTCGAACGAGGCATCCGGGCAGTTCAGCCAGCACAACGTGCACTTGGTGCAGGTCGCGAAGTTCACCACCGGACGCATGGTCCGCGTGCTGTACTTCTTGAACTTCTCGTTGCGCGAGGGACGGAAACCGCCGACTTGCCCGGTGACCGGGTCGGCATAGGGACCACCGCGCTCGGCCAGGCCGTCGATGGCAACGCCCGCCCGCATGTTGTGCCAACCGGGCAATTCGAAGTGGAAGGGTTTTTCGCCATTGCCCTGGCCGGGCTTGACGTCGATAGCGGCGAACCGCTCGTGCGCCAAGTGCGCCGAGGTGACTTTCAGGTCGTTCTTCAGCTTTTCCTTGATGAATTTTTCGACTGAAGCCAGGCTGACCACCTCCGGCAGCGCCTTGGCGATCGCGCCCAGGATGCGGACGTCGGTGTGGTCATCCTTGTAGACCCACATCCCGGAAAAGCTGGCGATGCCTTTAACCGTCCCTAGCTTGTAAGGTTGCTCCGCCTTGTGGATCACCTTCAGCAGGCCTTTCGCGTCCTGCAAGG
>DASQGF010000059.1:0-9075 GCA_035632755.1 Terriglobales bacterium
GAGAAGGCAAAGGTATGGACCTCGGTGCGCATCAGGTATCCGACGGTCAGCGCCAGCCGCCTTACGAAAGGGACCGACTTGAGCGGCGCGGTCAGGATCGCGGCCGCTTTTGCGGGACGCGAAACGACCTCGGCCGGATCGGTGGTCATAAGGGGCAATCGTATCAGGAAGATGTGCGATTCTTGATTCGCGATTTGTGACTTGCACCAAGTCCGGGGCACAAATCAGAAATCGCAAATCACAAATTCCACCTAACTAACCGATAAACCAGAACGGCACTGGCCCCGCTGTTCCCTCTTGAAAGAACGTAAGTTCCTTAATATCATGCCCTCGGAGTTTTCCCGCAGAGGGAAACCCGGCTGGTTTACCAGCGGATTTGGGTTGATTGTCTTGTACTTCGCAGTCGAACTTCACGCAGGGAGATACGGGTTGCTTAAGGTGGGGCGTGGTTGGAGGCAAGCCATGCCGTCGCCGCGCAGCCCCTTTTCATTGCGCACAGGCTGGAAGGCAAAGCAGCAACCCCTTCTCTTCCCGCCGGACCTGGTGGATCATGCGTTATGGGCGACCCAGGCGCCGGTCCCCCCGGGCGGCGGAGAGAATTCCATTACAGAGCTGAGGCGAAAGGAGTTTCTTTGTGAGAGAGAAGGGTACAGTGAAGTGGTTTAACGGTGCGAAAGGCTATGGTTTCATTCAACGGTCCACCGGCGAGGACGTGTTCGTCCACTTCTCCGCGATTCAGGAGAACGGATACCGCACGCTCAACGAAGGCGACACTGTGGAGTTTGACCTGCTCAAGGGCCCCAAGGGTTTTCAGGCGGCAAATGTGACCCGCGTGTAGGTAGTTAAGCTCATCGCGGAGCGTGGGGGTCCCCCCGCCCAATCCGCTTCCGATTCTCACCCCTCCCGGCATGGCTGGGAGGGGTTTTTCATTAGGATTTGTAATTTGCATTTGCAGCTGCGCCGGGTCGCCGCTCACTTTACAAATTAGCAATTACCAATTAGGAATCCTCTCCTGCCGCGACCGTTCCCGTCCCTTTCGTAACTTAGTCCAGGCGGCTTCACCGGAGAATACGGGGAAAGTACACGGTACAATCCGGCAGGAACGTGAAATTTTCGGTCAAATCGCTGGTTCCGACGCGGATTCCCATTCTCTACCTGATGCTGGCGGTGCTCACCGTCATCAGCGTGGTGCCGCTGTATTTCTACAGCAGCGTGGTGGTGGGCACGAACCGCGACCGGCTGAAAACCAACGAGATGCTGCTGGAAAACACCATCACCCGCACGCTCGCCGACGACATCGCGCAGCGGCAGATCAACTTGCGGGCGATCCTGGCCAACCTGGCCTCGGCCATCCAAGTGGCGAGCGGGGGCAACCTCTCCACCGACCACGTGGCCGCCCCCGAGCTGCGGGCGCTGCTGGAGCAGTTCGTCTATTCTTCCGACAGCCTGACTTACGCCACCCTGCTGAACGCCGACGCCAAAGGGATCTCCGCCGGCCGCATGGCGCCGGACGTCTTCCTGCAACGCGAATTGGAACGCGCCTTCGCCGCCGCCCGTGAGGGACGGGTGTACAACGGCCAGGCGCTGAGCGTGGGTGGCGGCCGGAGAGCGAACCCGGTGATGCTGGTGAGCGCTCCACTGACCACGGATGGGGGTTTCGTCGGGATGATCGCGGTGGTGGTGGACCTGCAATACCTGACCCGGCGCCTGCAGGACGCCAGCCAGGGTGGACTGGTGGCCTACGTGGTGGACCGCCAGGGACGGCTGGTCGCGGGCGCCAGCTCCGACTTCGCCATCGGACAGGACATGACCAACCTGGAGATCGTCAAGAACTGGGTCGAACAAGGCGCGCGCACCAAGCTGGTCGCCACCAAAGAGTTCAGCATCCAGGACGGCAAGAACAGCGTGGCCATGCTGGGGACGTACAGCCCGGTGGCCTCTCTGGACTGGGCGGCGGTGGCGCAGAAGAAGCAGCAGGACGCCTACCAGGGGGTGTACGAGATGCAGCACAACGCCAACCTGCTGGCGTTGCTGGCGGTGTTTATCAGCCTGGGCGTGTCGCTGTTCGCTGCCAAGAGTATCACCGGACCACTGGGCACGCTCACCGACTCCAGCCGCGCCATCGCCCGCGGCGATTTCTCCAAGCGTGTCGCTCTCAAGAGCCGCACCGAGATCGGCGAACTGGCCGCGACCTTCAATCACATGACCGACGACCTGGAGCGCCTGGTCGCCGATTTGAAGCGCGCTGCCGATGAGAACCTCAGCCTGTTCATGGGCTCCATCCAGATGCTGGCGGGCGCGGTCGACGAAAAGGACCCCTACACGCGCGGCCACTCCGACCGGGTCACGCGTTACTCGGTCCTGATCGCGCGCGAACTGGGGCTTTCGAACGAAGAGGTGGAGAAGGTCCGTGTCTCCGCTCAACTGCACGACGTGGGCAAGATCGGCATCGAAGACCGCATCCTGAAGAAGCCGGGGGCGCTGACGCCAGAAGAGTTCGAGATCATGAAGACGCACACCACCAAGGGCGCCAACATCCTGCGCCCGGTGGAACAGTTGCGCGAAATGCTGCCCGGCATCGAACTGCACCACGAATCGCTGGACGGACGCGGGTATCCGCACGGGCTCAAGGGCGACCGGATCCCGCTGCTGGCGCGCATCATTACCGTGGCCGATGTCTTTGACGCGATGACCACCAACCGCCCCTACCAGGCGGCCATGGAACCCGACTACGTGATCCGCATCATCACCTCGCTGGTGCACACCAAGTTCGATCCCCAAGTGGTGGCGGCCCTGACCTCGGCCCACCACAAAGGCGAGCTGATGGTGCGCAAAGTGGCCACGGTCACCCCGCCTGTGCCGGCGGTGGTCCCGGTGGCAACGCCCGTTCCCGAAACGATTCCCGCTACGCTGGCATGATTGCCGGGCGCGCTTGTCTGTTACACCATGCGCACGACGTTGGTGTCCAGCCGCGACAGCCGGATGAAAGAGTTGTAGCCCTCGATGGTGGCGCCCACCCCGATGCGGTGGGTGCTCTCCTCACCCACTACCCGGATCACGCGTCCCTTGCAACTAACGCGCATGGGGTCAGTCAGCGTGACCTCGGACGGCAGATTGACGGTGAACTCGATGCTTGAGCCTTCGCGCGGCCGGGCATTCATCAGGAAGAAGATGCCTTTAGTGCTGACATCGTGGGAAAGCGCGGTCTCCTGCGGGAAGGAACCTTCAGGACACTGGACGGCGACCGGAACGCTCATCGCAAAACGCTGTGCCGCCCGCCGTTCCGGCTGGGCCGATGGCACGTCCTCGCTGGCCATGGTCTGCGCTCCCTGGGTTAAACGTTCTCCCCTCAAACTATCGCAATCCGGGCGGAAATGGAACAGTGATCCGCAACGGAATCCTGAAGCGGCGGGCGGCGTCCGTTCCCGAATCAGCGGTTGTCTATAATGATTAGTTGGGGGCGCGAGTTGCGCCACCGTAGCCCATGATCCAGACTCTTTTTGGCAGCACGGAGCAAAAGCCCGGCTTCTTCGAGCGCATGAAGCAGGCGGTGACGCGCACTCGCGAGAGCCTCAGCGAGCGCATCGAGGAAATCGCCAGCTTCAACCAGGAGATCGACCGCCACACCCTCGACGAACTCGAGGCCACGCTCATCGCCGCCGACCTGGGCACGGCCACCACCCAGGAAGTCCTCGCCAACCTGCGCGAAAAGGTGGACCGCAAGCAGATCGGGGACATCGGCGAGCTGAAGCGCTTGCTCAAGCAAGAGCTGCTGGCCATCCTCGACCGCGCCGGACTGCAGCCGGTTAAGGCGGTGGACGGCGAGCCCGAGGTGATCCTGGTGGTCGGCGTCAACGGCACGGGCAAGACCACCACGATCGGCAAGCTGGCGCAGGTCTACCGCAGCGAAGGCAAAACGGTGCTGCTGGCCGCCGCCGATACCTTCCGCGCCGCCGCCATCGAGCAACTGGAAATCTGGGGGCAGCGTACCGGGACAGAGGTCATCAAGACCAAGCCGGGCGGCGACCCTGCGGCCGTGCTCTATGACGCGATGCAGGCCGCGAAAGCGCGCGGCACCGATTACGTCATCGTGGACACGGCCGGGCGCCTGCACACCAAGTCGAGCCTGATGGACGAGCTCGCCAAGATGCGGCGCACGGCGCAGCGGCTCATCCCGCACGCCCCGCATGAGACGTTGCTGATCATGGATGCCACCACCGGTCAGAACGGGCTGCAGCAGGCGCGTCTGTTCACCGAGTCGGCGGGCGTCACCGGCATCGTACTCACCAAGCTCGACGGCACGGCCAAGGGCGGCGTGGCCGTCGCCATCAGCCGCGAATTGGGCCTGCCGGTGCGCTATGTGGGCGTGGGCGAGAAGGCGGGCGACCTGCTGCCGTTCAACCCCAGGGAATTCGTGGACTCATTATTCGAGTAGCTTGTGGATGTCCCCGTCGCACTGACCGAGTCCGTAATTGCGCCAGCGCAAGACTGATGGCCGATAACTCCACAGACGAGCACTTCATGCGCCGCGCGCTGGAACTGGCGCGGATGGGGACGGCGTTGACCTCGCCCAATCCGTGCGTCGGCGCCGTCGTCCTCGACGCCGCCGGCAATGTCGTCGGCGAAGGGTTCCACACCTACGCTGGCGTAAAGCATGCAGAGGTGCTTGCGCTCGAAGCTGCAGGCGAGAAGGCACGCGGCGCGACTCTCTACCTGAACCTCGAGCCCTGCTGCCATAAAGGCCGCACTGGTCCATGCGTGGGCGCGGTGCTGAAGGCGGGCGTCAAGCGCGTGGTGGTTGCCATGCGCGATCCCAACCCGCTGGTGTGCGGCAGGAGCCTGGAGAGGCTGCGCGGCGCGAGAGTCGAGGTGGTGGAGGGTGTGCTTGAGGACGAAGCGCGCAAGCTGAATGAGGCTTTTGCCAAGTACATCCGCACGAGAATTCCGCTGGTGACGCTCAAGGCGGGCATGACCCTGGACGGCAAGATCGCGCCGCCTCCGGGTGAGAGCGCCAACCCCTCGGCGCTGGGCGCGGCCGGGGCGAGCGGCGGCTGGATCACCAGCGTCGAGGCGCGGGCACACGTGCAGGAACTGCGGTACGCGAGCGACGCCATCCTGGTGGGCGTGGGCACCATCGTCGCCGATGATCCTCTGCTCACCGATCGCACTGGCCTCGAGCGCCGCCGGCCGCTACTGCGGGTGATCCTGGACTCGCGGCTGCGCCTGCCGCTGGAATCGCGCCTGGTGAAGACGGCGCGCCAGGACGTGATCGTCTTCTGCTCGTTCGCGGAGGAAAAGAAGAAGAAACAACTCGAGGAGCATGGGATCCGCGTGGTCCAGGCGCCGCTGGGACCGACCGGCGATGGACGCCCCGATTTCAGCAAAGTCCTCGAGCACCTGGGCACGATGGAGATCACTAGCTTGATCATCGAAGGCGGCACGCTAGTGAACTGGGCGGCACTGGTCGCCGGAGTGGTCGATAAGGTATTTCTCTACTACGCGCCCAAGATCCTGGCCGGCACAGGCTCGGTGCCGTTCGCCAGCGGCAAAGGCTTTCGCCGCATGAGCGACGCGGCGTATGTCAAACACATCAGCCTGCACCGGTTCGGGGAGGATTTTGCGGTGGAGGGGTACATTCGGGATCCGTATTCGTAATTTGTGATTTCTGACTTGTGATTTGTGATTGCAGGCGGCAAGTCGCAAATCACAAATCGCGAATCAACAGGAAAACGCATGTTCACTGGACTCATCGAAGAGGTCGGCAAGGTTGTCAAGTTGACCGGCGAGAAGGGAACGAAGCGCCTCACCGTGGCCGCGTCACAGCTTCCGCGTGAGATGAAAAAGGGCGACAGCATCGCCGTCAGCGGCGTCTGCCTGACGGCGGTCGAGATCAACAAAAACTCCCTCGGCTTCGATCTGGCGGTCGAGACTCTGGCCCGCACTTCCCTGTCGCGGCTGAAGAAAGGCGCGCTGGTAAACCTGGAACTGCCCATGAAGGCCGGCGGCCGCATGGGCGGGCACATCGTGCAGGGGCACGTGGACGGCGTGGCGCGCTTCCTCGGCCTGGAGAAGATCGAAGGAAAAGACGATTACTGGCTGCGGCTCGCGGTCCCCGCCGACCTCGTGAAATATGTGGTCTTCAAGGGCTCGATCTCCGTCGAGGGCATCAGCCTGACGGTGGCCAAGGTTGAGGGCAGCGAAGCGACTATAGCCATCATTCCTCACACTTACGAAATGACCAACCTGAAGCAGTTCAAGCCCGGCGACCCCATGAACATCGAGGTGGACATCATCGCCAAATACGCCGAGAAGATGCTGCTGGGACAGGCAGCGCCGGGCAACATCACCCTCGAAAGGCTGGTGGCGGAAGGATTCTGAATCGCCGAGATTGCCGGAATCGGGTGGTCGCAGCGCTGGCATCTCGCCTGCGCACTCTCATGTGATCGCAGAAAACCCGCCTGCCTCCGGTGGCTCCTGGCCGGGCAGGATCAGCTCATCGAGCGTCAGGAACTGCTGCACGATCGGCTCCTGGCTGCGCTCCATCCCGGAGTAAGGTCCGAAGAAGATGGCGCGGCCCTCGTGCAGGAACACCACGCGGTCGGCGAGCTTCTTGGCCAGTCGCATATCGTGGGTGACGACAATACTGGTCAGCTTCAACTGATGCTTAAGCTTCTTGATCAAATCCCCCAACAAATGGGCCATTAGGGGATCGACCTGCGTGGTGGGCTCGTCGTACAAAATGCACTCGGGCTGGGCGGCCAGGGCGCGCGCGATGGCAACCGAGCGCTTCATTCCGGTGGAAAGCTCGGAGGGAAACAGTTCGCGCATGGCGCGCACTCCGACCATGTCCAGCAGACCATCCACCACCTGGTAGATTTGCACCTCATCCAGGTCGCGGCGCTCGCGTAGCGGGAAGGCGACGTTCTCGCCGACGGTGAGTGAGTCAAAGAGGGCGCCGTTCTGGAACACCATGGTCACTTTCTTGCGAATGCGTTCTAGTTCCGGCTCGGGATAGTCAGTGATGTCCTCGTAGGCGACGATGACGCGGCCCGAGTCTGGCTTGAGGAACCCCATGATGTTGTGCAAGGAGACCGACTTGCCCACGCCGCTGCGCCCCAGGATGCACACCGTCTCCCCGGGCAGCACGTTGAAGCTCACGTGGTCGAGCACGCGATGCTCGCCGAAGGCCTTGGACACGTCCTGGAAGTCGATGTACGGCTTGTTGACCGCGTCGGGATCCTTGGCGTGCTGGTTCATCATGGTTTCTCCGGGACAGCCCGGCGGAGATCCTCCGGGGTATTAAGATTTTCGAACATCGCGGCGCTGAAGGCAAACCGGCTCAGTTCGGATTCTTCCAGGATGCGCGTAGTCGTAGCCGCAAACAGGGCATCGATCTTGTTCTTGCCTCCTTCCAGCGCAGCCTGAGCGAGGGGCGCGAAAGCGCGGCGGTAGACGGCGCAGAGCGGCTGATACCCGCCCGCAATGCGCGGAACCGTGACCAGCGCATCGGAGGCGTGGGCCCGCTCGACGATGAACCGCAGCAGAGACTCGGTGACTAACGGGAGATCCACGGCAAGGATGAGATTCAACTCAGTGGCTGAAGCAGACAGCGCGGCGTGGATGCCGGCCAGCGGGCCGCGACCGGCATACGTGTCTTCGACCACCGGCCCGTAAGCTGCAAACCTGCTCGCCGGTCCGACGATGCACACCTCCGGGGTGAGAGCGTGCAGCAAGTCCAGGGCCCGGGCCAGCAGCGTACGGCCGTTAAGCTCCAGAAACGCCTTGTCCGTCCCCATGCGGCTGCTGCGCCCGCCGGCCAGAACGAATCCGCTGAAATCCGGCATGGGGAGAGTGTAGCAAGTTGAGGCGCCTAGCGGGCGTGAGCGACCCCGAGCGCAGCAATGGGAGCGGGAGCCCGCTAAGCCTGCCCCGAGCGAAGCCGAGGGGGAAATCCCGAGCGTAGCGAGGGAACTTGGAATTGGCCAAAAGCGTGCGGCCAGCCGAACGCACCGACGCCGGAATGAACCGGCGCCGAACACGGTCCACGGCGACTCCTATGCTACAATCGCGCCGCTTTCCTCTCCCGGACGCGCAGGCCTTGCGTCAGGCCATGCCGCGCGCGCGAAGACGGCGATTGCCGATGAATATCCGCCAAAGACTGCAACTGGCTGTGGTCCTGCTGGTGGTGATGCTGACTCTGAGTGTCGCCGGATACCGTCTGCTCGGCGGCCCGTCGGTCAGCTTCCTGAACGCGCTCTACATGGCGGTGATCACGCTGGCAGGCGTGGGTTACGGCGAGATGGTGGACACCAGCCACAACCCCGCCTTGCGCGTGTTCAACATCCTTGTGGTGTTCTTCGGGGTCACCATCATGGTGTACGTGTTTTCGGTCGTGACCGCGTTCCTGGTGGAAGGAGAGCTCAGGCACATCTTCTGGAGACGCAAGATGGAGAAGAAAATCCGCGAACTCAAAGACCATTACATCGTGTGCGGGCTGGGCGACACCGGCCGCTACGTCGTCGACGAACTCCAGAAGACTGCCTCCGCGCACGTGGTGGTGGAACACTCGGAAGAGGTACTCCAGCGCTACCGCGAACAGGTCGGCCATGGCCGCGAGTTGCTCTCGGTGACCGGCGACGCCACTGACGAGGAAGTGCTCGAGGCGGCCGGCGTGGACCGCGCCCACGGGCTGATCGCCGCCTTAGCCGCAGACAAGGACAACCTGGTGATCACGGTGATGGTGCGGCAGAAGAACCCGCGCATCCGCATCGTCGCCCGCTGCACCGATCTGCGCTTCACCGACAAGCTGCTGCGCGCAGGGGCCAATAGCACCGTCTCGCCCAACCGTATAGGCGGGCTGCGGCTGGCCAGCGAGGTGCTGCGTCCGCACGTGGTCAGCTTCCTCGACCTGATGCTGAAAGAGCAGACTCGCACCCTGCGCATCGAGGAGATTGAAGTCGGACCGTCGTCCTGGGCGGCGAAGAAAGTTAGTGACCTGGGCCTGAAAGAGCGCTTCAGCCTGTTGCTGTTGGCGGTCAAAGATGCGGGTGGTGCCACCTACTGGGCCGATCCTCC
>DASQGF010000060.1:0-10639 GCA_035632755.1 Terriglobales bacterium
CCACCGGCACGTGGCCGAAGTAAGACAGGTTGGGGAAACTGAGCACCTTGGCGAACTGCTTGCGCAGGCCAATCTTCATCTTGTCTTTGACGGGATAAATGCCGTATTCGGCCAGCCCGCCGGGTTTGATGTCGCGATTCAGCACGATCACCTGGTGCCCTGCCTGCGCGATCTTCTGCGCCGCGAACAATCCCGCCGGACCCGCGCCCACAACGAACACAGTTTTCATGCGGCTGCCCTCACACATTGAGATTATACGAGACGAATATCCCCCGCTGCCCGGGACGGCGTCCAGACTACCGCAGCGGGCCACCGGCATCTGCGACCTGGGTCACCGGGGTGTGTGAGCTATGTCACTGTCGGGGGAGTATCCTGGGGGGCAGCATGTTCCGCAGCCCTCGTGTCGCCGGCCCCCGTCCCCCGGGGCTGCTAAAAGGAGAGAAAGATGGCCAACGACAAGGTCACCCTCAGCGATTCCCGCACACAGAAGAGCTACGAGCTGCCCCTGACTGACGGGCACATTCGCGCCATGGATCTGCGTCAGATCAAGACCGCCCCCGACGACTTCGGCATGATGAGTTATGACCCCGCCTTCATGAACACCGCTTCCTGCAAGAGCGCCGTCACCTATCTGGACGGCGACAACGGCGTCCTGCGCTACCGCGGTTATCCTATCGAAGAACTAGCGGAGAACTGCACCTTCCTGGAAGTGGCCTACCTCCTGCTCAACGGCGAGCTGCCCAACGAGAAAGAGTTGAAGGATTGGGTGGAACAGGTGGGCCAGCACCGCCTGGTGCACGAGAACCTGAAGAAGTTCATTGATGGGTTCCACTACGACGCCCATCCCATGGGTATCCTGACTAGCACGGTGGCGGCGCTCTCCACCTTCTATCCCGAGGCGCACAACATCAAGGACAAGCTCAACCGCAAGCTGCAGATCCTGCGCTTGGTGGCAAAGATGCCGACCATCGCGGCCTACGCTTTTCGCCACAGTCTGGGGCTCCCCTACGTTTTCCCGGAGAATGACCTCAGCTACACCGAGAACTTCATGCACATGCTGTGGAAGCGCACCGAGCCCCGCTACCACTCCAACCCGGTGCTGGCGCGGGCCTTGGACGTGCTGTTCATCCTGCACGCCGACCACGAGCAGAATGCTTCCACCAGCGTGATGCGCGCCGTGGGCAGCGCCCACGCCGATCCTTATGCCGCCACCGCTGCCGCCTGTGCCGCCCTCTCCGGCCCGCTGCACGGTGGCGCCAACGAGGAAGTGCTGGTCATGCTGGCGCAGATCGGCTCGGTGGACCACGTGAAGGATTACATCAAGCAGATCAAGGAAGGCAAAGGCAAGCTGATGGGCTTCGGCCATCGCGTATACAAGAACTACGATCCCCGCGCCCGCATCATCAAGCGCACCGCGGAAGAGGTGTTCAAGATCACCGGCCGCAATCCCAAGCTTGACATCGCGCTGGAGCTGGAGAAGATCGCGCTCGAGGACGAGTACTTCATCAAGCGCAAGCTCTATCCCAACGTGGATTTCTATTCCGGGATCATCTACCAGGCCATGGGCTTCAAGCCGGAGATGTTCACCGTGCTGTTCGCCATCCCGCGGGTGGTGGGCTGGCTCGCCCAGTGGCAGGAGATGCTGGAGGACCCCGAGCAGAAGATCTCGCGTCCGCGGCAAGTCTATACTGGACAGGAGTTGCGGCACGTGAACGGGAAATCCGTAGGGCTGCGCGCCGTGGCCAGCGATTAAAGGTCTTCCTTTCCCAGGAACCCCGCCCCGGCAGGCCATGCCTGCCGGGGATTTGAATTTTTCCGCAACCTCTGAGGCCGTTCCCAGGCACGAGTCCAAATAAAGTGAGGAGACAACGGCTTCCCCGCTCGCGAGGAATCCGGCTGTGAGCGGCACTATCCTCCCGCAGACGAGATGCAGCAACTCGCACTATTCGTTGATTTTGTGGACGGGCTTGGCTTTGGCCCGCTGGCGTGTACAGATGCGCAGAGCACAAGCGCAGATGAAGCTTAGAAGCCCAAAACCGATATTGAAGGTCAAGCCAGCTTTCAGCTCGACCCTGGATTCGCCCGGCGGGACATCGCTCAACCTGCCGAAAGTGTCATAGGCGGCAACAAAGGCTTGCAGGACCAGAACCAGTAGGGCGAGGTAGCTGGCCACAAGGAACGTCCGAAGCCACGGGAGTGGGCGGACCAGCCACGACGTGGCACACCATATGATCATTCCAACCGCAGCGGCCATCAGGCCAACTAGCGGCTGCGGCGTGCTGTCTACGCCCAAGCCTACGTTGTGCGCGCCGATGAGCAGCACCAACGCAACCAAGATGCTCAAGAATGAAGCTATCCCTCGGACGATTGACACTAACGGCCGTTCCTTCTCCGTCCGAACCAGATTCCCGCTGCCAGCCCGATGGCCGCGGCCGCGGCCAGCCGCCTGCCCTCGCCGAAGCGGATGAAGCGTGTGCGCGTGGGTGTGATCTCCACCACTCCCAGCGGCATGGCAGCGACGCCTCCGCCTCCCCCGCCAGCCTCGTCGCCCGGCCCGCGCGGCGCGACATCCCCCGTCAGGACGGCGGGAACCTGGCCGGCTTTGAGGCGGCTGCCAAATCCGCCGCCGAACCCGTACGCCACCCGCGCCACGGGAACGATGGTGCGGTCAGCGAAGGTGACGGGATCGCCGTAGACCGATTTCACGGTCGCGTTGCTGAGCAAGCTGTCCTTGAACGTCTGGAGAAGATTGCGAGGCTCCATGAGACCCCTCCTGGAAACCTCTATTCTACGCCGCGCGGCGGCTGCGCGTTGGTTTGAAGTGGCCTGCCGGGAAACTTGCTACAACATCCGCAGCCAGGCCCCCAGCCGGTCGAGCGCTTTTTCGTTGCGCCGGCAATAGACCCAGCGTCCGATCTTGCGGGTGCTGATCAGGCCAGCGCCGCGCAGGATCTGCACGTGGTGCGTGATGGTGGGCTGGGTCAACCCGAGCTTGGTCTCCAGGTCGGAGACGCACAGGCCGGAATCGGCGGCGCTCACCAAGTCGCATGAACAGCATCCCTTGGAGCGCAGCAATTCGACAATCTTCCGCCGTGTGGGATCAGCCAGCGCCTTCAGCTGGAGGTCGACCATTTCGCCGACCTTGGTATCGACAGCCATAAATATAGATACTCTTCTATCTTGTGTCGGCCGTGCGGTCAAGTCATTGGCGGTGGTCGTTGTTGGCTGGCAAACTAACGACAACGACCCGCGGCAAACGACCAGAAAAAAGCCGGCCGAAGCGGTACGCCTGAACTGGCGCGGAGGGTATGGATGAAAGGCCCGCTTCGGCCGTATGAAAAACGACTACTATGAATCCGTGTTAGGCCGGGGGCTAAAGCCCGGTCCTAAATTCCCTTTGTGGCACGACTAAGGTCGTGCCTTCCCGTCTAATCCGCAAATCCGTCCGGCTGCGAGACCGATACATGGATCTCCCGCTGGTCGTAGCGCTGCCCGGCCTCCAGCGCCCTGCGGTTCAGCTCCAGCATGGCCGGGTTCTTGACCTTGTGTTCGAGCACCGCCAGCGCCGTCTCGGCGGGCAGGCACTCGGTCTCCGACAGCAGCGCACCCAGCATGACCACGTTAGCCACCTTGGCTGAGCCGATGTGGTCGGCGATGTCGGAGGCCGGCACGCAGATGGCGCGCACCTGCGGCGGCGGCTCGAAGTTTGCCGGCAGCGCGTCGCGGTTGTAGAGGATCAGGCCGCCGGGCTGGACCTCGGCTGCGAACTTGCGCAGCGACACTTCGTTCATGGCGATCAGCACCTCGGGGTGCGACACCAGCGGCGAGCCGATGCGCTGCCGCGACAGGCACACATGACAATGCGCGCTGCCGGAGCGCATCTCCGGGCCGTAGGAAGGAAGCCAGCTCACCTCCAAGCCCTCGAGCATTCCCATCTCCACCAGGAACTGCCCCAGCAGCAGAACGCCCTGCCCGCCAAAGCCCGCAACCTTGATGGTCGCTTCCCGCACATGCCGATGGTGCGGGCTTTTGGGTTCGGCCGTGACTTCGGCTTCGAGTTCGAGCACCTCCGTTACTGAGTGCTGCGGCACGGGCGTGACCGGCACGGCGGTCTTGCGATCGCGATAGACGCCCAGCGGGAATGCTTTGATCATCTCCTCGCCGACCCACTTGCGGGCTTCGACTGGGTCCTTCTTCCAGATCGTCGGGCACGGCGAGAGGATCTCGACCAGCGAGAATCCCAGTCCGGCCACCTGGTTCTCGATGGCTTTGCGGACGGCGCGGCGCGCCCGCATGATGTTCTTGTTGTCGGAAAGCGCCACGCGCTCGATGTACACCGGCGCTTCGAGCGTCGCGAGCAGCTCGCACACGTGCAGCGGATAGCCTTCATTCGACGGCCGCCGGCCCCAGGGCGAAGTAGTGGAGATCTGGCCCACCAGCGTGGTGGGCGCCATCTGTCCGCCAGTCATGCCGTAGATGGCGTTGTTGACGAAGAAGCAGGTGATCTTCTCGCCGCGATTGGCAGCGTGCACGATTTCGGCGGTGCCGATCGCCGCCAGATCGCCGTCGCCCTGGTAGGCAAGAACGATGCTGTCGGGCCGCGCGCGCTTCACTCCGGTGGCCACCGCCGGGGTCCGACCGTGCGACGCCTGCACGTTGCCCACGTCAAAGTAGTAGTAGGCGAACACCGAGCAGCCCACCGGGCTGATGAAGATCACGCGATCCTGCACGCCCAGGTCCTGGACGGCTTCCGCGATCAGCTTGTGGACCACGCCATGCCCGCAGCCGGGACAATAGTGCGTCTGGTGCTGCAGGTCACTCTTGCGCTCGTAGACGTCATAGAAGACCGGCGATTTCGAGTGCACCACCTGGTATTCCGACACGCTTCCTCCTTGCTCCAGCGTCTTCAGCCCTTCAAAGAAGGTCCCTCGCTGCGCTCGGGATTTCGGCAGCGGGCTCCCGCTCCGCTCACGCCCGCTAACCGCCTCAACTCACCCGACGGCCACCAGCTCGGCGGCTTTAGCCAGCAGCCGGTCGCGAATCTCCTCCGCCCCGGGTACATTGCCGCCGCTGCGGCCGTAGAAATCGACCGGCACCCGGCCATCGAGCGCCAGGCGCACGTCCTCGACCATCATGCCGGTGCTCAGCTCCACCACCAGCACGGAGCGGCAACGCGCTGCCACCGCGGCCAGCGCTTTCGACGGGAACGGCCACAACGTGATGGGACGGAAAAGCCCGGCGCGCAGCCCGAACTTGCGCACCTGCTCCACCACCGAACGCAGCACGCGCGACACGATGCCATAGCCGACCACCAGCACTTCGGCGTCGTCCGCCAGATAGAGCTCGTGGCGCGGCTCCTCTTCCTGCGCCCTGCGGTACTTCTCCTCGAGATGGCGGACGTGAGCTTCGAGCTCGTCGGTCTCGAGATAGATGGAGTTCACCAGGTTCTTGCGCGTCTCGCGGACACCCGTGACCGCCCACGGCTTCTCCGGCATCGGGATCTGCCGCTCCTCCAGCTCCAATGGCTCGATCATCTGGCCGATGAAGCCGTCGGTGAGCACGATGGCCGGATTGCGGTATTTGTCGGCCAGTTCGAACGCCAGGATGGTGAGGTCCGCCATCTCCTGCACCGAGGCCGGCGCCACCACCAGGTTGCGATAGTTGCCGTGCCCTCCGCCTTTGACCATGGCGAAGTAATCGCTCTGCTCGGGCGCGATGTTGCCCAGACCCGGGCCGCCGCGCACCACGTCCACGATCACGCAGGGCAGCTCCGACCCGGCAAGATAGGAAATGCCTTCCTGCATGAGGCTGAGGCCCGGGCCGGAGGATGCGGTCATGACGCGTATGCCGGCCGAAGCCGCGCCGTACACCATGTTGATAGAGGCGACCTCGCTCTCCGCCTGCACGAAGGTGCCGCCCACCTGCGGCAGATAAAGCGCCGCTGCCTCGGCGATCTCGCTGGCCGGCGTGATGGGATAACCGTAATAAGCGCTGCATCCTGCTTGGATGGCGCCTTTGATCACCGCCACATTGCCCTTACACAATTGCCGCACGGGAGACCTCCTCGCCCAATCCTGTCGTCTTGGCTGCGACCGCGCGCAACACGGTGATGGCACCCGGCTCCGGGCAGCAGTAGAAGCAGATGCCGCACCCCGTACACTTCTCCCCGGTGTAGTGTGCGGGATGGATGCCGTAGGGGTTCAGCTCCGGCACGAGCTCCAGGCACTTGGGCGGGCACGACTCCACACACAGCCCGCAGCCCTTGCACTCATCCTGGTTGATCTCGACAGACCCGCGTGGTTCGGCCATGTCTCTCACCTCACCTCGGCGAACGCGTGGTTCTTTTGCAGCCATTTGGTGCGCTCGCAGTATTCGTAGAGCTGGTTGCGGAAGTCGGGGTGAGCGATCTGGATCAGCGCTTCCGCCCGCTGCCGGATTGAGCGCCCGTGCAGATAGGCGACGCCGAACTCGGTGACCACGTAATGCACGGCGCCGCGCGAGGTGACCACGCCGGCTCCGGGATCGAGCGTGGGCACGATGCGCGAGATAGTGTCGTTCTTCGCCGTCGAGGGCAGCGCGATGATCGGCTTCCCGCCCCTGGACCGGGTCGCGCCGCGGATGAAGTCCACCTGCCCGCCGATCCCGCTGTAAAAATACGTGCCGATGGAGTCGGCGCAGATCTGCCCTGTGATGTCGATCTGCAGCGCCGAGTTGATGGCCACCATGCGGTCGTTCTGGGCGATCAGAATCGGATTATTGGTGTAGGCGTTGGGGTGGAATTCGAAGATGGGGTTGTCGTGCACGAAGTCGAACAGTCTGCGGGTCCCGAGAGCGAATGCCAGCACCACCTTGCGCGGGTGCAGCGTCTTGCGCCGGCCGTTCACCACTCCCGCCTCGATCAGCGGGATGATGTTGTCGGAGAGCAGTTCGGTGTGCACGCCCAAGTCCTTACGGTCCTTGAGGTAGAGCAGGACCGCGTCGGGGATGCCGCCGATGCCGGTCTGGATGGTGGAGCCATCCTCGATGAGGGTTGCCACGTTGCGCGCGATCGCCAAGTGCAGGTCGGTGATCTCGTGCTTGGGCAGCTCGCACAGCGGCCGCGAGCTTTCCACGATGGCATCGATGTCGCTGACGTGGATGAAGCTGTCGCCGTAGGTCCGCGGCATCTGGTCGTTTACCTGGGCGATGACGAAGCGCGCTTTCTTCGCAGCCGTAAGCGTCGTGTCCACGCCTACGCCAAAGCTGCAGAAGCCGTGCGGGTCCGGCGGCGACACCTGGATCAACGCCACGTCGATCAGCATCTCGCCCGACTCGAACAGCGACTCGATCTCGCTGAGGAAGATGGGGGTGTAGTCGGCGCGGCCGTCGTTGACCGCTTGCCGCACATTGGCCCCGATGAACATGGCGTTGTGGCGGAAGTGACCCGCCATCTCCGGCGCGATATAGTCGGCGCGCCCCATGGTCAGCAGGTGCACGATCTCCACGTCGCGCACGAAGGGCCCGCGCTCGATCAGGGCGCCGACCAGAGTCTCCGGCTCGGCGCAACCGGGCTGGATGTACACCCGCATGTGCGACTCCACACAGCGCAGCGCGTCACGCGCCGACATCACCTTGGTGCGATATGAGTCCATCCAGGACATGTGAGTGCCTTGCCTTCCCTAGTTGCTCGCCACCTTCTTCTGGGCGAGCTGGTAACGTTCGTATCCGATAGCGGCGAAGTACACGGCGCGATCGAAGAACTGCTCCACGAGTTGGAACAGCTCGAGCTCCTGGAAGAGTTCCACCGGGCGGTCCGCCATCGCTTCCCTGGTCACGTACTCCCAGAGGTGCTCCTTGGTGGCGACGATGACGAAAATCAGCGTGCTGAGGCTCACGCCCTGCGCCGCCCGGCGCTCGCCGATGGCCATGTAGCGCTGCTCGACATCGTGCTCGGTCTTCTTCAGCAGCCACTGTCCCAGTTGGTGGTAGATCTCGTACACGCGCTGCTTCAGCTCCTCCGGCGGAACCTTCTGGACGAACTCGCGGGAGCGCTCGCTGTTCTCAATGCGGTCCAGCAGACCTCGTGCCAGTTGGTCGGAGTGGGTCTCGATCAGCCGCACTAGGCGCCAACCCAGCACGCCCAACAGTGCAGCGCTTTGTGAACTTTCCGCGATCATGAGTCACCTCCCGGCTTCGAATCGGCGGACCAACTCCCGATTCCTCCACCAAAATAAGAAACGCACGCCGGCTGCCATCAGAGGTGAATTGGAAGCCCCTCTTTATCAGCCAGTTAGCGGGAACCAGAAGCATCTGGAGGGGCGCGACTGGTGGAGAAGGCGATGCGGTTCGCGGCATATCGCGCACTTCAGGAGGCAGGTGGCAGGAAGCAGAGGGCAGCGGGGAGGGAGCAGGCAGAAACTCGCTCAACTCGTGGAGGACACACCCAAGAGAAGAATCTGCTTCTCGCCCCCTGCCTCCTGCATCCCGCCTACCACCTCCGGCTTCGTTCGTTCCTCACGCAGCTGTGTGACCGCCGTCACTCCCTTGCGCCTGTCTCCGGCGAGACAATCACGCTGCCGACCGTGCGTGGTCGCTACCCGCAAGGCCTCCCAAGTTCATCACTGCTCCGATGTTGGGGCCTCCGGCGCACAAGCCTTTGGGCGACGGAGTGAAAGGAGCTTTCATGGCAAAAGGCACGGTCAAGATCGTGGTGGAACGCTGCAAGGCCTGCGGCTTCTGCGTCGAGTTCTGTCCCACCAAGGTGCTGGCCCTCTCACCCGCGTTCAATTCCAAGGGCTATCACCCGCCGCACATGGTCAACCCGGAAAAGTGCTCGGGCTGCGATCTGTGCGGCATGTACTGTCCGGACTTCGCCATTTTCGGCTACAAGGTCGGCGAAAAATCGGCAGCGAAGGAGGCCACGCATGAAAGCTGATCCCGCGGGCGTCCTGACCGGTGTCCACTTTCTCGACGGCGACCACGCTTGCTGCGAAGGGGCGCTGGCCGCCGGTGCGCGCTTCGCCGCCGGCTATCCCATCACACCCTCGACGGAGGTGGTGGAGCGCTTCGCCGCGCGCGTGCCCAAGGTCGGCGGCACGTTCATCCAGATGGAAGACGAGCTGGCCTCCTCCATCGCCATCCAGGGGGCGGTCTGGGGCGGCGCCAAGGCCTTCACCGTCACCAGCGGGCCGGGCTTCTCGCTGATGATGGAGCACATCGGCTACGCCGTCATGACCGAGACTCCATGCGTGTTCGTGGACGTGCAGCGCGGCGGGCCCTCCACCGGGCTGCCCACGCTGCCGGCGCAATCCGACATGATGCAAGCGCGCTGGGGCTCGCACGGAGACTACGAGGTTATTGCCCTCTGCCCCAATTCGCCGCAGGAATGCTTCGACCTGACAATCACCGCCTTCAATCTCTCCGAGAAGTACCGCGTGCCGGTGATGTTCATGATGGACGAGTGCGTCGGCCACATGACCGAGAAAGTAATCATCCCGTCGGCTGACCAGATCGAGGTCGAGCCGCGCCACAAGACACACAAGGCTCCCGGAGCCTACAAGCCGTACGAGTGCAACGGCAACGGCAGCCTGGTTCCGGAAATGGCGCACGCCGGCGAAGGCTACAAGTTTCACGTCACCGGCCTGACCCACGATGAGCGTGGCTACCCGGCGATGACCGTGGCCGCGCAGCAGAAGCTGGTGGGGCGGCTGCAGGACAAGATCCGCAAGGCCGCCGACGATCTGGTGCTGGTCGAAGAAGAGAACACCGCCGATGCCGACGTGGTGGTGGTCTCCTACGGGATCACCTCCCGCGTCGCGCAGCGCGGCATCGACGCGGCCCGCGCCAAGGGGCTGAAGGTCGGCAAGCTCCGGTTGAAGATCGTGTGGCCCTTCCCCGACCGGCTTATTCGCGAACTGGCCCAGCGCGCCAAGGCATTTGTCGTCCCCGAGCTCAACCTGGGACAGATTTCGCGCGAGGTCGAGCGCGCCGCGGCCGGCGTCAAGACCGTCCTGGTGCCGCACGCAGGAGGCGGCGTCCACCAACCTGAGGACATCCTGAAAGCCATCCAGGAGGCGTTGCGATGAGTGAAGTCGATTTCGAATGCGCTGAGTACACGAACCCGGTCGAGCCCTTTCTGCGCAGCGACCGCATGCCTCACATCTGGTGTCCGGGCTGCGGCATCGGGACGACGGTCAACTGCTTCACCCGCGCCCTCATCGATTCCAAGGCTAACCTGGACAAGCTGGTGGTGGTCTCCGGCATCGGCTGCACCGGGCGTGTGGCCGGCTACCTCGCGCTGGATTCGTTCCACACCACCCATGGACGCGCCATCCCCTTCGCCACTGGGCTGAAGCTGGCCAACCCCAACCTGACGGTGGTGGTGTACGCCGGCGACGGCGACCTGTCGGCGATCGGCGGCAACCACCTGATCCACGCTGCGCGCCGCAACATCGACCTGAAGGTGATCTGCGTCAACAACCTGATTTACGGCATGACCGGCGGCCAGACCGCGCCCACGACGCCCGAGCATGCCACCACTTCCACCAATCCCTACGGAACGTTCGAAGCGGGCTTCAACTTGCCGCACCTGGTGGACGCGGCGGGCGCTGTATACGTCGCGCGCTGGACCACCTACCACGTCCGCCAGGTGGCGCGCTCC
>DASQGF010000061.1:0-18378 GCA_035632755.1 Terriglobales bacterium
AATTTGACGTTTTGGGTCTGACCGGCCTGTTTATGGAGTCAATTGTCCCAGGAACGCCGGCAGAATATCCTGGGATTCAGGCGGCGGATCTAGTCTGTTACGAGGTCGGGAAGTTTTTCAATTACAGCTTGCCGCGGAAAAAGAAACCCCGTTGGGCATATAAGCAGGTTTCCTCTTTGCCCAACTCCTTCCTGCACTTTGGCAAGAAAGAACTCCGCTCTTTGCTCGACACCCCAAACATCACTGCGGAGGGCATAGCTTACTCGGTTCTTTGAGGACCTGCGTGGGGACTCAGATTAAGGTACTGCCCGTTAAGAAGCTCCAACACACGCACGCATAGCCCCTGAATTATTCGTGAGCCTTGCTTTGAAAGGGCGCGGCTTCCAGCCGCGCCGTAGCGGCGCTCTCCTGAATTGTCATCCCGAGCCAGCGCGAGCCGAGCCCCGCGAGGCGAGCGCGGCGCGAGGGATCTGCAGCAACAGAAATAATGCAAATGCAGATCCCTCGACTCGCGCTCAGTCGCCGAGCTCCTTCGCGCTCGCTCGGGATGACAATTTGGAGGGAGCGGTGCGGCACGGCTGAAGGCCGTGCCCGTTCAAAGCCTCGGTACGTCGACTATGAAACTGCGCTAACGCTCATTTTAAGTACTGACCCACGACACAGTTTTTCGGAAACGCTCACGAAATGTATGGACGTAGTCGGTGGTCAGGTCGCAGGTGAGGAATTCGAGCGTGGTCGGCCCGCGGCCCAAGCCCCACGCCACTGCTGGTCACCTGGGCATAGATGCGTGCATGCAGGCTAGCGCCCGAGAAAGTGCTCCAGAGCCTCCACGTCGGCGGCGGCCAGATCGGTGTATCTCCTGGCTCTTGCGACATCTCCGTGCCCAACCGCATTCTGGGCCCTAGACAAGTTTGTCTGCATGCTTGCCTGTCTGGCGACCATGTCCCCGCGAAGGCCGTAGCCGGAGGCAGCCTGCTGCTGTTGGAGACGATCCAGGCTGCTGTTCACAGCGGCGGCGCGGCCGGAAAGCTGATCGAGGTGACGCTCCAACTGGGCAAGCAGCAGTTCCTTTGCTGGATCCTCGGCCGGCTTGATGGGTGCAGGAGGCGCTACCGCCGGCGCTGGCTCCGGCGCGACTGGCTGTGGCTCGGGGGGAGCGCTTCCCGACCGTTCATCCGCCTTTCCCCGTCCTGGTATGTAGATTCCGGCCGCTACTAAAACCGCAAGCACAATCAAGGCCCCCACTGTCATATACAAGCCACGATGACCACCCTGGTGGGCAGGCGGAGGCGGCGCAGTGGGAACGGGCGTGACTCTGGCATCAACCTGCGTGGAAACCGACGGAGATACATAATCTCTCGATGTCGATGTCGCAGTCGGCGCATCATGCCGAGGTACCACCGGCACAGTGGTGTCAACCGACGTCGCTGCTCGCCTGCCCGGCGCGGCAGCTTGCATCCCCGGAGAAAGTTGCCGCACCTCGTTCACGGCGCTCCGAAAAGCGTCGGCTGACTGGAAGCGCATCTGAGGATCTTTGGCGATCGCCATGAGAATGATCTCATTGAGCGCAGGGGGTAGTCCGGGCTGCAAGTCCAGCGGCGGCTTCGGCAGCTCTTTGACGTGCGCTGTCATGATGGAGAAAGCGCTATCCGCCTGGAATGGCCTCTGGCCGGTCACCATTTCGTAGAGCGATACGCCGAGTGAATACAGATCGGAGCGTTCATCCGCAGCCTGGCCCTTCACTTGTTCCGGAGACATGTAGTTGATGGAGCCTAGCGTGGTGCCGGTCACCGTGAGACTGAGACTGGGACTGCCATCATTATTCCCGGCGTGCGCGAGGCCGAAGTCCATAAGCTTCACCACTCCCTCAGCCGTCACCATCATGTTGCCCGGCTTGATGTCACGGTGGATCACATGCTGGTGGTGCGCATAGCTGAGCGCGCTCAGCACCTGATCGATGTAGTTCAGCGCCTCCGGCACTGGGATCGGCCCACGCTCCAGCCGGGAGGCCAAGGTGGTGCCTTCGACATACTCCATAATCATCACGAGTTGGTTGTCCAGTGTGAGCGCCGTACGGAGCGCGGCGATGTTGGGATGACTGAGGGCAGCCAGGAGCTTGATCTCCCGCAGAAAGCGCGCGGCTAACTCCTGCCGTCCCGCCAAATCGGGCAGCAGTACTTTCATGGCCTCGACGCGGTCTGAAATGACGTTGCGTACCCGATAAACCCTGCCCATTCCCCCGCTGCCCAACTCGCCGAGGATCTCGTAGTCGCCGATCCGCTTGCCGGTTTGCTCGCTCATGTCAGAACTCCTACCCGCAGGAATGTAGGTGTTGAAAACTCTTCTCGGCGCCGCCTTCAACAATCACAGCATCGGCGGGAGACCGAAAGAATGGTGTTTTGCAAAAAAAACTTCAACAAATTCGCCAAGCCAAAGGGGAGGCGGTCCAGAACCGCTTCTACCAGAAAAATGCCATCCGTCGAGTCCGCGAATTATGCTCTCGACGCGGCTGGCGGGTCAAGGGTGGTGCGGCGATTCGGAAGTGCGAATGGGCAATCTCACCAAGAAAGAAAAAGTTACGTGGTGTAGTCGGCGTTGATGTGGACGTAATCGGTGGTCAGGTCGCCGGTGAGAAATTCCAGCGAGACGCGGCCGCGACCAAGCTGCACGCGCACATCGTACTGCGGCTGGGTGAGATAGGCGTGGGCTTCGCGCTCATCGAAGGGCGCGGCCACGCCCCTGCAGCACACTTGCAGGTCGCCGAAGAAGATATTGATCCGTCTGGGATCGAGCGGGACGCCGGAGCGGCCGGCGGCGGCGAGGATGCGTCCCCAGTTGGGGTCGGCGCCTGCCCAGGCGGTCTTGACCAGGGGCGAATGGGCGATGGTGCGCGCGACCTGCATGGCCTCCTTGCGGTCGCACGCCTGCTCGATGCGCAGGCGGATAACGTGCTTCACGCCCTCACCGTCGCTGATGATCTGCTCGGCAATTTCCTTGCAGACTTCGTGCAGAGCTTGAGTGAACCTGCCACGAACGCCGGGATGTCGCAGCGACACGCCGCTGGCGCCGCTGGCCAAAAGCAGCACCGTGTCGTTGGTCGAGGTGTCGCCGTCCACGGAGATGCAGTTGAAGCTGTCGTCGCAGGCGGGGCACAAAAGACCCTGCAGCTCGCGCGGCCCAGCTTCCAGGTCGGTGAACAGGTACACCAGCATGGTGGCGAGATTGGGATGGATCATCCCCGCGCCCTTGGCAATGCCCAGCAGCCCGAACGACCCCGATCCGGCGCCGATGCGGCGCGAAATGATCTTCGGGCGGGTGTCAGTAGTCATGATGGCGCGCGCGAAGCCCTCCGCCGCCTGCTCGCCAGCAGCGTTGGCTGCAATCAACTCCGGCAAGGCGCGCACGATTCTCTCCGCCGGCAGCGGAACGCCGATCACTCCGGTCGAGGACGGAAACACGCTCTCCGTGCGGACCTTCAACAGCCGCGCGGCCTCGCGGCAGACGCGCTCGCAATCGCGGCGACCCGCAGGTCCGGTGGCGCAATTTGCGTTTCCGGCATTGACGATCAGAAATGAGACGCGCCCGCGGCTGCGTTTCAAATGCTCGCGATCCACTTCCAGAGGAGCGGCGACGACGCGGTTAGTCGTGAAAACAGCCGCGGCGCTGGCGCCGGCGGGAATCCGCACGCAGGCAAGGTCCGGGCGCCCGCTGGCCTTGATCCCGGCCGCGACGGACGAGAACAAGAATCCTAAAGGCACTTCGATTGTCAGGGCGGAGTCGCTCATGCCTCGGATTTGACCAGCCCACGCCCGATGTGGTGCTGGTGAAGGAAGGCGTACTTAGGCAGCTCGCCGCGAACCATGGCGATCTCGTCGCAGCAGTGCAGCTTGGGGCAGGCCAGGCAGTCCTTGTAAATCTTGTCGGGAAGGTCCTCGCGGTTGGCCATGGTGAATCCAAGCGGCGCAAAAAATTCCGGGATGCGCGTGAACAGGCAGACGCCGGTGACCTCCTGCCGCTCCGCCTCTTGCAGAAGCGCCTTGACCACCCTGCGCCCCGCGCCTTTGCCTTTGGCCTCGGGACGTACGGCGATGGAGCGGACTTCGGCCAAGTGCGGGCCGTAAAGGTGGAGAGCGCCGCAGGCGATCACCTGGCCCTGGTCTTCGACCACGGTGAAGTCGCGGATGTTCTCGCAGATCTCGGCCAGGGTGCGAGGCAGCAGCGTGCCGTCGCCGGAATACGTGGCGATCAGCTCGTGGATCGCGTCGGCGTCGGGCAGGATGGCGTTACGCGTGCGCATGCAGCTCTCCCCGTAACGCCGCCAGCCGTTCACGCGCCTCCGCCAGCGCCTGCCGCACGCGCACCGGCGCGGTGCCGCCCTCGACATCGTGGCAGCCGAGCACCGCGTCCAGCGTGAGATGCGAGTAGAAGTCCTGGTCCGCCTCGGGTGCGAAGCGGTGCAAATCGATCAGAGAAAGGTCTTGCAGCTCGCAGTGGTTCTCCAGACACCACTGCACTGCCTTGCCAATCTGCTCGTGGGCGTGGCGGAAGGGCACGCCACGACCGACCAGGTAGTGCGCCGCCGCCATGGCATTCATGAATCCCGAGCTGGCGGCCGCGTGCATGCGGTCGTAGTCGAACTCCACGGCGGAGATGAAGCCCGCGGCGATGGAGACCACAGCTTGCATGGTCTCCGCCGCCGAGAATACCGGCTCCTGGGTTTCCTGCAGATCCTTGTTGTAAGCGAGTGGCAGGCCTCTCACGGTGGTGACGAGCGACGTGGCGTCGCCGATGACGCGGGCGGCTTTGCCGCGGATGAGTTCCATGGCATCCGGATTCTGTTTCTGCGGCATGGCGCTCGACCCGGTGGAGAATGCCTCGGGCAGGCGCACAAAGCCGAACTCGCGGGTCGCGAACAGGACCATCTCTTCAGCGAAGCGGCTGAGATGCGTGGCTACTAGCGCGAGGGCCTGAACGAATTCAATGGCGAAGTCGCGGTCGCTGGTGGCATCGAGGCTGTTGGCGGTGGGCTGGTCGAATTCCAGGTCGGCGGCCATCACCGCGCGATCGAGCGGCAGCGTGGTCCCGGCGACTGCGCCCGAGCCCAGCGGGCACTGGTTCAGCCGCTTGCGGCAGTCGGTCAGACGGCTAAAGTCGCGGAAGAACATCTCGGCGTATGCCAGCAGCCAGTGTGCCACCAGCACCGGCTCGGCCGGCTGCAGGTGGGTGTAGGACGGCATCGCCGCAACGCCGGATTTTTCGGCGCGCGCGATCAGCGCTTCCAGAAACTCGCCCAGACCGCGTTGCAGGTTGTCGATCGCGCGGCGCACGTAGAGGCGGAGGTCGGTCGCGATCTGCTCGTTGCGGCTGCGCCCGCTGTGGAGCTTGTATCCGGTCTCGCCGATCAGCCCCACCAGACCCTTTTCGACGAAATGATGCACGTCCTCAGCTTCCTCGTCCTGAAGGAACTCAGGGTTTGCGGCCTGCTGCCCGACCTGGTCGAGGCCGCGAAGGATCGAATCCAATTCCGCCTGCGATAGCACGCCGGCGGAAGCCAGCGCACGCGCGTGAGCGCGGCTCGCCGAAAGCTCCTCCTGAATCAGGCGCTGGTCGAAAGGAAACGACCGCTGCCAGCGCTCGAACTCGGGATCCTGCGGCTTCCGGAACCGGCCGGCCCAGATCTTCACTTCGCAACCTCCGTGCGGGTGCGGGCGCGCGAGCGCGCGGGCAACCCGAGGATGCGGATGAACCCGGCAGCATCCTTCTGGTCGTAGCTCTCGCCCATGGTGAACGCGGCTAGGTCAGTGTGGTAGAGCGAGTATTCGGACTGGCGGCCGGTGATGGCGATGTTCCCCTTGTAGAGGCTGAGGCTCACGCTGCCGGTGATCTCGGGCTGCGTCTGGTTCACGAACGCGTCGAGCGCCTCGCGCAGGGGCGTGAACCACAAGCCGTAATAGACGAGCTCCGCGTACTTGAGCGCGACCTGCTGCTTGTAGTGCATGAGGTCGCGGTCGAGGCACAGCGCTTCCAGTTCGCGGTGCGCCGTGACCAGCAGTGTGCCGCCGGGCGTCTCGTAGCAACCGCGCGACTTGATGCCGACGAAACGGTTCTCGACCAGGTCGACGCGACCGATGGCGTTGCGCCCGCCAATCTCGTTGAGCAGCTCGACCAGCGAGACCGGGTCAAGGTTCATACCGTTCACTGACACCGGCGTGCCCTGTTCGAAGCCGATGGTAACCTCTTCTTCCTTGTCCGGCGCTTCCTGCGGCGAGCGCGTCAGCATCCAGGTACTGGCGAGTGGTGGGTTGTTCGCGTCTTCGAGTTCGCCGCCTTCGTGGCTCAGGTGCCACAGGTTGCGATCGCGGCTGTGGATCTTTGCCCGGCTGGCCTCGACGGCAATGCCGCGTT
Source organism: Terriglobales bacterium (assembly GCA_035632755.1). GTDB lineage: Bacteria > Acidobacteriota > Terriglobia > Terriglobales > Acidobacteriaceae > JAHFUA01. The sequence continues at coordinate 6,406 of DASQGF010000061.1, forward strand.
GTTCGGCGTAATCCAGGCAATCCTCGCGCGACTTCAGCTCCCACTCGCGCCACGGCGCGATGACCTTGATATCCGGCGCGAGCGCCTGATAAGCCAGCTCGAAGCGCACCTGGTCGTTGCCCTTGCCGGTGCAGCCGTGGGCGACAGTGGTCGAGCCGAAACGCCGCGCCGCCTCGACCTGACGCTTGGCGATCACCGGGCGGGCCAGCGACGTACCCAGCAGATACTTGTGTTCGTACACCGCGCCAGCGCGCAGCGCGGGGAAGACGTATCCGGTGAGGAACTCCTCGCGCAGATCTTCGACCACGACGTCCGACGCGCCGGTCTTGTACGCCTTCTCGACGACCGCTTCGAAATCGTCACCCTGGCCGACATCGCCGACGAACGCGATCACGTCGCAGGCATAGTTCTCTTTCAGCCAGGGGATGATGATGGAGGTGTCGAGGCCTCCGGAATACGCCAGCACCACTTTTTCAGGCATGGGCGCTCCTGGCCGAGAAGCGGCGAGCAGCGCCGCCCAGCAGCAACAGCAGGATGGCTTTTTGGACGTGCACGCGGTTCTCCGCCTGGTCGAAGACGATGGACTGCGAAGAATCAATCACCTCAGCCGCGACCTCCTCGCCGCGGTGCGCCGGCAAGCAGTGCATGAACAGGGCATTGGGAGCGGCCAGTGCCATCAGTGACTCGTTCACCTGGTAGGGCGCAAAGATCACGCGGCGCTCCGCCGCCTCGCGCTCCTGCCCCATGCTGGCCCACACGTCGGTGTAGACGGCGTCGGCGCCGGCGACAGCCGCGGCCGGGTCGTTGATGATCTCGATGGTCGCGCCGGTACGGGCGGCGACGACGAGCGCGCGGCCGACAATCTCCGGTTTCGGCTCGTATCCCGGCGGGCAGGCGATGGTGATCCGGCTGCCCAGGCAGGCGGCGGTCAAGAGCAACGAGTGTGCCACGTTGTTGCCGTCGCCGACGTAGGCCAGGCGCACCGTGCTGAGATCGCCGAATTTTTCCTGCAGGGTAAAAAAGTCGGCCAGCGCCTGGCAGGGATGTTCTATCTCGCTCAGCGCGTTGATCACCGGTATGGTGGCGTGTTCGGCTATGCCGGTGATGGTCGCGTGCTCGAAGGTGCGCAGCACCACCACGTCCACCCAGCGCTCGAGATTATGCGCGATGTCGCTGAGAGATTCGCGCGCCCCGAGCGGCGACGCCGTCTGGTCCACGAAGATCGAGGTGCCGCCGAGCCCGGCCATGCCAGCCTCGAAAGTCAGGCGGGTGCGCAGCGACGGCTTCTCGAAGAACATCGCCAGTTGCTTGCCGCTGAGGGCGGTGCGAAAGTCCGCTGGGCGCGCCTTCACCAGGCCGGCGAGTTCGAGGATGGTCGCGACCTCGGAGGGTTCGAGGTCGGCAATGGACAGCAGGTCACGATTCTCCAACGCCTTGATGTCCAGGCTGATGACCGGGCCCCCCGGCAAACCCGGTTTTGGTTTGCTGGGGTGGTTGGCCGCGTGGGCGGAAGCTGCCCGACGCGCGATGGTCGAAGTGCTCACTGGTTGCTCCTCCCTACAGGGGTTGGCACAAGGGTTCCGGCCGATTTCTCCGCCGCCGTCAACACCGCATCTAGCGCGTCGATCGCATGGTCCACATGCTTGCGCTGGATGATGAACGGCGGCAGGAAACGCAGCACGGTGTCGTGCGTGCGATTGAGAATGATGCGGCGCTTCAGCATGCCGAGGTGGACGGCCTTCGCCAGGTCGGCCGAGTCCAGCTCGGCGGCCAGCATCAGCCCGCAGCCGCGGACTTCGCGGATCGAGCTATGCCGGTCCAGAAGATCCAGCAGTTGCTGGCGGAAATATTCACCGACTTTGCCCGCGCGCTCCAGCAGCCCTTCCTTCTCGATGGTATCGATGACGGCGATGGCAACGGCGCAGGCCAGCGGACCGCCGCCGAAAGTGGTGCCGTGCATGCCGGGCTTGATGGAACGTGAGACCGCGTCAGTGGTCAGCAGTGCCCCCAGCGGCAGGCCGGCAGCCAGCGGCTTAGCGACGGTCAACATGTCCGGCATGATGCCGTGGTGCTGGTAGGCGAACCAGCGCCCAGTGCGGCCCAGGCCGCACTGGATTTCGTCAATGATCAGCAGCGCGCCGTATCGCGTCGCCAGCCCGCGGGCCGCCTGCAGGAACTCCCGCGTGACAGGCTTGATGCCACTTTCACCCTGGACGGTCTCGAGGCCGACCGCGCACACCGTGGGATCGAACTTGCGCTCCAAGTCGCGTACGTCGTTGGCGCGCACGAAGCGCACCCCGGGGACCAGCGGCTCGAACGGTTCGCGATACTTAGCGGTCGCCGTGGTGGAGAGCGATCCAAAGGTGCGGCCGTGAAAAGAATCCTCCAGCGCGAGGATGCGCCAGGCAGGATGCGCGCCGTTCTTGCTGTGGGTGCGCGCGTGGGCGCGGGCGAACTTCAGCGCCGCCTCCCAGGCCTCGGTGCCGCTGTTGCAGAAGAACGCGCGATCGAGACCGGAGATGCGCGTCAGCCGCTTGGCCAGTTCCGCCTGGTAATCGTGATAGAAGAGATTGGAGACGTGGATCAGCTTGTCGGCTTGCTGCACCAGCGCCTTGCGGATGGCGGGATGTCCGTGGCCGAGGGCGTTCACGCCGATGCCGGCCAGCAAGTCGAGGTAGGCGCGTCCGGTGTCGTCATACACGTACACGCCCCGGCCTTTGCGTAGCAGCACCTTGTAGCGATCATAGGTGGGGACAAGCAGCGCGGCTTCAGCGCGCATCACGGAGGCCAGCCTCATGCCAGCATCACCTCCGTACCCAGGTCCACGCGGCTGAAACAGAGCTCGGGCAGCACTTCGGAGTGCGCGGCCGGCAGGATGCGCACGCGACCCACGCCGGAGCGCAGCGCGTGCTGGCAGGCCTCGAGCTTTGGCAGCATGCCGCCACCGATCACCGAAGCGGCCTCCAACTGCACCATCCTGCGGAGATCGAGCCAGCGGATCACAGCGCCGTCGGCATCCTTGACGCCGGCTACGTCGGTCAGAAAGACAAGCGCGTCGGCATGGCAGGCCACGGCGCAAGCGGCGGCCATCTGGTCAGCATTGATGTTGTAGTACTCGCCGTCCGTGCCGAGCGCCAGGCTGGAAACCACGGGCATGCCGCCGTTCTGCCAGATGGCTTCCATCCAGCGGGCGTCGACCGAGCAAATCTCGCCGACGAAGCCGAGATCGACGCCATTAGAGCGCTTCTTGCGCGCGCGGAAGGAGGCGCCGTCACCGCCGCACAATCCCACCGCGGGCTGGCCCAGACAATTGAGCGCCGCGACCAGCGTCTTGTTGATGCGCCCAGCAAGCACCATCAGCGCCACGTCGCGCGTCTCGGAATCGGTGATGCGCAGCCCGTTGACGAACTCGCTGGTCTTGCCCAGTTGCTTCAGGACGCGGGTCAGCGCTGCCCCGCCGCCGTGCACTACCACCACCTTGTGGCCTTCGCGGGCCATGTCGGTAACCGCCCGGGCGGCCTTGTGGAGAAGCTGCTTGTCATCCAGGGCCGCGCCGCCGATCTTGACCACGATCCTCAATTCAGTCCCTCGCTTTCGTCCCAGCCGTACATCAGGTTCATGTTCTGGACCGCCTGCCCGGCAGCGCCTTTCACCAGGTTGTCGAGGCAGGAGACGATCACCAGCCGCTCTCCTTCGGGGCTGAGGCAGAAGCCGACATCGCAGAAATTGGTGTGCGTGCAGAACTGGATCTGCGGCAGCTCGCCCGCCGGATACACCCGCACCCAGGGCGCACCGGCGTAGAAAGTGCGGAAGCAGCTCTCAACCTCGCTGGCCTCCATCGGTCGGCGCAGGCGGAGGTAGATGGTCGAGAGAATGCCGCGCGGGATGGGCAGCAGATGCGGCGTGAAGATCAGTTCGCGCGCGTCGAGATCGAGTTGCTCCAGAATCTCGCCGGTGTGGCGATGGGCGAAGACCGAGTAGGCGGAGAGATTGTCCGCGACCTCGACGAAGTGGGTCTTCTCGGTGGGCTGGCGGCCCGCGCCGGAGACGCCCGACTTGGAATCGCAGATGATCCCGTGCTCGCGATCAACCAAGCTGGCGCGCATCAGCGGGGCCAGCGCCAGGATGATGGAGGTGGCGTAGCACCCGGGATTGGCGACGAGTTGTGCGTCGCTCAACTGTTCGCGGTGCAGCTCCGGCAGGCCGTATACAGCAGTTTCCGCCAGTGTGGCTGCCACTTGCGGTTCGGCGTCGGAGAAGCCGTAGATCGCGCGATGCTCGGGCTGGCGCAGGCGCCAGGCGCCGCTCAGGTCGATGACCCGCAGCCCGCGGCGCACCGCCTCCGGGATCCACTCGCGCGAGACTTCGTGCGGCGTCGACATGAACAGCAGGTCGACGCCCGCGAGCTTCGCCCAGGAAAACGGTTCCAGCGGATAGCTGCCGTTCCCCGAGATGTGCGGATACAGGTCGGCGAGATTCGCAGGACCGTCTTCCTTCTCGCGGCGCAGCAGCAGGGGCTTGCCCAGCCGCGGATGCCGGGTCAGCAGGCGGGTCAACTCGAAGCCAGCATAACCGGTCGAGCCGACTACGGCGGTCTTGATCGCAGGGGTCACGCCAGTAGCTCCTGCACCCGCACAGTTAGCTTACGCGCGGCTTTGCGGTCGGGGCAGATCACCAGGATGGTGTCGTCGCCCGCGACCGTGCCCACGATCTCGGGCCAGTCCTCGGCATCGATGCCAGCCGCCACCGGCTGGGCGCTGCCCGGCGTGGTCTTCAGCACCAGCAGGTTCTGCGCCCCACGAATCTGGATGACGAACTCGCGCAGCAGGCGCGCAATGCGGGGCGCGCCCGCGTCCGGGGCGGCCTCGCCCGGCGGAGCCATGTAGCCCTCCGGGGTCTTGACCAGGCCGAGGTCGTGGATGTCGCGCGAGAGCGTGGCCTGGGTCACCTTGAAGCCCAGCCGGGAGAGCCGCACCCGCAGATCGTCCTGGCTGGCCAGGGGTTCTTCCTGCACGAGATCGAGGATACGGTTCTGGCGCGCCAGCTTGGACATCGGAATCAGTGAATATTTATGCACTCGAGTGTATAACGCTGCATATTTATGCAAGTTGCTGTATAAATATGCAGCATGGAACAAGGCGGTGTCAATAAGAAGTTTCAAAGTTTCCGCTCGCCGTGCCGCCCCTGCGGGGCTAAGGCGCGACAGAGTCGCGCCCCGGACGGGCGACCGCGCCCGTCCCCACGTGCGTATCGCGGCGCACCCTAGCGGGAGGTGAGGAAACGGTGCTGCGCTTCACTGAGCGGGACCACGGAGAGGCGTCCCTGGCGCAGGAGCGGCGAGTCGCTGAAAAGCTTGTTGGCCTTGATCTCGGCCAGCGACACGGGCGCGAGCGGCTTGCCGGCCTTGATGGTCACGCGCGGCGATTTGGGATCGGCGGCATCCACCGAGACCACCGAGGCAGTGCCGACCGTGCGCTTCTCGTCGCCGGTGTGATAGATGACCAGCTCGTCGCCCTTCTGCATCCCGCGGAGGTTCTTGACGGCGACGGGATTGGTGACGCCGTCCCAGACGGTGGTCTTGTCACGCTCTAGGTCAGCGAACGAGTACTCAGTCGGTTCGGTCTTCAGCAAGTAATGCATCGGCCGACATTCTACAGCCGGCGGCCGAAAAAAGTTTGGGGCGAGCCCTTTGGCCCGCCCCGAATTACGGTCAACAGCAATTGGTTACTACGCTGCCTTGAGCACCGTGCAGACCGACGCGCAGATGGGCCCACCGATGTTGAAGGTGGCAGCCGCGCGCGGGTTCTTTACTTGAAGCTCCTGCGGGGCCTTGCCGAGCAGTTGCTGCGCCGACCAGCCGATCATGGCGACGCCGGTGGCGCCAACAGGGTGTCCTTTGGCGATCAGGCCACCGGAGGTGTTGATGGCGCACTCGCCATCCACCGCCGCCTTGCCGTCCGCCCAGTATTGGGCGCCCTTGCCGGGCTCGGCTTTGCCGATCACTTCCGTGCCCAGCGCACCCATGACGGTGAAGCAGTCGTGGACCTCGGCGACGTTCACGTCCTTGGGCTTCAGTCCGGCCATCTCGTAGGCCTTGTTCATGGCCTTGTAGGCGCCGGCCGGGCGGAGGACGTCGCGCCCTTCCTTCTTAAGCGGATCGCTGGCCTGGGCGAAGCCGGCGATCTCGACGCAGTCGGACTTGGGCACGCCCAGCTTCTTCAGGCCTTCTTCGGTGGCGAGGATGAGGGCGGCGTAGCCGTCGGTAATCTGCGAGCAGTCATAGGTCTTCAGCGGCAGGCCATCGACGATGTACTTATTGATGCCTTCGATCTTCATAGCCTGGTCGAGTGTGATCTGCACCTTGTTCATCTGGGCGCAGGGGTTGTACTTGGCGTTGCCGTACTCGCAGACGGCGATCTGCGCCAGTTGCTCCTCGGTGACGCCGTACTCCTTCATGTAGTCCCGCATGACTTCGGCGAACAGGTGCGGGAAGACGAACGTCTTGCCCTCGCGCTCGTCGGGGAAGGAAAAATATCCCAGCACCTCGCCGATCAGCTTGCCGTCCATCTTGCCTTCGTTGTCGCGCATCTTCTCGTAGCCGAGCGCGACGCCGGTGTCACCCCAGCCCAGTTGCAGTTTCTGGATGACCGACAGGACGGCCTGGCCGCCCGAGGCGCAGGCATTCTCAACCATCTCCATCGGCTTGGACTCCATGCCGGGGGTCATGGCCATCAGCCCGGAAAGCAGACCCTGGTGGTTGAGCGAGAAGTTGCAGGCGGCGCCGATGGAGCCCACGTCGATGGCCGCCGGCGTCACGTTGATCTGGCGACAGACGCTCTCGATAGCATTGCGGACAATCTGTGGCACGGTCATGGCCATCAGCTTGCCAAACTTCGATTGGTTATAAGCGGCGATGTAAACGCGCTTGCTCATGATCTCTCCTGTAATAACCGGCTGCGGCCGGACGCTGCCTTCCAACAAGAGTACGAGGAATATTATCGCGCAACTCGGGTTTTTCGTATCCCGTTATCTCGGCAGGGGCGGCCCGCGAGTCCTTTCAGATATTAGATGGCGCTGGGAGGCAGAAAGCATCAGCTCAGGGTGTGGCTCACCCTGTGGAGACGCAGCTTGATGCGCCTCCACGTGCTTTGAAGGGGCGCAGCTTCAGACTGCGCCGTGCCCCGCCAATTTCTATTTGTCATCCCGAGTTGTCATCCCGAGCACAAGCCAAGGGATCTGCATTTGTGGATTCCCAAAACTGCAGATCCCTCGCGGCGCGCTCGGTCGCGACGCTCCGTCGCGCTTGCTCGGGATGACAATCTGAATTCGCCTTCTTACGGCGCGGCTGAAAGCCGCGCCCCTTCAAATCCGCCCACCAATATGTCTCACGCTGCGCTGTTGAAAGCTTCCTTGTTCACCACCCAGGGCATCTGGGTGTAGTCGCCGCCGTAGTTCTTTTCCAGCACGTCGATCAGGCCTTGCACGCAACGGCCGGCCATGCCTTTGTTGGGATCGGCAGAGAGGCGGGTGATCTTGCCGGCACTGGCGAAGTGAGGGAAGAGGCGGCAGCGGTCGGCGATCGCGGGATCGCGCAGCGGCGAATCGGCGGGCAGCGGCTCCTGCTCGAAGACGTCGAGGGCGGCGCCGGCGATCCAGCGCTCGCGCAGAGCCTTCGCCAGCGCGGCTTCGTCCACCACCGGCCCGCGCGAGGTGTTCACCAGGTAGGCGGTGGGCTTCATAATGCGCAGCAGGCGTTCGTCGAAGAGGTGGTAGGTGGGGGTGTCGCTCTCGCCCGGGCGGATCAGCGGCACGTGGATGGTGACGTAATCGGCCTGCCGCAGCGCATCCTCCAGTGTCACGTACCTGATCGTCAGCCGCTCGTAATAGAGGCCATGCTTGTAACGCAGGTCCTTGATCTCCTGGATGGCCTGGACGAACTTGGTGTTCTCAAACACCGGGTCGTAGCACAGGATGTGCATGTCGAAGCCGGTGCACTTCTTGATGACGGCCTGGCCGATGCGGCCGGTGCCGATGACGGCCATGGTCTTGCCCGTCACTTCGTCGCCCAGGAAGGGCAGGTAGGGATGCCAGTAGTCCCAGCGGTTTTCGCGCACCAGTTTCTCCGCGTCCCAGAGCTTGCGGGCGAGCGCGGCTAGGATGAAGAAGGCGAACTCGGAAGTGGCCTCGGTGAGCACGTCGGGGGTGTGGGTGAAGGGGACCTTGTAGCGGTTGGCGTCGGCGCGGTTGATGTTGTCGAAACCGACGGCGATTTGCGAGACCACCTTCAGCGTGCCCTTCCCTGCCTCGAAGACCTCGGCGTCCACCTGGTCGCGCAAGGTGGTGATGAGGCCGTCGATGCCGGAACGCAGCTTTTCCAGGATGAGCTGCTTGGGTGGAGCTTCTGGCTTGGGATAGACCTCGACCTGGTATCCCCGGTTGCCTAGGACGTTCAAGGCTTCGTCACCGATGTCGCAGGTGATAAAGACACGAAAAGGTTTGCTCATGTTGTTTTGTTCAGCCGCACGGAAGGCGGCTGCCCCCACACACGTGATGTAGCTTCAAAGCTGTCGCGATGATCTCTTCGTCATCGCGACGATCTCTTACTCTTTGTCATCCTGAGCCGCCGTGAGGGAGCGTCGCGACCGAGCGCGGGCGAAGGACCTGGAGCGTGCCCTTCCGGCACATGCAGTTTCTTGAAGCTAAGACCTGCTCAACGAACCGCATGGCCACCTCAAGCCTATCCAGATTCTTCGCTTGTCCTCACCTCGCTTCCGCTCGGCTCGGACGCCGCTCAGAATGACAGCCATGCTGAATTTGAGGCCGGCCCATTCCGCTCACCAAGCTCAGCTCGCACTTCGCTCAGGATGACACCTACAAATTCTTTTTGGCCCACTGCTCGATGCGGTCCACGGCCTTGTCGATGTTGGCGATGGAATTGGCCACGCTGAACCGCAAATAGCCTTCCCCGAACTCGCCGAAGGCGGTGCCGGAAAGGGCGGCCACGCCTGCGTCTTCCAGCAGCGCGTCGGCCAGCTTCTTCGAGGGCCATCCCGTGCCGGTGATGTTGGGGAAGGTGTAGAACGCGCCCTTGGGCAGCCGGCAGGAGAATCCCTTGATCTGGTTGATGCGCTCGACGAAGCGGTCGCGGCGGCGGCGGAATTCTTCGCGCATCGCGTCCACCGAATCCTGCGGACCGTGCAGGCCTTCGACGCCCGCCACCTGGGTGAAGCTGGCGGTGCAGGAATTGGAGTTGGTCATCAGGCGCGCGATGTGCGCGGCTAGGTCGGCGCGCATGACGCCGTAGCCCAGGCGCCAACCGGTCATGGCGTAGGTCTTGGAGAAGCCGTCAAGCAGGATGGTGCGATCTTTGAAGCCATCAACCGACATCAGCGAGAAGTGCTCGCCCTCGTAAATAAGCCGGCAGTAAATCTCATCGGAAAGAACCATGATGTCGCGGTCACCGATGGCGGCGGCGATGGCTTCGATGTCCTTGCGTGCGAGCACGCCGCCGGTAGGATTCTGCGGCGAGTTCAGGATGATGAGCTTGGTGCTGTCGTTGATCAGGCGCGCCAGTTCGTTGACGTCGAGGCGGAAATCCATCTCCTCACGCAGGCGGATGGGCACCGCCTTGGCGCCCATAAAGTTGATCATGGACTCATAGATGGGGAAACCGGGATTGGGGTAGATGACTTCATCCCCTTCTTCAGCTAAGGCCAAGATCGTAAAGAAAATAATTGGCTTCCCACCGGGCACTACCACAACCTCTTCCGCCTTGACCGGCACCTTGCGGCTGCGGCTGATCTCTTCCGCGATGGCCTCGCGCAAGGCCGGCAGACCGGCGGACGGGCCGTAGTGCGTCCAGCCCTTGTGCAGGGCGGTGGTAGCAGCCTCGATGATGTTGGAGGGCGTGTCGAAATCGGGCTCGCCGATCTCCAGGTGGACAATGTCGCGGCCCTTGGCTTCGAGCGCGCGCGCCTTCACCAGAACTTCGAAAGCAGTTTCTGTACCCAGGCGGGCCATGCGCCGGGCCAGGCGCAATTCTGCTGGTTTCACTGCGATTGCTCCGCTCATATGATTGCCACGCCCCGAAGGGGCGGCCTCCTTGCGACCCCAAGGTCTCCGGCCAAATCGATGAATTATACCCTCCTGGAACGCGGTTTCCGCTGTGAGCCCGGTCACCTAGTGCCTGTGCTTTCCCGGCGCATGTTATGTTTAGACCGTGGCCACTTACCTGATCACCGGCGCCGCCGGGTTCATCGGATCTTCCCTGGCGCGGGCGCTGCTGCAACGGGGCGAGCGCGTGCGGGGCCTGGACAACTTCTCCACCGGCAAATGGGAAAACATCGCCGACCTGGCGCGCTTGGAGTTTCGCGCGGCTGACCTGCTGGACCTCGCGGCGGTCGCCGAGGCCTGCCGCGGTGTGGATTACGTGCTGCACCAGGCCGCCATCCCCTCGGTGCCGAAGTCGGTGGCCGATCCCGCCGGGAGCAACCGCGCCAACGTCGAGGGCACGGTGAACCTGCTGATCGCCGCCCGCGATGCCAAAGTGAAGCGCGTGGTGTACGCGGGCTCGTCCTCGATCTACGGCGAATCACCCACCCTTCCCAAGCGCGAAGACATGCCGCCAGACCCGATCTCGCCCTACGCGGTGTCGAAGCTGGCGGGCGAGCTCTACATGACCTCGTTCTTCCGCGTCTATGGCCTGGAGACGGTGACGCTGCGCTACTTCAACGTCTTCGGGCCGTACCAGGACGCGGCGTCACAGTATTCCGGCGTGCTGGCTAAGTTCATCACGCTCATGCTGCGGGGCGAGCAGCCGACCATCTACGGCGACGGCGAGCAGAGCCGCGACTTCACCTACATCGACAACGTGGTCTCGGCCAACCTGCTGGCTTGCTCCGCGCCAGCGGCGCAGGTCGCCGGGCGAGCAATGAACGCCGCCACCGGCACGCGCATCACGCTCAACCAGACCTTCGAGATCCTCAAAGAGATGACCGGCTACTCCGGCACGGCGCACCACGGCCCGGAGCGCGCCGGGGACATCAAGCACTCGCTGGCGGACGTCTCGCTGGCCGCGAAGCTGATGGGATACCAGCCGGTGGCGGGGTTCGAAGACGGACTGGCGCGCACCGTGGCCTGGTACCGCACCCAGACGGCGAAGCCGGTGGCGGTGCGCTAGAAGTAGCCCACTACCCCATCGCCGGTACTGTTCTCATAGGAGAGCACCCCATCGCCCATCGCCCGAATCCTTGACAGGAGCGGGTTTTGGAGGCAAAATCGGGGGTTCGCTCCTCCCCTGCAGCGCAGCTCTCGGGCTCCCAGGCCCAACCCCACAGTCACGCAGGTACATTTTCGAGGAAGTGAAGCCCGTGCAAAATCTTCAAGATCTTTCGGATTCGGCGCAGGACGTTCCGACCGACACACGCCACCCGCTGCCCCAGTCGACCAACCCGGCAGCCGACCTGGCCCCACCCGCAGCTTGGGAGCGGTTCAAGAGCGAACTGGGTGAAGCCGCCCATCCGCGGGATGCGCAGGAAGTCTCGGCCATGAACGCCATCTTCAACGAACTCATGCGTCCGGGCATATACCCGGACGCGGTGTTCGAGCTGGTGGTCGAGAGCGCGGCCACGCTGACCGGGGCCAGCGGGTCCGCCATCGCCCTGGCGGACGGCGGCAGGTTCGTATGCCGCGCGGCGTACGGCAGCACCGCGCCGCCCGTGGGCACGCACCTGGATCCCAGCTCCGGTCTCTCCGGACTGTGCGTGAGCACCGGCCACATGCTGCGCTGCGACGACGCCGAAAACGACCCCCGTGTGAACAGCTTTCTGACCCGTGAGACGGGCATCCGCTCCATCAACGTGGTCCCGCTGATCAAGGTCGGCAAGCTGATCGGCATCTTAGTGCTGCTCTCCACCCAAGCCCACGCCTTCGGGAAGAAGGAGACCGAGACGCTGCTGCGCATGGCGAAGCTGG
>DASQGF010000062.1:0-11268 GCA_035632755.1 Terriglobales bacterium
CGCCTGTGGCAGCTCTCCACCATCCAGTTCGACTTCAACCTGCCGCAGCGTTTCGACCTCGAGTACGTGGGCGAGGACGGGCAGCGCCACCAGCCGCTGATGGTCCATCGCGCGCTGTGGGGATCGGTGGAGCGCTTCTTCGGCGTGCTGATCGAGCACTACGCCGGCGCGTTCCCGCTGTGGCTCTCGCCGGTGCAGGTGGTGGTGGTGCCCATCAGCGAGCGCCATCATGAGTATGCGGAGAAGGTCGGGACGCAGTTGCGCGAAGCGGGCGTGCGAGTCCACGTGGACAACCGTAATGAGAAGATGAACGCCAAGATCCGCGAGCACGCGCTGCAGAAAACGCCCTACATCGTGGTGGTCGGGGACAAGGAAGCGCAGGCCGGCTCGGTCAACGTCCGCACCCGCAGCAAAGAGAAGACCGACGACATGCCCACCGCGGAGTTTATTGCCAAGGTCTGCAAGCTGATCGCGGAGAAGGCGACAACCCTGTAGCCACGGATCTGCACCGATAGGCACGGATCATTTTTTCCCTTCTGATCCGTTCCCAATCCGTGTGAATCCGTGGTTGCTTTGTCCCGTGGCCGCCTTCCTTTCAGGGAATGGCCTAATGACGGAAGTACCGGTGGCCGAATTCCCAAGATGTGCCCAGTTCGTAACCATCCCAATCGAGCCGAACCGGATTAGAGTAGCTGTATGCGTTTAGTCAGGCTTGCCTGGATCTTCATTGTTCTCTTCTTCGTCACCTGGGGATGGATCTTATGGAAGGCGCCAAAGGGCCAAGCCGAGGACCATCCGCAACCGCCTGCCGATCTCGCCGAAGTGGTGAAGAAGCAGTTCGGCCCCTGCTTTGAAGTGGCCACGGAACGCTCTGCCGCCAAAGTGAACTATCTGCACCCCAAGGCGGAGAAGTCGTCCTGGGTGGACTTCCTGGCCGCTGACCTGGACGGCGATGGCGTGGAAGACGCCGTGATCGTCGCCCGCTGCAAGACGCCGCTCGTCGACCAAGTCACCCACAATTACAAGGTGATCGATCCCTACTACACGAATTTCGGCTACGGCGACCCCAAGATCACCGTGCAATTCAACGCCACCGATCCCGACCGCCAGAACCTGGTCCTGGTGATCCATGGCGCCGGAAATGAGGCTTGGCGCGCGGCCACACCCAAGGCCAAGTTCGTCATCATCAACTTGCCGTTCGACAGCCTCTCGCTCACCCAGGTCATGCACCGCAAGCGGCCCATCCCCGCGATCAGCCTCGTCGAAGAGGAGCAGCAATTAAGCTCGGCCGTCTACTGGGACGGCAAGAAGTACAAGTGGGCCGATACGGCGGGAAATCAGTAGCAAGTCGCCAGTTAAGGCAAGCCGCGCTCGAGCCAAGAGCCAAGGGCCAAGAGCCAGCATCCACAAGCTAGAAGCTGGTCCCCCACTTCCGTATAATTCTGCGCATGACTCTGGAAGAGAAGCTGGAAGAACTGAAGAAACGTGACGGCCTGGCGGAGGCCGGCGGAGGAAAAGAGCGCCACGAGCGCCAGCACAAGGAAGGCAAGATGTCGGCGCGCGAGCGCATCGCCTTCTTGCTCGATGAAGGCACCTTCGAAGAGACCGACAAGCTGCTCACCCACCGCTGCGTTGATTTCGGCATGGAGCAGCAGAAGGTGTACGGCGACGGCTTCGTCACCGGCTACGGGCGCATCGAGGGCCGGCTGGTGTTCGTCTTCGCGCAGGATTTCACCGTGTTTGGCGGCTCGCTCTCGGAGGCCAACGCCTCGAAGATCGTGAAGATCATGGACGTCGCCATGCGCGTGGGCGCGCCGGTGATCGGGCTGAACGACTCGGGCGGAGCGCGCATCCAGGAAGGCGTGGCGTCGCTGGCCGGCTATGCCGACATTTTCCTCCGCAACACCCTGGCCTCGGGCGTGGTACCGCAGATCTCCGCCATCATGGGCCCGTGCGCCGGTGGCGCCGTGTATTCCCCGGCCATCACGGACTTCGTCCTGATGGTGGACAAGACCTCCTACATGTTCATTACCGGGCCGGACGTGATCAAGGCGGTGACCCACGAGGAAGTCACCAAGGACCAACTCGGCGGCGCCATGACCCACAACGAGACCTCGGGCGTCGCGCATTTCCTGTCGCGCGACGACGCCGAGTGCCTGTCCATGATCCGCGAGCTGATCAGCTTTATCCCGTCGAACAATCTCGACGATCCGCCGCGGCGGCCGTGCACCGATCCCATCGACCGCGCCGACGCCGCGCTGGACACCATCGTGCCCACCGAGTCCAACAAGCCCTACGACATCAAGGACGTCATCCGCATGGTGGTGGACGACGGCTACTTCTTCGAAGTGCACGAGCACTATGCCAAGAACATCGTGGTGGGATTCGCGCGGCTGAACGGCCGCAGCGTGGGCGTGGTGGCTAACCAGCCGGCGATGCTGGCGGGCGTGCTGGACATCAATTCCTCGGTGAAGGGCGCGCGCTTTGTGCGCTTCTGCGACTGCTTCAACATCCCGCTGATCACCTTCGAAGACGTTCCCGGCTTCCTGCCGGGGACGCAGCAGGAGTACGGCGGCATCATCCGCCACGGCGCCAAGCTGCTGTTCGCCTTCGCCGAAGCCACCGTGCCCAAGCTGACCGTGATCACGCGCAAGGCCTACGGCGGGGCCTATTGCGTCATGGCGTCGAAGCATATTCGCGCCGACGTGAACTACGCCTGGCCGACCGCCGAAGTCGCCGTCATGGGGCCGGAGGGCGCGGTGGACATCGTCTACAAGCGCGAACTCACCAAGGCGGAGAACAAAGATAAGGAACGCGCACAGCTGATCGAGCAGTTCCGCGAGCGGTTTGCCAATCCCTACGTCGTCGCTGAGCGCGGGTACGTGGACGCGGTCATCGCCCCGCGCGAGACGCGCAAGAAGCTGATCGACGCGCTGGAAATGCTCGACACGAAGCGCGACAAGAACCCGCCCAAGAAGCACGGGAATATCCCGCTGTAGAAGCGCCACGGATTTTCACGGATAGGCACGGATCATTTTCTGGTTCTTGATCCGTTTAGATCCGTGTCAATCCGTGGCTTCCTTTTCTTTAGAGGGGGCATTCATGAAACAGGCCCGTGGCGAACCACGGGCCTCCTGGGGGAGGGGGCCGAAGCCGATTAGGGAGGGCAGATAAACCAAACAAGAACCCCGAGGTTATGGCCCCCGTTCTCCTCGACCAGCGGCTCGCGATTTGACCCTTGCCGACCTGCGACGGGCCACCACCTTGCGGGTCGCGACCTGCGATCTTTAAGAAGGCTTGCGCCTCCAGCTCGGGCTCCGGGCTCACCGCCAACCGGAAAAACCGGTTACCGCCCCGGGGTTCTATCTTGCCTTCGACAGCTTCCTCGTTCTCCTCGACCAGCAGGTTGCTACGACCCTCGCCAGCCCTCCGTCCTTGGGTCTCGAGAACCTGGACAGTGACTTGGCTTGAGCCCCGGACGCGCTACCAACCGGAAAAACTTAAGTAAGCGTCAAAGAACGGTGAGCTTTCTACACCCCCCGGATATGAAGTCAACCGAATTGTCGGAACTTTATCCGTCACTCTGTCAACGACTTACGGCCTGTCCACAGGCCAAGGTGCGGAAAAAGTGCAATGTATCACGCGCTTCGCTCGCAGCAAGTCACACCGTGGCCCCGCCGGGATTCAAAGGATTTATGAAAAACTTGGGAATCTGTAACTACTTTGACCAGCATTGGCGCGGTAAAGTTTTTCCACAATGGTATGTGGCAACAATGGGGCATCAATAACTGGTTGAGGACCGTAACCACCTCCAAACTGAGGCAATTCCCGCAATTTTGTCCTGTGGAAAACATGGCCAGAATCGCTTTTTATGCGGCTTTCCCAAAACTACGCGCAAGACGAGGATGCCGGCGAGGGCATGGCCGAGAGCGCACGCAGGTGTGGCCCGGATCGACGCTACAGTTACACTAAGCCGGTGGGCGCTTCCTTGCTTCAAGTCAGAGACTTGAGAGTCGAGTTTGCGACCGGTGAAGGCAGCGTGCCGGCGGTGCGTGAGGTCAGCTTCGACCTGTGCGCCGGAGAAGTCCTGGGACTGGTGGGGGAGTCGGGCTCGGGCAAGTCGGTGACCTCGCTGGCCATCCTGCGCCTCTTACCGGTACAGGCGCGGATCTCCGGCGAGATTCGCTTTGCTGGTTGTGACCTGTTGCGAGTCGGTGACGAAGATATGAGGAAGGTGCGCGGCGCGCGCATCAGCATGATCTTCCAGGAGCCGATGACGGCGCTGAACCCGGTGATGCGTGTCGGCGACCAGGTGGCGGAAGCGGTGCTTGCACATCAAGGAGCAGGGAGTAGGAAGCAGGGAGTAGGAAAATCATGTAATGGCGGCATCGGCAAGCAGGAGGCCTGGCGCCGGGCCGTGGAGGCGCTTCGGGACGTGCAGATCGCCGATGTCGAGCGCCGGGTGCGCGACTATCCTCATCAGCTTTCGGGCGGGATGCGTCAGCGGGTGATGATCGCCATGGCCATGGTCAACCGCCCCGAATTGCTGATCGCCGACGAACCCACCACCGCGCTTGATGTCACCATCCAGGCGCAGATCCTGGAACTGCTGGGCGAGCTGCAGCGGAAATACGGTCTGGCGATGCTGCTGATCTCGCACGACCTGGCGGTGGTGTCGCAGGTGGCGCACCGCGTGGCGGTGATGTATGCGGGGTCAATTGTCGAAATGGGAAGCGCCAGCCACATCTTCAAGAACGCGACCCATCCCTATACCCGCGGGCTGCTCGAAGCCGTGCCCACGCTGGCCACCGACCGCGCGCGTCCGCTGAAGACCATCGAGGGAACGGTTCCCACCATGGGAGCCTTGCCGCCCGGCTGCGCCTTCGAACCGCGCTGCGGCCTGCGGGTTGACGAGTGCGCGCGCGCGTTTCCACCACTGGTCGAGGTCGAGCCCGGACACTGGGCAAGGTGTCCGGTTAGTACGATAAGCACTCAGCCGTCAGCACTCAGCACTCAGTAAACCCACCACGGAGTCACGGAGCCGCGGAGGAATCGGACTCAGCGTCGCGTCTCCTTCCCGTACATGACAAGCGAGCCCGCGGAAGGTATCATCTCTTGCCTGTCGGGGGCTGAGTGCTGAGTGCTGAATGCTGAATGCTGAGTGCTTCTCCATGCGCATCCTGCTGCTGAGCGACATGCATTCCAATCTCGAGGCGCTAAACGCGTGCCTGGAGGCGGCGCCCTCGTGCGATAAGGTGGCGAACCTGGGGGATATCGTCGGCTATGGTGGCAGTCCCAACGAGGTGACCGAACTTGCTCGCAAGCTGGGCGGGCTGGTGGTGCGCGGCAATCATGACAAAGCCTGCACCGGGCTGATGAGCATGGAGGACTTCAATCCCGTGGCCGCCATCGCCGCGCTCTGGACTATGCAGGCGCTCACGCCCGAAAACATGCAGTGGCTGAAGCTGATGCCGCAGGGGCCGGTGTTTCTGCCGTTTCGTTATCCGCTCAACCAGGAGGAAACCTGGGCCGGCACGGAGGCGGACGGCGTACAACTGGTCCACGGATCGCCGCTGGATGAAGATGAGTATGTGATCGTCATGCGCGACGCGCAGGAGTCGCTGCTGCGCACCAACTATCCGCTCACCTTTTTCGGGCATACCCACATCCAGGGCGGGTTCGCCTTCGAGAGCGACCGTTGGGAGACGCTGCGGCCCATCTACCAGGGCACGCAGAACCATCATGAGACCTGGGCGCTCGACCTGGGCAGCGCCGCCAAATACATGATCAATCCCGGGTCGGTGGGACAGCCGCGGGACGGCGATCCGCGGGCGGCCTGCTGCGTCTTCGATCCGGACCGCTACGAGGTCACCTTCTACCGCGTGCCCTACAACATCGAGCAGGCGCAGCAGCACATCATCGTGGCCAGGCTACCCGACCGGCTGGCGACGCGGCTGGCGGAAGGAAGATAGTCGCACGTTTCAAGTTTCACGTTCCAAGCGGTTAGACTGCTGGCATGGCGCGGCCTCCTTCTTCTCATCCGCAAAGACCAAAGACGCAGGAGATGTTCACTCCCCCGGCGGAGAGCGTGCCCGAGCACCTGGTGGCCCACGTGGACGGCGGCGCGCGCGGCAATCCCGGGCCCGCCGGGTATGGAGTGGTGATCGAAGACCACCACGGGAAGCGGATCGCGGAGTTCAGCCGCTACCTCGGCCATCGCACCAACAACTTCGCGGAATACTCCGGGCTGATCGCGGCGCTGAGCTATACGCTCGAGCACAAGCACTCTGCCCTGCGGGTGCGGAGCGATTCCGAGCTGATGGTGCGGCAGATGAACGGCGTGTACAAGGTGCGCAGTCCGGAGTTGCGTCCGCTGTACGAGCAGGCACGGACGCTGGCGCGGCGGCTTCAGTGGTTCCGCATTGAGCACGTTCGCCGCGAGCACAACGCCGATGCCGATCGGCTGGCGAACGAAGCCATGGAACGAAAAGCGTGATCACACCCACCACAGAGACACGGAGTCACGGAGGTCCGGAAGAATTGCTCGCCTCCGGGTCTCCGTGCCTCCGTGGTGGATTCCCTTCCTTATAGAATTAGCGATTGATGTCCAGCCTGTTCCAGATCGAAGCTCACTGCGGCTCGGCGCGCGCGGGGTGGCTCAGGACCGCGCACGGCGACGTCGCGACGCCTGTCTTCATGCCCGTCGGGACGCTGGCCACGGTCAAGGGCGTGACCCAGGAGACGCTGGAGGAACTCGGGGTCGAGATCCTGCTGGCCAACACCTACCACTTGTTCCTTCGCCCGGGCACGGAGACCATCCGCAAGCTGGGCGGGCTCCACGGCTTCATGAGCTGGGAGCGCGCGATCCTGACCGACTCCGGCGGCTATCAGGTATACAGCCTGAGCGACCTGCGCAAGTTGCGCGAGGAAGGCGTCGAGTTTCGCTCACATCTCGACGGGGCGCTGCATTTCTTGAGCCCGGAGACAGCGACGGCGGCGCAGATCGCGTTGGGCGCGGATATCATCATGGCTTTCGACGAGTGCACCGAGTATCCGGCCGACCGCGAGCACGCCCGCAAGTCCATGGAGATGACGGCGCGCTGGGCGGAGCGCTGCAAGAGGTTTCTTGAGGAGCACAAACAGGAGGTGCCCTGGGGAGAAGTTTCGAGTTTCAAGTTTCAAGTTTCAAGTTCCGGATCCGAGGCTCGAAACTCGAAACTCGAAACTGGAAACTCCTCCCAGCATCTCTTCGGCATCGTCCAGGGCGGTATGCATGTTGACCTCCGGCGCGAGTCCGCCGAGCGCACCGTCGAGATCGGCTTCCCCGGGTACGCCATCGGCGGTTTGAGCGTAGGGGAGCCGCGGGCGCTGACGCGGGAGACGGTCGAGGCCACCTTGCCGCATCTGCCCGAAGACCGGCCGCGCTACCTGATGGGAGTGGGCACTCCGGACGAGATCGTGGAATACGCCGCGCTCGGCATCGACATGATGGATTGTGTGCTACCCACGCGGGCGGCGCGCCACGGGCTGCTCTACACGTCCGAGGGCAAGCTGGCGATCAAGAACGCGCGCTTCGCGCAGGATGAAGGGCCGCTCGATCCGCGCTGCGCCTGCCGGGTTTGCGCCCGCTACTCGCGCGCTTACCTGCGGCACCTCTACAACTCGAACGAGACGCTGGCGGGGGTGCTGAACACCATCCACAACCTGGCCTTCTACCTTGACACAATGCGGCAGGTGCGGCAATCTATTAGACTTGGGTACTTGGAAGCATTTCTTTCCGAGGCCCGGTCGCACAGCCTGAACTCTTCCGCCCAGGGGGAAGACCCGGCCTAGCAGATTCCTTGAGGAATTAAAGGGAAGGAAGCGCGCCCTCGCATGGCGCCGCGCAAGTAAGCAGTTCTGATGGACCTACAAATTATCGGCAACCTCAACCTCATTCTGGCGCAGGGTGGCCAGGGCGGAGCCGTATTGTGGCTCCCGCTCGTCCTCATCTTCGCGATTTTTTATTTCCTGCTGATCATGCCGCAGCAGCGCCGCCAGAAGAAGTGGCAGGCCATGCTGGGAGCGCTGAAGACGGGGGACCGGGTGACCACCAGCGGCGGCATGCGCGGCACTATCATCGCGCTGCGCGACGACACCGTCCACTTGCGCGTTCCCCCCGACAATCTCAGGATTGAAGTGCTGCGTTCGTCGGTAGTTTCGGTGGCAGGCCCCGAGGAGCAGGCGAAATCCTGAAGTAAGTACCAAGTACCGAGTACCAAGTACCGAGTTCGGCTTTGCCTTGGATCGGTCACTCGCTACTTGGTACTGGGTACTAGGTACTGGGTACTCTAGGGAATCATGACCAAGAATCTCTGGATCAAAACACTCCTCATCATCGCAGTGCTGCTGGTCTTTTTGTATGGCATCTTTGGAGTGCCGGAGAAGCTGAGCGGCCAGGGTCTGACGTCGGCCATCCTGCAGCGCATCCACCTGGGCCTGGACCTGAAAGGCGGGACCCACCTGATTCTGCAGGTTATGGTGAACGACGCGGTGAATGCGGACACCGACCGCGCCGTCGAGCGGCTGAAGGAAGACTTGCGCAGCCGCAATATCAGCTACACGGACATCACTAAGCCCGACCCGGTGAACCATCCCGAGCAGATCATGCTCAAGGGCGTGCCACCGGAGTCGAGCGGCGACCTGCGCAACCTCGTCCAGGACCGGCTTCCCGAGTACAACCTCACCTCGCAGGCAGAGAACAACTGGCTGCTGGAGATGAAGCCGAGCGTGGCCAACGAGCTGAAGAACCGGGCGGTGACGCAGGCCATAGAGACCATTCGCAACCGCGTGGACCAGCTCGGGGTGAGTGAGCCCACCATCCAGGAACACGGCCTGGGGCAGTACCAGATCCTGGTGCAACTGCCGGGGGTGGACGATCCCGCGCGAGTGAAGCAGATCATCCAGTCCACAGCGATGCTGGAGATACGCCAAGCCATCAGCGGACCGTACGCCAGCCAGCAGGAGGCGCTGCAGGCTAACCCCGGCGGGGTGCTGCCGCCGAACACCATCCTGCTGAAGGGAAGGAGCATCGGCAGCACGGGCGAGACGCAGGAAGCGTATTACATCGTGTCGCGGTCGGCGGCGGTCAGCGGCACGGACCTGCGGCAGGCACAGCCGTCACGCGATGAGAACGGCCGTCCCGACGTGACCTTCATTCTTACCGGCGACGGCGGGCGGCGCTTCTTCAACTTCACCAGCGCGCATGTCGGCGACAAGCTGGCGGTAGTGCTCGACAATAAGGTGATGGAAGTGGCGACCATCCAGGAGCCGATCCACGATACCGGCCGCATCACTGGATCATTCACCGAGCAAGCGACCAAGGACCTGGCCATGGTGCTGAACTCGGGCGCGCTGCCGGCCTCCATCCATTATCTTGAGGAGCGCACGGTGGGGCCGTCGCTGGGCGCGGACTCGATTCGCGAGGGCGTGCGTGCCGCCATCATCGGCATGACGGTGGTGCTGGCTTTCATGCTGGTGTACTACCGTGGCGCAGGCATCAACGCCAACGTGGGCCTGATCCTGAACCTGGTGATCCTGCTGGGATTCCTGGGCTTCACCGGCGCCACCCTCACGCTGCCCGGTATCGCCGGGGTGATCCTGACCGTCGGCATGGGCGTGGATTCCAACGTGCTGATTTTTGAGCGCATCCGGGAAGAGCTGCGCAATGGCAAGACGCCGCCCTCGGCCGTGGACCAGGGATTCGCGCGCGCCTGGGTCACCATTATTGATACGCACGTGACCACGATCGTGTCAGCGGCCATCCTGTTCCTGTTCGGAACCGGGCCGGTGAAAGGTTTCGCGGTGACGCTGACCTTCGGTTTGCTGGCCAACCTGTTCACTTCGGTGTTCGTGTCGCGGGTGATCTTCGACGCGATACTGAACCGCAAGGTGCGGGGCGAAGCGCTGAGCATATGAGAATTGAGTCATTGAGCCATTGCGTCATTGATTCACTAAAACGGCTTTGATCCAAGCCAAGAGCTAAGAGCCAAGAGCTGATTTATCGTGGAATTTTTTAAGAACACGAACGTCGATTTCCTGGGGAAGAAGTGGTACTTCCTGGCGTTCTCGCTGGTGTTCAGCGTGGCGGGGATCCTCTCCATGCTGTTCTGGCACCACATCCCGCTGGGCATTGACTTCCGCGGCGGGACGCTGGTGTACGTGAAGTTCGCGCAGCCGCCCAACCCCGACGACATCCGCAAGGCCATGGACCGCGCCGGGCTGCACAACGCGCGCATCCAGCGCTACGGCCCGCCGCCGAACAACGAGGTGCTGGTGGCGCTCGATATCCAGGAGACCACCGAGCAGGCACTGGACAAGGGCAAGAACCAGATCATCCAGGCGCTCGAGACCAATACCCCCCCAGGCAAGCAGGACCTGAACAACAGCGGCGTGCAGGGCATCAAAGACGACCTGCTCAGCAAAGACCCGCTGCACCTGGGCACCGACGCCGACGTGCGCTACGGCCAACTGGCGCAGCAGATCGTCAACTTCCGCGACAAGACCCGCGGCGGCGTGCTGGGTTCGCTGGACGAGCTGAAGGACACGGTGCCGCCGGCGGTGCTCACCGTGCTGGGCCAGGACTATTTCGTCTCCAATTTCGGGGTGCGCAACGTAGAGATCGTCGGTCCGCAGGTGGGAGCGCAATTGCGTAAGCAGGCTCTGCTGGCAACTTTGTATTCGCTGGCGGGAATGCTGGTTTATCTGTGGTTCCGATTCGAGCTCATCTACGGGGTGGCGGCGGTGGTGGCGTGCTTCCATGACACGCTCATCACGGTCGGAGCTTTCTCATTGACGAACAAGGAGATAACGCTTACTGTTATCGCCGCCATTCTGACCCTGGTGGGGTACTCGATGAACGACACCATCGTGGTGTTCGACCGCATCCGGGAAAACGTCAAGTTGATGCGGCGGGACAGGCTCGCCGACATCGTGAATCGCAGCATCAACCAGACCCTGAGCCGGACTATCCTGACCTCGGGGCTGACGTTTCTGACCGTGCTGTCCCTGTTCCTGTTCGGCGGCGAAGTGCTGCACGGGTTCTCGTTTGCGCTGGTGATTGGGATCCTGATCGGTACCTACTCCTCGATTGCGATCGCCGCCCCGATGTTGGTGGCCTACCAGGAGTGGCGCAGCGGCCAGCGGGGCCGGCAGATGCCGGTAGCGGCCGATGCCAGCCGCCGGGAGAAGGCGAAGGTCAAGGCCTAGAAAGGCCGGTCGATTCCCGGT
>DASQGF010000063.1:0-4173 GCA_035632755.1 Terriglobales bacterium
AAGTGCTTACCGCCGTGCCGCAGCAGCAGCGGGAAGCGGTGCTGGCGTTGGGGGCAACGCGCTGGGAAATGATCCGGGTGGGCGTGTTGCGCAATGCGCGCACTGGCATCGTGGGGGCCATTATCCTCGGACTGGGCCGCGCCCTGGGCGAAACCCTGGCCGTGACCATGGTCATCGGCAACACGCCGCAGATCGCGAGATCGCTGTTTGCGCCGGGGTATACCATGGCCAGCGTGATCGCCAACGAATTCACCGAGGCGACCGGTGACCTGTACTTGAGCGCCCTGATCGAGATCGGGCTGGGACTGTTTCTGGTGACGATTGTGGTGAACATACTGGCCGGGCTGCTGGTGTGGTCCGTCACACGCGGCCTGCCTGCGAGGGCCCGTGCCTGACGACCCCATCACGCCAAAAGCGGGCGCGATGGGGACCCCGCCTGATCGCAGCCCATCGCAGCAACGCTTCGTGGATTGGAGGCGCACCATCACGGACCGCCTCGCGACCGGATTCGCCGTCCTGATGGCGGTGCTGGTAGTAGCTCCGCTGCTGGCCGTCTTCTCGTATCTGGTAGTGCGCGGCATCGGGTCGCTGAACCTGGCCTTCTTCACTCACCTCCCGGTCCCGGTCGGCGAGAAGGGCGGCGGTGTAGCCAACGCCATCGTGGGATCGGCGATGATCCTGAGCATCGCCAGCCTGATCGGAGTGCCCTGGGGGATCGGCGCCGGCATCTACCTTGCCGAGTATGGCCGTGGCAGCTTCGCATCGCTGCTGCGCTTTACCGCGGACGTGCTGAACGGCGTGCCCTCGATCGTCATCGGCATCGTGGCCTACGCCCTAGTGGTGCTGACACAGAAGCACTTTTCCGCGCTCTCCGGCGGAGTGGCGCTGGGGATCATGATGATCCCCACCATCACGCGCGCCACCGAAGAGGTGCTGCTGCTGGTGCCGCTCTCGGTGCGGGAAGCGGCCTGGGGGCTTGGGGTGGCCCGCTGGCGGGCCACGCTCTCCATCACCCTGCGCACCGCCAGCGCCGGGGTGATCACGGCGGTGATGCTGGCCTTCGCCCGCATCGCCGGCGAGACGGCGCCCCTGCTGTTCACCGCTTTCGGCAATCAGTTCTGGAACCTCAATCCCAACCAGCCCACCGCCGCGCTGCCGTTGCAGATCTTCAGCTACGCCATCTCACCGTTCGACGAGTGGCACCGGCTGGCCTGGGCGGGAGCGCTGGTGCTGATCGCGCTCATCGTAGGCGCGGTCGCCCTGGTGCGCCTGGTGGCGCGCCGCGGCATGTTCCAGGGAGCTACCTAAGACATGGGTGTCGGAGTCCAGGTCGAGAAGCTCAACGCGTGGTTCGGTGCGACCCAGGCGTTGTACGAGATCGCCATGCAGGTCCCAGCCAATCACGCTACCGCCATCATTGGGCCGTCGGGGTGCGGGAAGTCGACCTTCATCCGCTGCCTCAACCGCATGCACGAGACGGTGCGCGACGCGCGCCTGGAAGGCCGGGTGCGCATCGGTTCCATGGAGGTGTACGGCAACGGCACCTCGGCGGTGGAAGTACGCCGCCGCGTGGGCATGGTGTTCCAGAAGCCCAACCCGTTCCCAACGATGTCCATCTATGACAACGTGGCCGCCGGGCTGAAGCTGAACGGCTTCCACAACCGGCGCGTGCTGGACGAAGTGGTGGAACGCTCGCTGCACATGGCCGCGCTGTGGGACGAAGTGAAAGACGTGCTGAAGAAGCAGTCGGGCGCCAGCCTCTCCGGAGGCCAGCAGCAGCGGCTGTGCATCGCCCGGGCGCTGGCGGTGCAGCCGGAAGTGATGCTGATGGACGAGCCGGCCTCCGCCCTCGACCCCATCTCCACCAGCAAGATCGAGGAGCTGATCTTCCAGCTCAAGGAGCAGTACACCATCGTGATCGTCACCCACAACATGCAGCAAGCGGCCCGAGTGGCGGAGTACACTGGCTTCTTTCTGATGGGGAAACTGATCGAGTTCGACAAGACCGAGAAGATCTTTACCAATCCTTCCGACAAGCGGACGGAAGACTACATCACAGGCAGGTTTGGATAGTGCGCACGCGTTTCCATCAGGGTTTGGACCAGTTGAAGCAGAAGCTGCTCACCATGGGCGGCATGGCCGAGCAGGCCGTGGAGCGCGCCGTCGAGGCTTATCGGCGGCGGGACCCAGGGCTATGCCAGCAGGTGCTTGAAGGCGAGCCCGCCATCAACATCATGGAGCGCGAGATCGACGAGCTTGCCCTCGATCTGCTGGCCATGCAGCAGCCCATGGCCATCGACTTGCGCTTCATCACCGCCGTCATGAAGATCAACGCCGACCTGGAGCGCGTGGGTGACCAGGCGGTGAACATCGTGCAGCGGGTGCAGCACTCGCTCGATCTGCCGGAGGTGGACCTGCCGGCCGATATTCCCCGCATGGCCGGACTGGCCAAGGACATGGTGCGGCGCGCGCTGCAGTCGTTCATCGACGCCCGTCCGGAAGCGGCCGAGGAAGTACTGAAGATGGACGACCTGGTGGACGACATGAACCGCGAGATCCACACCTCCATGATCGCTCACATGAAGCGGGTCCCGGAGGCGCTGCAACAGGCGCTGGATGCGCTGCTCATCTCGCGCAACCTGGAACGGGTGGCCGATCACGCCACCAATATCTCGGAAGACGTCATCTTCTGGATCAAGGGCGCCGACGTGCGCCACCATTTTGGGATGAATACGGTCCAGCCGTAGCACAAAAGGACACGTCCAAGGCGTCCATAAGTCCGCTTGCCGTCCGAGTACCGAAGGCTCCGAGGTCTATATCCGCCACGATCCGGTCACGGGCGAGAGTCGCGGTCTGGCGCCAACTTAGTTACCAGCCTGGAAAGAGAATCGCCGAGATTCGCAAATTCGCAATTCGCACTTGACATATGACAGAGGAGGTAGTACCCGTGCCAGAACAGATCTGGCCGAAGGTTGGGGGCGTGTCCAGTTGCCCGACGCTCTGGATCGCAAATATGCCAACGCGCCAACCGAATGGCGCTGGCGGTGGGTTTTTCCGCAGGAGAACCAGGGATAGATCATGCGAACCTTTGCACAGAAGCAGAATCAACCTCAAAAGCCAGTATCCTCCAGCCTGGCTCGGCCTAACATGGCAACACTTGGACTGGATCATCGCAAGCATCCTATCCTCCATTCGCAGAGCACAATTGGTAATCAAGCAGTGCTACGGATGTTGCAGACTCATGCTGAAGAACACGATATTGGATGGACCGCTGCGGCATCATCTCGCTTCGGACACGATTTTAGCCGGATTCCCATACATCCTCCTGCAACAGGGGCGATACAGACGAAACTGGCGATCAACAAGCCGGGAGACGAATATGAGCAGGAAGCAGACCGCGTCGCTGAGCAGGTAATGCGGATGCCCGAGCCGCGACTCCAGCGCGCTTGCGCCTGCGGCGGCAGTTGCGCGAACTGTCAGGAGGAAGAATCGGGACAGGAACCCGCCCGCCTGCAGATGAAGCGCATAAGCGGCAGCGACCTGGGACAAACCGCAGCACCGCCTATCGTCCACGAAGTATTGCGCTCACCCGGCCAGCCGCTCGAACCGTCCACTCGCGCCTTCATGGAGCCGCGCTTCAGGCATGACTTCGGCCAGGTGCGCGTGCACTCCGACGGGGAGGCTGCCGAGTCAGCCAGAGCGGTGAACGCTTTGGCCTACACCGTTGGCCACGACATTGTGTTTGGCGCCGCTCAGTATGCGCCCGCCGACAGGGCCGGCCGCCGACTGCTGGCGCACGAGTTGGCCCACTTGGTCCAGCAAGAAAGCGGGCGCAGTCCCGGTCTGGTCCAGCGCGCCGAGGTGGACGACCGTTCCTGTGCCGGCCTGAAGGACATCGAGCCGGACATCGACAAGGAAGTGAACAAGGAGATAGACGACGCACGCAAGGCCGCAGGCATCCCGATGAACGTCATGACGCTCTTAAAGGGTGTATTCCAGCGGCTCGGCGTCGGCGTCATTTCTCCAATTGAGAAATTTATTGAAGGTTTGGGTTCCTCGAAAATAAAGATTCCCCCCCACGATCTTGCCGGCACGAAGTACCAGGGGGTAGGGGCCGTCAACAGGTTCTACAAGCTCCAAGGAACAAGGTTGCATGTCGTGGCTGGTGCGGCC
>DASQGF010000064.1:0-19085 GCA_035632755.1 Terriglobales bacterium
CCGTTCCCGAATTGGAAAGATGATTAGGGTTGGCCACTGAGACACAGAGGCACAGAGGAGGACGGAAGTAATTATAGTGAGATCGTTAGTTTGACCGATTCTTCTCTGTGTCTCTGTGTCTCTGTGCCTCTGTGGCAGGAACTTAGCCAAAAGCCAATGGCAGGTCTGATGCAATGCGAGTTCTTCCTGCTCCGCTATGTGCCGGACGCGGTGAAGGACGAGTTCGTCAACATCGGCGTGGTGCTGGTCGAGCCGGGCGCCAATGGCGCCGGCTTTGCCGAGGTGAAGTTTACCCGCGACTGGCAACGGGTGAAGTGTCTCGACCCGGCGGCAGATCTGGAGATGCTCGAAGGTCTGGAAGACGATTTGCGGCCGCGGCTGAAGGATGTCAGCCGCTCGGATTTCATCAGCAAGGTCAACGAGTCATTCTCGAATGTCTTGCAGCTCTCGCCGGCCAAGGCCTGCCTGACCGAGTCTCCGGCGGAGGAACTCGGGCGGCTGGCGGAAATGTACCTGGAGCGGGTGCGACGTCCGGCGGGCAAGGGCGCCGCGGCCGGGCGGCAGGCGATCGCACAGCGCATGCGCGAAGCCTTCGAGCAGGCGGGCGTTTGGAAGCTCATGCGCAAGCGCATCGCGGTGGCAAAGTACACGCATCCGGGTGATCCACTGAAGATCGATTGCGGTTACCGTCCAAACGGCGAGCTCAATCTGTTCCACGCGGTGTCGCTGGCGGCCGACGTGGACGCCGCCAAAGTCCTGGCGTTCACGTATCCGCAGATTCGCGAGGGCATCGCGCGCCTGGAGCAGGCCAAGACGTCGCTGACCGCCATTGTCGAAGACGATCTAGACCGAACGGGCGAGCCAATCGCATTCGCCCTGGACACGCTGGCCCGCAGCCAGATCGCGGTGGCGGCGCAGGCCGAGCTACCGCGGTTGGCTGAAGTGGCAAGGCGAGAGTTACGAGTCTAAGCCCACCACGGAGGCACGGAGAAACCGACCGATTTCCTCCGTGTCTCTGTGCTTCCGTGGTAGGTGCTGTTTGATCCGCGTTGATCCGCGCTAATCCGCGGCGAAGAAGTTCTCCCATAAATCCATGAGCATTCGTGAGACATTGCGCGGCGCTTTGCGCCGACTTGCTGGAACAGGTGTGCCCGAGAAGCGGCGCACGCTGGCGCTGCCGTCCATCCTGCAAACCTACGGACCGCGAGCCGACGTGCTGCCCAAACCGACGCCGTACAACTTGCGGCGCTTTGCCGAGACGCCGGTGGCGCGCAAGGCCATCAACACCGTCAAGGACCGTGTGGCCGGCATGCGCTGGCGCATTCAGCCCAAGAACGGCCGCTCGCTCGACGAGATCCCCGACGCACCGGAACGCATACGCATCCTGGCCGACAACTTCGATGCGCCCAACTCTGACGACTCGTTCCGCTCCCTCGCGGAGCAAGTGCTAGAGGACGTGATCGTGGGCGGCTTCGGAGCGATCGAGGCGCAGGCGACGGGCGATCCCACGCGTCCGCTCAACCTGTGGCCGGTGGACGGGGCGAGCATCCGCATGCGCACCGACTGGGATGGCCGTCCTGGTTCTCCGCGTTATGTCCAGATAGCGGGCGCCTTCAGCCCCAACACCCAGATCGTGCTGAACGACGATGAACTTATCTATGTTCGGCTGAACCCGCGCACGCACACGCCGTTCGGTCTGGGGCGGGTAGAGGTGGCGTTCGAAACCATCAACGCTTTTCTGGGGGCGCACCGCTACGCCGCGCGCCTGGCCTCGAACTCGGTGGTGCAGTACGCGCTGTGGCTGCAGGACCTGGGGCCGTCGCAGCACGAGCGCCTGATCCGCTGGTGGCAGGACGAGATCGAGGGCACGGGCCGCGTGCCCATCCTCTCGGTCGAGAACAAACCGGAGGTGCTGCGCTTCGGCGGCGGCACCGACCAGGACCTCCGCCTCGGCTGGCAGGAATTCCTGATCCGGGTGATCGCCGACGCCTTTGACCTGCCACCCTTCATGCTCGGCTTGGAGCGCGACGTGAACCGCTCGACCGCCGGGGAGCTGGCCGACCAGGCGTTTCGGCAGGCCATCGTGCCCACGGCCCGCCTGTTCGCCGAACACCTGACACGCGACGCCATCGGCAAGAAGCTCGGCTGGAACGACCTGGAGTTCGTCTTCACCGACGTGGATGCGCCGAATGAGATGGAAGAAGCGCAGATCCAGGAAATCCTGCTGCGCAACGGCGTGCTGACGGTGAATGAAGTGCGGCAGATGCGCGGGCTGCCGGAAATTTAAAAAGCCTTAACTACAGAGGACACAGAGGCACGGAGAAATTGAGCACACGTGTGCGCTCATGATCCGCGCTGATCCGCGTTCATCTGCGGTGAAAAGAATCCATGAACATCGAACTCGAATCCATGGCGATCGAGATGCCGGCGGTGTCGCGGCATCCCAACCGGCAATCGTTCCGCGGCGTGCTGACATTGGTGGACATACCCAGCACGCGGCCTCCCGCGGGTGCGCGCGGGCATCGCGTGCTGCTGTCACGGGCCGCGGCGGAGCGCGCCCTGGCGTCTCTTCTCGGTATGGGCTTGGACTACACGCCAAGCCTCGACGGCCACGATGCCCGCCGCAAGGTGGGCATCATCACCTCGGCGGAGATCATGGACGGCCGCTTGGAAGTCGGCGGATATCTCTTCAGTCGCGATTTTCCCGAACTCGTGCGCGAGCTGTCGCCGGGGGGACACAAGCTGGGGATGTCTTATGAGATCGCCGAGGCCCGCGTGGCCGACGTGCGCGCCTCTATCTGGGTGCTGACCGACGTGACCTTCACCGGCGCCGCCATCCTGCGCCGCGAGAAGGCAGCGTACCCGGACACCTGGATCAAGCTGGAAGCGAGTACCGATCGCCAAGTACCGAGTACCGAGTATCGAGTATCGAGAGACTACCCTCAAGGTCAAAGGCTAAGAGCCAAGAGCCAAAAGCCAGTAGCTAACAGCTAGAAGCTAGGAGCCAGGAGCAAATGAACGAAGAACTCACGCAACAGATCATCGCCAGCGCCGAGCGGCTGGCGTCCGCGGCCGAAGCGCTGGAAAAAGCGGTTGGCCGGCTGGACGCCCAGCAGCAGGCGCTCAACGCACAAGTCGACCGCATCGTCGCAGCCGTGGACGAGAATGAAACCCAGTCGCGCCGCCAGCTCGGGGCACGCGTGGCCGAACTGGAACGAACCAATGCCGAACTTAAGGCAGAGGTCGCCCGCCACGCGGCTGCGCGCAAGACGCTGCCGCCCCTGGTGACGGCGCTGCTGGCCAAAACCGGCGTCGAGGCCCAGGAGAAGATGGACATGGCCGCGCTCGACAAGGCGCTTGCCTTGCTGACCGTCGACCAGAGGATCGCGGTCAAAGCCCAGATGGCGCGAGCAGGTCTCATCGAGTAGCAGTCAACACTCAGCATTTCAGCACTTAGCCAAAGCATCTCACCGCCGAGGCGCCAAGCGCGCCGAGGAGGCAGTGCCGAGTTCCGCCTCGGCGTACTAGGCGACTCGGCGGTGACATCCCTTTCGAAAGGAACACAATGACAGCCTCCTTCCTGGACATCCATGCAGCCGCGGACTTTCTCGGTCCGGGGGCGGTGGAGATCAACCTCTATCAAACCGAGATCAGCGACATCGTGCGCCGGCGCGGCGCCTTCGGCCAGCGCGTACGGCAGGTGCCTGCGACCGGCCATCCGTCGCGCTTCTTCGAGCAGACGGCGATCGTGTCGCCGACGGCTACGCAGGCGTTCGTCGACCCGCGCAACATCGTGGCCACGGTGGGCTCGCCCACGCGCGTGGAACGCAGCGTGCCGCTAAAAGCCCTGGTCTCGCAGATCAACTACAACCTGTTCGACATGGAGGTCGGCGCGCAGCAGAGTCAGTTCGCTTTCCTCCAAGCCAAGGACCTGGCTGATGCTGTGGACGGACTGTTGCGCACCCACGACGTCGCGCTGTGGAACGGCAACGACACATCGCTCTCGGCCCCGACCACGACCCAGTATTACGGCGTGTCCGGGCAGATCACGGCCGGCGGCAGCGTCGCAACCATCGCTACGACAGACTCGATTGTCGATGGGCTGAAGGCGACCATTGCAAGCATGGTGGCCAACTCCTCGTTCGAGGTAAAACCCACGGCCATCTATGCCAACCCTGTGTTGCTCGACCTGATCGACCGTGAGTTGAAGCAGGAGTTCAACGTCGTGCTCTCGACCACCGAGGTGGCCGGCGGTTTGACCGTGAAGACGCTCTCCACCCAGGCCGGCGAGCTGCCCCTGATCCCCGAATGGGCGCTCAGCTACACGGGGACGCCAGGCAGCGGCAACGCAGTGCTCCCTGCGTATATCGTCACCGAATCGCTGATCGAGTACCACTGGCTGACCGATGCCAACCCGCGCGTGTTCCAGTTGGGCGCGACCGGATCGCTGGCGCACCAGATGGTGGTAGTGAAGTTCGGCGCCGTGGTCGTCAAGCAGGCTTCTGCAGCGCACTACGCCGTGCAGGTGCACCGCTAGTCGTTGGTCGCTGCTGGCGTGACCGACGACTCTTCCATAGGCAGACGCGGTGGAAGCGCAGGCCTTCAGGCCTGCGGAATAGGCGACAAGGAGGCATGGCCTTCAGGCCCGGGGCTGAAAGCCCCTTTTTTCCAAAATCCCTTGATCGCCGGGCTAAAGCCCGGCGCTTCCACCCGACTGACAACTGGTAACTGACAGCTTACAACTACCATGATCTATCTCGACCCTTCCGAGTACGGTACATACGGGCTGCAGAAAACGGTGCCGGCGGCATGGATCGCTGCTGCGTCGTCGTTGGTGGATGCCCACTGCCGGCGTGCGACGCTGGGCGTGGCGCAGTACGTCGAGCGGGTGCGCCTGCGGCCGGACCGCAACACGGTGCGCCTCACCTACCTTCCCCTGGCGGCCGTCGCACCCGCCTCCTCTCCGCTCGTGGCGGCGCGCGGCCGTTATGCGGTCCCGCGTCGCGGCGAGGATAGACCGGTAGTCGACCTCCAGAGACCGGTGGGCGACCTCGCCTTAGACGTGGCACTGGTCTTCGGGCTACCAGGAACCTGGTCCACGCTCGACGCTACTTCCATCGACTTCTGCGCAGACACCGGGGAGTTGACCTTGCCCTCGAATCCTCTCGGGTTCGGCTACAACGAGGTGGAGATCACGTACACCGCCGGTCTGGCGGAGATCCCCGATACGGTGAAATTTGCTTGCGCGCAGATTGTCCGCAATGCGCAGGCGACACCGGCGCTGAATGTCCGAGTCGGCAGCCTGGAGCGCATGCAACTGGAATACTTTGCCGACACGCTGCTCGACCCGACGGTCTGCGCCAGCCTGGCGCCCTACGTGGCGCAGAAGGTGGGATGACGTATGGGGGCCTTCTCGAGTGACGTTTCGCGGGCAGAAGCCCTCTTGCGCGCTGCCGATGCACTGCTGCAGACGCTTGGGCCGAGCGAGGTGATCCTGGTGCTGCCCGTGCCGATAGAGCAGAACAACGCTGATTTGGGCCTGGCGTCGCCCGTGGTCGAACAACTGTCGCTCTCGCCGGCCGTCGTCCGCAAGATCGGCAGCGCGACCGCGACCGGAACGCGGATGGAGGTCATGCTGTCGGCTTCCACCGTCAACGCGCAGGCTGAGTCGCGCAACTTCGATCCTCCGGACGCGTTGTTCGATGCTGCTCTAGGGGTATTGCACGGGGGAAAGTTGTTGCGCATCGAAGGCGTCGGCTGGGATTCATTCGCCGACACGCCCTATCTCTACCGGATCACGCTGACCGACTGAAGAAGCTGCCAGACTGGTCGTCGGCTGCCGGCCCTCGGCCGACGGACAGTCCCGCGGCACCCAACGACCGGCACCCCCGTGGCCACTGGCCACTGCTCTTATGCAATCTGCCAAAGACAGTTTCTACGTTGCGCTACGCGACCGCCTCGCGGCACTGAATCCGCAGCGGACGGTTTTCCTGAACGGTGTGATTCGACCGGCGGTGGTGGTGATGGAGAACGAATGCGTCACCGCCGCCGGGCCGCTGCCCGAGGCGTTCTGCCTGGGCTGGGGAACTGCGCAGCCGGTGGGACCCATGCGCAACGGCCAACCTCCGCTGCTCGGGCTGGAATGTACCATCTCCTATTGGACCGGAGGCTCGGCAGACATGCAGGGCGTGGACCGCGGGCGCGTCCTGGCGCAACTCGACTCGGAGTTGTTGGCCATCTGCTCGCCTCCGTCCACCCCCAAGTGCGATTACTCACAAACGCCTCCGGCGGATCTCGGGACAAAAGTCCTGTGGACTCTGCCCGAGCTGCGCCTGCCGCGGCTGCAGGGAGCAGCGCCGCAGTGGACGGTGATGGGAGACCAGTTGCGGGGAACCCCGCCTGATTCCGTCCCCGCTGTTCGCCTGGAGCGCGCGGCGTCGCTGATCATCTTCTTCTATTCCAAAACGGGGGCCCGATGAGCACCACGGCGGTTCTGCGCTCTCCCATGTCGCCACTGACCCGGCGGTTGCGTGCCTACTTTGCGCCCGTGGCACGGCAAACAGAGATTCCAACCATCTTTGATCCGGCCGCTAATGCGCGCTTCGATCTCGACGCTCCGCCCGCACCCTGGGTCGATGCCGGATGGATTGAGAACTTCGTGCGCACGCCGGCGACGCGCGTGCAGCCGCTCCGCAGCGGTGCATCGGCGGCGGTAAGCGGACAATTTCGCAGTCAGCTCGACGCGCGCGTCGAGTTCGACTTCCAGCAATGGGGCAAGCTGCAGATGGCTATCGCAGGGGGCGCGGAACACATGAACGTGCTGGCCACCAGCAGCGGCGCCGCACCGCAGCCTGCCGGGGGGCAGGCTATCTCCGCCGTGCCGCTACAGCCGGGTTCGACCGCGACCGAATTGCAGCTCGCCGCCGTTGACCTCGCCAGCTTCTCCATCGGCGACGTGGTGGCGGTCGACACCGATTACCAGCAGCAGACTGGCTATGTGGGCAGCGGGCTGGCGGCGGCGTTCGTCAACAACCCAGCGGACGTGGGAGGCGACGTGAACTTCATCCGCCGGGTGACCTTTAACGTTGGCCGGGTGGCGGCGAAGAGCGCGGCGTCACTGACGCTGGCACAGCCGCTGCTGGGCGGAGCGCCGCCGAACGGCGCCGCAGTCCAGAAAGTGGTTGCGTTTGTGGATCGCGAGGGCGGCAGCTTTTTCCAGGAGTGGTCTGCGCTGTTTGTGATCCCCGAAGAGGGCGGTGGCCGCGTGTGCTTCTACTATCCCCGGGTTCAAGCCTGCGCGCCCGCGCAGGAGAAAGCGGCCGTGGTCGCGGATCCGCTCAAAGCGTATGCCCTGCACGCCTCGCTGGTGGCGTTGCCGTATGGCGATCCCGTCGATGGTCAGCAGGTGCTCTGCTATCGCAGCTACTCTCCTACAGCGGCGGCCGCGCTGTATTGATAGCGGCCGATTGCCGAACAAAAAAACCTGCAAGCAGGCGCTTGCACAGACACTTCCACTTTCCACTATAGCCGGTAAGCAACGGCACAGGATGGGCTCGGCTGTTCTTGTTCCAGAAACGGGACTGACCCGTTTCCTGTGATCGCAATATCTCGCAAACAGTAGGGTTGGTGGCCCTATGAAACTGACCATCGACAACTTCGACAACCGTGGCCCTGTGGATTATTCCGACTGGATTGATGCCGAAACTCCCCCCCACATACGCCGCCGCCTCAACCAACCCAGCGAACTGCGTTTTACTCTGGCCGCTGGGCAACCGCAGTTCGTTGTTCCCGTCGAAGGCGCGCGCGTAGTGCTGGCGCGTTCCAACGGCGCCTCGCTGTTCACCGGGTACATCAGCACTGCGGCGGAATACGAGTACCTGGGCTGGGCCGAGTGTGGTCCCGCGTTCCGTTACTCGCTGGTGGCAGCCGGCGACGAGTTGCTGCTCGACCGCAAGACGCTGCCGTTCCGGGCACCCTTTGTTGCGCGAACCGCCGGGGACATCCTGCGGCAACTTGCGGATGATGCCTTACAGGGCGCCCTGGATTGCTCGGCAGCACAGCCGGTCGATGTGCTTCCGTCGTTCGCCAGCGACCCGCGGAAGACTTGGTCGCAGCACGCGGCCGATGTCGCCCTACTCGCGCGCGCCAGTTACCGTGTGCTATACGGCAAGCTCGTGCTCGAGCCGGTTGGGACCACTCTGCACATGCTGAGTGAAGGTTCTGCCGGCTTTTGTCCGGAATCCTTGAAGCTCAGCTCGCCCGATACGCGTTTGAACGATGTCACCGTAAGCGGCCTGATGGAGCCTCAGCTCCACGTCAAGGACTACTTCCTGGGCGACGGCCTGACGCTGAGTTTCAGCCTTTCGCACACGCCTTTCACCAAGCTCAACCAGTATTTCGTCGAGGACGAATTTGCGGCAATGGCGCCGGACGCGCGGTACTGGAAGGTGAGCGATCCAGGGGCTGTGGTGTCGGTCAGCGGAGGTGCCCTCGAGATACAGGGAGGCACCGGCCAGGACGGGCAGACAACCGTCACCTTTGTGGAGCAAGTGGAGCTGGGCGGGGCGCTGGCGCTGCGCCACGGTGAAGTCAGTTTCAGCGCCGCCTCGAACGGGATCATCGGCGGGCTATACGCGGGCAGCATCCTGCTCGCGAATTGCTTTGCCGGATTTCGCATCACGCCCTCGGCGAGCCAATCCACCATCCAGGCCCTAGTGAACGGCGCCGTCGTGGGTACGGGTGTTACAACGACGGCCGGGCACCGCTACGCCCTGACGACGCACCTTTACGCATCGGAAATCTTTCGTAAGCAGCAGATCTTCCATTCATCTGTGAACCCGGCGGGCGCGGGGCGAGGTGGGGCAGCGATAGCCGCGGACGTCCGGGTGTTGCTCGAGGTCCACGATATCGACCCGGCGAATGCGGGATCTCTGCAGGCGATCTCCACGGTACTGTACGACGGCATCGTCGCCGCAGCCCCCGCGTATTGCAGTTACGTCCTGGCGGATTCGCTCAACCTGCACGTCTCCATCAACTACACGCAACTGCTGCGGGTGGTAGAGGCCGAAGTGCGCAGCGCGCTGCCGACCGCGGCGTATCGCACACGCCTGGTGGGAGCGCTGGCCGACGGAGCGGAGTGCGCCCTTAGCAGTTCATCTAAGCTGCTGTTCTTCCCCGCGTACGTACCGGCACCGAACGAAGGCATCAAGGTAAGTTATCGCAGCCGCGCCTTGTCGGTGGCGCGCGTAGTGGACGGGAACAGCGCTGCAGGCCTCGCGCTGGGCCCCGATCCCGGTGTCCGCAGCGGCATCCGGCATGTCACGGCACCGCCGCCGCGCACCACGGCCGAATGTGAGATTGCCGCACGTGCGCTGCTGGACGACACCTGCCAGAAGGCCTGGGCGGGGGAATACGACGTTCCGAGTGACTTCTTTCCTGCTTCAGGCGAAGACGTCTTCCCCGGAGACGCGATTGCCGTACAGGTGCCCTCCCGGGCAGCAAACTTCACCGCAATCGTGCGCGAAGTGGACTGGGAGCTGGTCGATCTGGCGGGAGAGCGCGGGCGGTACAAGATCCGCTTTGCCAACGATGCGGCCCAGCCTGTCGGATTTACGTTCCAAGCTGCCCAGGCGATTCCGCCGGGCGTGATGATCACGACGGCTCAAGTAGGCAATTCAGTCATTTCCGATCTCCCGCTGGCGGAGATCACCGCGACCACCTCCACGACGGTGACCATCGATGCTGGAGTAGCTCCCCCAGCGGGCGGCGGTATCGAAGTGCGCCGCGCCGACTCCGGTTGGGGCGCCGGGGGCGACCGTTATCTTGTGGGGCGCTTCAGCACCCGGACGTTCACGGTTCCGCGTCTCTCCCGCACACAAAATCACTACCTGCGGCAATACGACGCCTCATCGCCCCCGCGCTATTCGCGGTACTCCACCGCGTTGCATCTCGATTATCCCTATTGAGCCATGAACGAATTCGAGACGACCGTACTCGCCGATCTGGCCGAGTTGAAGACCCACATGCGCTGGCTTATAGGCAACGGCAGCCCCGGCCGGCTGCAGGAACTGGAGGAGCGGGTCGAGCACCACGAAGCCATGCTGCAACGCGGCCTCGGCATCGGCGCTGCGGCCGGCGTTCTGCTGACCCTGATCCACATCGGCATCGACTACCTGCGCGTGCACTACAGGCGCTGACTAGGCACATGACCAAAGAAGAATTCATCGCAACAGCCGCCGCAGAGGCACAAAGCCACGGAGATTCTTGAATCGAGTCTCTGTGCCTCTGTGTCTCTGTGGCTGACTCGGCTCTTGTTGTTCAGTTGTGAGCTCTCGATGGGTGATGCAGAAAAATGTCCAAACTGCCTGAGCGGAGACTATGAGCGACAATCCCACGGCTGGCGGAAATGCAATCGCTGCGGTGCGCGGTGGCGGGTACTGGAAAGAGATTGTCCTGATTGCAGCCCTCATCGTTGCCGGGGTGACCGGCTATTCCTGGCTGAAGGCCCATGATGCCTGGATACGCTACGAAGCTCTCGCCCAGCAGAAGGATGCCCAGATTGCGCAGCGTGACGCAGATGCAAGAAAGTACCGGGCTGACATCGAGCAGTTGAAGAGGCAAGCGCAGACCCCGCAGCAGGTGGTCAGGCTCATCCCGCAGATCATCAAGGTCCCCGCTGATCTGCCTGAGCCCGTCGTGATCGAGCACCCCAACCAACTGACTCAGCAAGACGTCAGCCGGTTGCCCGATGCGCCCAGCACGCTCCTGCCGGATCAGACCGCAA
Organism: Terriglobales bacterium; assembly: GCA_035632755.1. Classification (GTDB taxonomy): domain Bacteria; phylum Acidobacteriota; class Terriglobia; order Terriglobales; family Acidobacteriaceae; genus JAHFUA01. The sequence goes on from DASQGF010000064.1 coordinate 10,784, forward strand.
AACTGCTGACTGATCAGGCGGCTGACGATCTGGCTTGTCAAAAAAGCTGGGCGACGTGTCAGCAGAATTACGCCGACATGAAGAAAGAACGAGACGCCGCGGTCAGCGCAAGAAAGGGAAGCTTTCTGCAACGGGCCAAGCAAATCGCCATTGGGATCGCAATCGGCGGCGTCATCGGTTACGCCGCCCGCAGATAGGTCATCGGTCGTTGGTCATTGGTCGTAGGCGAGCCTTTCCTAACGACTACCGACCAACGACTAGCACCAAAGGAGGAAACAATGGAAGCGCTTTTGATAGGTCTCGGAGTTGGGTTCGCCGGCGGTTTCACGGCCGCCTGGCTGTTCGCAGGTGGCATCAAGAAGGAGATAGCAACCCTCTCCGGCAAGATCGACGGTTTTCTCGCCGCCATGAAAAAACTATGATCCGCCCCTGGCTTCTCTGGCTGCTCTACTTCACCGGACAGGCCATCTCCATCCTGGGGCGCGCTTCAACCTCGGCCTCCTCCCAATTCACGCCCTGGAATTCCGTGCGGGAATACATCAAGTGGCATTGGCCGGCGCTAGCCTTCCGCCTGTTCGCCTGCACGATGGGCTTCCTGCTCTGGTGGAACAATACAGCATTCTTTGACGTTCTGGTGAGCGATCGACTCGGCCTGAACATCGGTATCCAGAAGTCCATCCCCCTAACGCCAGCGACGGCCGGGATCTACGGCCTGCTCTCGGACGTGCTGATCGAGTGGACCTGCGCCAAGATTCCGTTCTTAAAGGGAAAAATCCCCAATGGAAGCGGCGGTCCGCCAGCCAGTGCCTGATCTACGTAATACCCGCGCTGACTCGCAGTAGGGCTCCTACCCGATATCCTCGTCCCACTGCTCCAGCTTCTTCTTGACCACGGAGAGGAACTGGTCAGCAACGGCACCATCGACCACGCGGTGGTCGTAGCCCAGCGACACGTGCAGGATGTGCGCCACGGCGAAGTAATCGTTGCCTTCGGGATCGGTCTTGACCACCGGCGTCTTGAAGATGCCGCCGATGCCCAGGATCGCCACCTGCGGCTGGTTGATGATGGGCGTGCCGAACAGCGGTCCGTACGGTCCAGGATTGGTGATGGTGAAGGTGCCGCCCTGCACGTCGTCGGGCGAGAGCTTCTTGTTGCGAGCGCGTTCTGCCAGCTCGGTGATGGCGCGTTGCAATCCCAGGAAATTCTTTTCCTCTGCGTGTTTCACCACCGGGACGATCAAGCCCCAGTCGAGCGCCACCGCGATCCCCAGGTTGACGTTGCGGTGATAGCGGATGCTCTCGCCCTCGACTGAACTGTTGACGATCGGCCACTCGCGGATGCCGGCCAGCACCGCGCGCGCGAAGAAAGGCATGAAGGTCAGCTTCGCGCCGTTGCGCTTCTCCCACTCAGCGCGCTCACGTTCGCGCAGCTTGACGACGCGTGTCATGTCGATCTCGAAGATCGAGTGCACGTGCGCACTGGTGCGCTTCGACGCGACCATGTGCTCGGCGATCTTCTTGCGCATGGTGGACATCGGTACCAGGTCGCCGGGCACGGGCACCGCAGCAGCACCGGGCACAGCCGGCACAGGCTGAGGCGCGGCAGGGCGTCCGCCGACTGCCGCCGCTGGTGGAGCCCCCGCTGGATACTGCTCCACGAAACGCTGGATGTCTTCCTTGGTGATACGTCCTCCCAGGCCGGTACCCGGGACGTGCGCCAGGTCGACGTTGTGGTCGCGGGCGATGCGCCGTACCAGCGGCGACGACCGGACCCGCTGTCCTTCTTCGGCGGACGGGAACTCGATCACGCTCTCGGCCTGACGAGCAACCGCCTCCCTGGGTCTAGCTGGTTCGGGCGCGGGGGCAGGCTGCGGGTGTGCGCCATCTCCTTTGCGAGCCACGGCCGCGGCCGGCTGGGGCTGGCGTGCAGGGGGGCTGGGGGCAGGCGGAGCCGGCGCGGCAGCCGCCGCCTTGGGCGCTTCCGGTTTCGGGGGCGCAGGAGCCGCGGCAGCACCTTCCGCGTCGATGATTCCGACCACCGTGTTCACCTGCACAGTGGCACCTTCCGCGACCTTGATCTCCTTCAGCACGCCGGAAGCGGGCGCCGGGATCTCCGCGTCCACTTTGTCGGTGGAGATCTCGAACAAGGGCTCATCCCGCTGCACCTTGTCTCCGGGCTTCTTGAGCCACTTGGTCAGCGTACCCTCGAAGATCGATTCCCCCATCTGGGGCATGATCACATCTGTCGGCATGACATTCCTTTCGCGAGAAACCGCCGGAGGCATCCGGCAGCATCACCCCAATCGCACATTATAGAACGTGGCCGAGACAGGCCGGGGAGCGTCAGTCGCTAGCTCCCAGTGCCTGCCGCCGCTGTTGCTCAACCGCCGGAGGGAGCTGGTTGATGGTCTTCACGAAGGCGACGATCTTCCACAGATCGTTATCGCCCATCACTTTGCCCCAGGCCGGCATGCCGGTCAGACGCACGCCGTGCTTGGTAGCGAAGAAAATATGCCACTCCGGATCGTCCAGCGCCTCCACCAGGATCTGCGGCGCTGGAGGATAGAACGCGCCGCCCAACACACTCCGCTTGCGGTCGAGGCCCCCGTGGCAGACGCTGCAGTTCATGGCGTACAGCTTCATGCCATCGATCAGGTTGGCGTCCGTCTTGGGCACGGGATTCTCTACCCGTGGCGCCTGGTGCTCGATCGCAGCATCGAGCGCGGTGTTGGCCGCCCAACGCTCCATAGTGCTGGGCGTCGCATCGGCGTTGACCGCCATGTATCCACCCCGAGCGTAGATCACCATGGCGAGGATAACCGCAACGACCACAAAGACGATGCCGGCGATGAATTTCCCCACCTTTCCCTCCAACGCTATCAGTAAGCCTTCAGGCGCCGCGCCTCGCGCACCACGTCCGCTACCTTGGGCAGGAAAAACTCCTCCATTGGCGGTGAGAACGGTACCGGCGAGTCCAGCGAGGCAATGCGTACCACTGGGGCATCCAGCCAGTCAAAGGCGTCTTCGTTGATGACCACCGCAATCTCCCCTGCAATGCCCGCGGTGCGCGTGTCCTCGTGTAGCACGATCACCTTGTTGGTCTTCTTCACTGTATTACTGATCGCCTCGCGGTCGAGAGGTTGCAGAGTTCGGAGGTCCACGACCTCGAGTTCGATCCCTTCCTTCGCCAGTGTTTTCGCGGCTTCGAGCGCCACCTGCAGCATGGCCGCATAGGTAATCACGCTGACGTCCCGACCCTCGCGCGCCACCCGCGCTTTGCCCAGCGGCACGACATAATCGTCAGCGGGTAACTCCTCCTTGATTCGCCGGTAGAGGAACTTGTGCTCCAGGAAGAGCACCGGATTATTGTCGCGGATCGCCGACTTGATCAGCCCCTTGGCGTCGTAGGCGGTGCCGGGCGCGACCACCTTCATCCCCGGCGTGTGGCCGAAGTACATCTCCGGGTTCTGCGAGTGGACGGGCCCGCCGTGCACGCCCCCGCCGCACGGCCCGCGCAGCACGATAGGCGCGGGCGCACCCCAGCGGTAGTGCGACTTGGCCAGCATGTTTGTGATCTGGTTGAAGGCGCAGCCGATGAAGTCGATGAACTGGAACTCAACCACGGGCCGCAAGCCGGTGAGTGCTGCGCCGAACGCAGCGTTGACCAGCGCTCCCTCGGCGATCGGCGTGTCGATCACTCGCTCCGGCCCGAAGTGGTGGATGAATCCCTCGGTCACTTTGAAAGCGCCACCATAAATACCAATGTCCTCGCCCATGCAGAAGACGGCCGGGTCGCGCTCCATCTCCTCCCAGAGTCCCTGGCGGATGGCTTCGAGATAGGTGATTGCTGCCATAGCTTTCAGCACTCAGCATCCAGCACTCAGCGATGACAACTGATTGCTGAGTGCTGACTGTTGATGGCTACTTCAGGTGCACCGCCGCTTCACTCTCCTTCAACTTCGCTGCCGCACCCTTCGCTTTCCGCTCCTTCAGCCCGTACTTCGGCCTGATCTCGTGGCACGTGCCGTCGCAATACACCCCGCCGGCGGCGGCCTCCGGCACCGGCATGGGTGAAGCCTCGGCGAAATTACGGTCGGCCTCGAGTTGTTTCTCCACGCCATCGATCAGCGCCTGGTTCTCCGCGAGAGTGAGCCACTTCTTCACCTTGACCAGGTAGTCCTCGAAGCGCGCGATCGGGTCTCGCTTCTGCCAGTATTCGAACAGCGGACGGGGAACATACTGCGCTGCATCATGAATGGCGTGGCCTTTCATGCGCATCATCTTGGCTTCGATCAGCGTCGGACCTTTGCCGTGGCGGGCGCGCTCGCTGGCTTCGTGCGCTGCGTCATAGACCTGGCACGCATCGGTGCCGTCCACGATCACGCCCGGAATGCCGTAGGCGATCGCCCGCTGCGCCAGGTCCTTGATCGCGAACTGGCGCTCAGCGGGCGTGGAGTATCCCCACAGGTTGTTCTCAACGATCAGCACCAGCCCCAGCTTCTGCACCGCGGCGAAATTCAGCGACTCGTGAAATATTCCGGTGGATTGCCCGCCATCGCCGATGTAGGTCATGCAGGCGATGTTACATCCCTGGTAGCGCGCGCCCAGCGCCACGCCGGCCATCACGCCGATCTGGTCTCCCAGCATGGAGATGGGCGCTGCGACATTGCGCTCATAGATGTCGCCAAAATGTGACGACGCATCGCGGCCCTTGGTCGGCGACCCCGCCTTGGCCATGTACTGCATCATGATGTCGCGCGCGGAAAAGCCTTTGACGAGCAGCGATCCCTGGTTGCGAATCATCGGCGCCAGCCAGTCTTCCTTGCGCAGCGCATAGGCCGAGGCGCATGAGCAACCTTCCTGCCCCAGCCCGAAGTACACGCCGCCCACCACCTTGCCCTGCTTGTAGAGGTTCTCGAGCGCTGCCTCCATGCGGCGGTTGAGCAGCATCCAGCGGTAGATCTCGATGTGCTGCTTGGGCGTGAGGTATCTCGACTCGCGGATCGGCGGGACGGGCGCGCTCAGGTCGCCGCGTACCTCGTAGGAGACTTCGCCGTTGCGCGTGACCTCGACCACGCGGTAGTCCTGCTTCTCCAGCCGGTAATCGACGATGCCATAGGTGTTGGCCGACGGAGCACGCTGGCCGGACGCGCTTCTCCTCCTGGGTTGCTCCTTCTTCTTGTGCGAAGGCTTCTTATTCATTCCTGATAACCGCTCCTGCAGAGCGAAGGCAATTCTAACCTACGGGATTCCTATTCGAAGGGTAGGGATTCTGGCTTACCCCCAGAAGGTCTCGTCTTCGTGCAGTTCGCGCAGGTGGGCGGGCGGTTTCATGGGGACACCCACGGCGCGGCCCAGCAGCACGTCCAGGGTATCCACCCATAGGATCTGGCTGTCGAACACGCGGCCGAAGTTGCGCGCCACCGACTGGGAGACTTCGTCGAGTGTGAGGGGAGTGACCGCAATGCCGGGATAAGCGTCGCCCAGGGCGCGATCAAGCGAAGTCACCGGCTTGTCGCCAATGCCGCAGGGGATGATCAGCTTGAATTGGCCGAGGTCGGGTGAGACATTCAGCGCAAAGCCGTGCGAAGTCACACCACGAGAGATGTGTACGCCGATGGCGGCGATCTTGGCTTGGTTTCGCAGTGTCCACACGCCGGTCATGCCGCGCACGCGATGTGTGGCCACGCCAAAATCGGCGCAAGTCCTGATCAAAACCTCTTCCAGCTTGCGCACGAAATCGACCACTCCGATGCGCGGTGTGAACCCGCGGAGGTCGAAAATGGGATACCCGACAAGCTGCCCGGGACCGTGATAGGTCACATCGCCACCGCGGTCGCACTCGAAGATCTCCACGCCCGACTGCGAGAGCTGATCCTCAGAAACGAGCACGTTGGCGCGTCTCGCGTTCCGGCCGAGCGTGATGACGGGTGGGTGCTCGAGCAGCAGGAGCGTATCGCCGATCTGCCCGGCCTTACGCAGATCGACCAGCGTCTGCTGCAGCCTGAGCGCCGTGGCGTAATCGACGCGGCCGAGTTGTACGACGGAGATCATGAAAAACGCCACGGATTTTCACCGATCAAACGGATCAGAAACTTGATTTGATCCGTGTTCACCCGTGTCAATCCGTGGCTAATCATATATTGATCGACAGCCCGTACACGTTCTCGATGCCGTCGAACATGGCCTCGCTGAGCGTCGGGTGCGGGTGGATGGTGAACATCAGCTCCTCCACCGTGGCTTCCATTTCGAGGGCCGCGACTGCCTCGGCGATCAACTCGGTTGCCTGCGGGCCGATGATGTGCACGCCCAGCACCTCGCCGTACTGCGCATCCGCCACGACTTTCACAAAGCCCTCGTGCGACCCGACGATGCTCGCCTTCGAATTTGCCGAGAAGGGGAACTTGCCTATTTTCACGTCGCGGCCGGCCTGCCGCGCTTGCGCCTCGGTCATGCCGGCGCTCGAGATCTGCGGCTCGCAGTAAGTGCAGTTAGGAATCTTGTTGCGGTCGAGCGGTCGCGCTGGTTTGCCGGCAATGCGCGCCGCCGCCACCATGCCCTGCATGAAGGCCACGTGGGCAAGTTGCGGGAAGCCGGCGATGATGTCGCCGACAGCGTAAACGCCCGGCTCCTCCGTTTCCATCCACTCGTTGGTGTGGACGAACCCGCGCTCCGGCTTGATCTTCGTCTTCCCAAGGCCGACGTTCGCGGTGTTGGGAGCACGGCCGACAGCGATCAGAATCTTCTCGGCTTCGAGTTTCTGCTGCTTTCCGTCAGGCGGCGTGAAGGTCACCGCGATCCCGCTCTTCGTCTTCTCGATTTTTTCGACTTTGGCGCCGACGAATGACTTGATGCCCCGCTTGTTGAAGGCGCGCATCAGTTCCTTGGAGACTTCCTCGTCCTCGAGCGGCACCAGACGCGGCAACATCTCGAGGATGGTCACATCACAGTCAAACGACCTGTAGATTGACGCAAACTCGACTCCTACGGCGCCCGCGCCCACCACCACCAGGGACTTCGGAATTGCCTTAAGACTGAGAATCTCGACGTTGGTGAGCATGCGATCGTCCGGCTCAAGGCCTGGCAGCATCTTGGCTTCGGACCCGGTGGCGAGAATGACGTTCTTGGCCTTGATGCTCGATCCGCCCTGCACCTCAACTGCGAGCACTCCGTCCTTGCGCGGCCCCGTCAGACGGCCATATCCCTTCACCACTTCAACCTTGTTCTTGCGCATCAGGAACTCGAGACCCTTGGTGTGCTTCTGGACGATCTTGTTCTTGCGGTCCTGGATGGTGGTCCAGTTCAGCTTGGCGCCGTCCAAGCCTTCGATGCCGAACTCCTTGCCTGCCTTCAGGTGGTCATAGATCTCGGCGTTGAACAACAGCGACTTGGTGGGAATACATCCCACCTGCAGGCAGGTGCCGCCCAGCTTCTCGTTTTTCTCGATCAGGCAAGGCTTCAAGCCCAGTTGTCCGGCGCGAATGGCGGCGGTGTAGCCGCCCGGCCCGGACCCGATGATGGCCACGTCGTAGATGGTCTCAGCCAAAGTCGTGCTCCTCTGGTGGGATTACGGAGGATGAACCAATCAACGATTGTACGACAGGGGACGGACGGGCCGAAATTCGACGCCGCGGATAGACGCAGATCTGGGAATTATCCGCGTGCATCCGCGTTCATCCGCGGCGAATGAAGTTACGACAAGAATCCGGGCTGCACTAGACCCCGAGCAGGAAGTTGGAAGTGTTCTTCTACCTGCTGGCAAAGCGGCTTGAGAGTCGCTTCATTTTCGACTGACCCGTTGAAGTTCCAGCCTTCACTTATCACAAGGAAACGCCTCACGAAGTGCCATTAACGCTTGCCCTTGTGCCGGATTGTGAGCCTCTTCTGGATGGTTGCTGATGTATCTCCTGATGACTCGTACTTTCTGAATATTGGTCACCGCCGCCCGCCTGGCCATGTGTGACAATCCGACGCGAATCCTTACCGGGGGTGGATTCAGGATCTTGACAGGATAGTGGAAGGAGGTGTAGTAGTAGGTAGTGGTGTAGGAGGTTATTTGTGAAGTTCACGATTGGTGGTGCCGAGTACAACCTCACCCGCGAACAGGTCGAAGCGCGCTTGGTCAGTGCGGAGCCAGAGCCACTGAGACAAGTATTCGTCCTCGTTAATGAACGTAGGTTCCCGGTCAAGCAGGCACTCGCCGTGGGTGCTGGCATTGTTCGCTCTGGCTTCACTACTCAAGATGCGATCCGAATACTGCGCAAAATGGGTTTTACGGTTGGGGAACTGCCGGTGACATTCCA
>DASQGF010000065.1:0-20038 GCA_035632755.1 Terriglobales bacterium
AATCGCGATACAGCCCTGCAACGTGCATCGGGTGTCGGGTTGGCGTCCTGAGCGGAGAGCCCGATCCGAAGCACATCAGCACTTCATTCGTGGAACGGCAGAATCTTTCGATGCGGATGGGGATGCGCCGCTTCACCCGGCTGACAAACGGATTCAGCAAAAAACTGGAGAACCACGGCCATGCCGTAGCCCTGTACTTCATGCACTACAACTTTTGCCGCGTCCACAAGACTCTCCGGGTTACTCCCGCGATGGAAGCGGGGCTCGCGGATCATGTCTGGACAATCGAGGAGTTGATCGGATTACTCGACATTGCACCAGTCAGTGTGCAATTTGCTGCGCAGTGACCAGGAAAAAGATTTGCGCACCGGGTGTATAATTCCGGGCAGTGTCACTGGATGTGGGCAACTCAGTGACCAAAAAAGTTAAGGCTGATCGCGTTCAACGATCAGCCCGGTTTGGGACTCCCGCTTTACAGGAGCGGGGAGGCGAAATTTCGGAACCGATGTAATCCTATCTTCCGCCTTCCCAGTGTGTCAAGCGCGAATCCTGTGAAAAAGTTTGCCGCCCGCCGTGTGAGCGACGAGCGGCTATGTGGTGGGCGTAGCTTAGACGGCAAAGCGGAGGGCTGTTAACCCTCTGTCGTGGGTTCGAATCCCACCGCCCACCCACACACCTTCGAGGCGCGGGAAACAGACCTCTTCCCGCGCTCAATTTTTTATCACTGCACTTGAATCTCCATAAACCGGACCTCCCGCCCACGCCCGGGAGAGGAAGTGGCCTTCCTGTAAAGAGGCTGCTGATTCTATTTACCGCTCACTCCAGCGTCAAGCCCCAAGCGTCCCGTGTGCATACTGTACGCGAGGTCAAGGGCTCCAGAACCCACAATTATACGGTAACCAGCTAGTTTCCTGCCAGCATGTATAGACGCGCTTCAATGGAAAATGTTGCGGTCTGCGGGATCAATTTGAAACTGCACCGCTACCGGAGCGCGGGGACGTTGGTCGATACGACCTGGCCGCGTCGGGCACCGGCGTCCCCAACATCCGCAGGTAGGTGGAGAGCTGCGCGCGGTGGTGGACTTCGTGCTCGTTGATGCCCAGCAGGATGACCCAGACCTTGCGGCGATAGCCCAGGTCCGGGCGCACGCGTTCTTCCTCAAAGACGGCAGCGGGACAGGCTGTGATCGCAGCCATGGTGTCGCCGTGCACGCGGGCGATGTTCGCCAGGTTCTCCTCGAGCGTGCCGCGGGATCCGAGGGTAGCGCGCAAGCCCTTGGGAATGCGGGTTTCGTAATAGGCGAAGTCGCCCTGGAGCGCGACCCGGCGGACTCCCTCCTCGGAGACCCACAGATGTTGCAGCATCTCGCCGACCGAGAGCGCGTCCTTTTCCGGACGCCAGTCCGTGTGCTCGGGACGCACCATGCCGAGAATCTCGACCATCCGCTTGTGGATGGCTTCCTTCTGCTTCAGGAAGATGTCGCGAAATTCCATGGCGCGAGATTATAGGCCAGCGGACAGAGTGTTCGTCGTCACAGCGAAAAACGAGCTTCCCGTCGTAGTATTGGAGCCGGAAAAATGCCCGGATTCAAACCACAGCACATCGTCTGCCTGGTGGACCTGAGCCCGGCCTCCAGGCTAGTGCTTTGCTGGGCGCGGTTGATCGCGATGGCGTTCGCAGCGCGTGTGGAGATCCTGCACGCCTCCGAGCCGCCGCAGTTCCTGATCGAGGGCCAGGAGCAGGCCCAACTGGAATTGAGCAAAACCGAGCTGCACGGAGCGGTCGGCGGACTGGCGCAGGAGATCCTGGGAACGCGCGTGCCGCATCACATTGTGGTGGAAGAAGGGCATCCGGTGCAGGTGGTTATGAGCCGGCTGGAGCGGTACACGCCCGACCTGATCGTGATGGGCAGCCACGGGCACGACGGCATGGCGCGAGTGCTGCTGGGCTCGGTGGCAGAGAACGTGACCCGCATGGCGCGGTGTCCCATGCTGATCGTCAAGGGGGCAGAACCGTCCGAGGGCCAGCTCAAGCGGATCCTCTGTCCGGTGAACCTCAGCGACTCAGCCAGCGACTGCGCGCAACTCGCCGGCATCCTGGCGGCGGTGCTGAAGGCCAGGCTGGAGTTCCTACTGGCGGTGGAAGAGGCCGACGCAGCCCGCGGCCCGGCGGAAGAGCAACTTCATACCTGGGTTCCCGACGGCCTGCGGCGGATGTGCGAGATCACCGAGACCGTCCTGGCGGGCGATGCCGCCGAGCGGATCGTGGAACGGGCGCGAGAAGCCGACCTGGTGGTCCTGGGGGCCGAGCATCGCCGCTTCCTGGAATTCACCACCTTGGGCAGGACCACGGAGCGCGTCATGCGCTACAGCCCGTGCACGGTGCTGCTGGTCCCGCGCCGGGGGACGCCGGGCGAAACCGGCCAGGTGAAATCCCTTAGCTGATCGTTAACCGCCGAACTTTCCGTTGCTGCCGCCTCCACGGGCGACGGGCGTCGCAAGCCTCGCGATTCGTGGCCGTCCTTGACACCGCTCAACGCCGAGCGCACAATCCTCAGTCGTTCCACCGGCTCCTAATCCTTACCTAAAGGAGTCCACTCCCATGAAAAACGTGAAACCTATTGCTTTGGCGCTGGTCGCCATCTGCCTGCTGGTTGTGCCGCTCGCTTGGAGCCAAGGCGGGAACCCGCCGGCCAGTACCAACGCAAAACAGTCTCCACCAGCCGCGCCGATCAAAATCGGCGACCTCGCTCCTGATTTCACCTTGGTGGATCAAAACGGTCAGTCGCACTCGCTGCACGATTACAAAGGCAAGAAGAATGTGGCGTTGGCCTTCTATGTGTTTGCGTTCGGGCCGAATTGCACGCAGCAGATGAGAAACTTCCAGCAGAACCTAACTAAGCTGGAAGCGACCGACACCCAAGTCTTGGGTGTGAGCATGGACAGCCCCTTTGCAAACAAAGCCTTTGCCGACCAGAACGGTATCACCTTTTAGATCGGCGACATAAAGGTTTCGTTCGGTGCGATCGACCACGCAACTCTGACGCGCCCGACGGGTGTCCCGAACCGGGAGGCTGTCCCCGCAAACGTGAAGTGAGCGGCGACGTCATATAATTGCCCTCAGTTGATGGCAGAGCGGGCGCGCGCCTGGATCCACTTTTCCAATTCCACCCGCGAATTGCCGGCCAGACTGACGAAACGGATGCCGACGCCGCCCTGGGGATCGGCCCAGACAATCTCGCCTTGCGCCTGAACCACTGTGGTGGTCCCGGGCAACTGAAAGCGCACGCGGAGGATTTCGTCTTCCTTGATGGCGTCGTGCAGGCGCAGTCCCATGCCACCCATGGCGAGATTGACGATATCGGCGCGGCGGTCGATGGTGCGTCCGAAGCTGACGTAGGCTGTGCCTTCGGCGGGATGGCGCGCAAACCGGCGCTCGTCGTCGCCAATCAGGGCGCTAAGCCGGCGCAGCTCCTGGCGGACACGGTCACAGGACATGGGCTTATTCACCACCAGGTTGGCGCCCATGTCCACGGCATCGGCGCCCTGGGTGTCTCCGTTGAGAATGGCGAGCACCACCGCGGCGCGGTTGGCGCGCGCCTGGCGCACGCTCTTGAGCACGGCGCGGCCAGCGTGGGTGTCGTCGCAGTCGATCGCCACCGCATCATAGCGGTGCTCCCGCAGGGCGCTGCGGGCCTCCTGAGCCTCTTCGCAAAGATAGAGGTGGACGCCCATTTCCCCGCTGCTGCGGCGGAAGGCAGCCACGGTCTCCAGGTCGTGCGAGAGCAGAAGCAGGTGCATAAGACGTGGCAATCATTGTGGCGCAAAAACGCGCCAAAAGGTGCGGAGAATTCGCCGCGAGTGGTCCTCCGGGCACGTTACAAAGGTACAGGACCAGGGGCGGGCATTAACGATGCGCTCGGCCGCAAGCTGCCGAAAAAGCAGACCGATGGGCGACGCCATCATTTTACAGTCGAAACCGCTGCCGGCAGACGCATCTCCACTAGCAGCCCGCCGCCGGGAGCGTTCGAGGCTTGGATGGTCCCGCCGTGCAGGCGGACGGCGCGCTCGGTGATGGCCAAGCCCAGGCCGGTGCCGCCGGTCTCGCGCTCGCGGGCGTTGGTCACGCGGTAGAAGGGCCGGAAGACGTTGTTCAGCTCCGATTCCGGCAGGCCGGGGCCGTGGTCGCGCACGCGGATGGCGGCCCACCTGTCACCGTCCTCCCCCACACAAGCCAGGTCAATCTGCACCTGGGTGCCTTCGGCGGTGTAGCGCACGGCGTTGCGGACGACGTTCTCCACCGCGCTGCGCAGCAGGTCGGGGCTGCCGACGGTGGTGCAGTCTTCCGCGGCGTTGACCTGCACGCTGCAGTGGCGGCTCTCCGCTTCGAATCCAGCGTCTTCGGCGACTTCGCGCACCAGTTCGGAAAGCGAGATTGGCGCCTGCTCGGGCGGAGCGGCGGAGCCCTCCAGGCGGGCCAGCGTGAGCAGGCGTCCGATCATCTCGTTGAGCCGCTCGGCCTCCCGTTCGATGCGATCGAGTTGCGGGGCGGCGTCGGCGCCGGCGCGTTGCCGGGCCAGGCCCAGGGCCACATTCAGCCGCGCCAGCGGCGAACGCAGCTCATGGGAGATGTCCCGGATGAGCTGCCGCTCGGACTCCAGCAGGATCTCGATGCGGTCGGCCATCTGGTTGAAGTCGCGGACCAACTGGCCCAGCTCGTCGCGGCGCTTCTCCATGTCGCCGCCCGCGCGCGCTGCGAGGTTGCCGGCGGCAAGTTCACGAGTGGCCGAGCGCAGCCGCAGGATGGGCCCGGTGAGATAGCGCGTCAGCAGGTAGCAGATAGCGCCGGAGATCAGGATGGCCAGGGCCCAGCGCAGCACCTGGGTGAAAGTAGTGGCGCGAAAAGCGTAGAACGGCCCGGCACGCGGTATTTCGGTGACCAGCACGTAACGATGGCCGGAGGGACCAGTGCCGAGCTGCGCGCTATAAGCGATGCGGGGCTTCATCTGGAACTCCGGCCGGCCAGTCTCGACGACATGGGCCGCGACCCGAGCGGCTTCGCCGGAAGGCTTCCCGATGAGCGCTTGCCCGTGCTCATCCAGCAGCTCGGCCTGCATCCTGCCCGCGAGATTGAGGCGCTGGATGTAGTTCGCCGCCGCAGCCGGACCCTGGCGCTCAAAAATGTCGGCGGCATTCTGCGCGTGGGTGGCGAGCGCTTCGCTCATCAGCGCCTGCCAGCGGGTGAAGACGATCTCCGGCTGCAGACTCCAGGTGATCACGATGGCCGCGCCAATCAGCACCACGGTGATCCAGAAGAAGAGGAATATTTTGAGGAACAGGCTGCGCATGGCTCAGTCCTCCGCCTCGCTGGAGCGTGCGTAGATATACCCGACGCCGCGCACGGTCTTGATGCGCTCGCCGTCGCCCGCCCCGGCGGGCCCCAGTTTCTTGCGCAGCTTGCTGACGTGCATGTCGATGCTGCGGTCGTAGGCCACAAAGCGGCGTCCCAGAACCGTCTGCGCCAGGAACTCGCGGGTCACCACCTGGCCTGCCGAACGCATCAGGGCCTCCAGCAGGGAGAACTCGACGGCGGTCAGCTCCACAGGCTCGCCTTCGCGGGTGACAGTGCGTGCGCCGGGATCTAGCTCTACGTCCCCGACGGTGACCGGGGCTGACGTCGCCGCCGGGGCGGCCTGCGAGCGGCGCAGAATGGCGCGAACCCGCGCCAGCAGCTCCCGCGGGTTGAAGGGCTTGGCCAGATAATCGTCGGCGCCGATCTCCAGGCCGACGATGCGGTCCACGTCCTCGCCGCGGGCGGTCAGGATCAGAACCGGCATCCGCGACTCGCTGCGCAGGCGGCGCAGCACATCGAGGCCCGTCATGCCCGGCAGCATGATATCCAGCACCACCAGGGCGTGGTCGCCGGAGAGGGCGCGCTCCAGTCCTTTATCGCCGTTGTGCGCGGCCTCGACCTCGAACCCTTCCCGGGTCAGGTACTCCCCGACCAGCTCACAGAGCTCGACATCGTCGTCAATGATCAGGATCTTGGCCATGAATTGTGGAGGCAGCGGGCAGGAGGCAGGAAGCAGGAGAATCATTCCGGCTCCTGCGTCCTGCTTCCTGCTTCCTGATTTTGTAACACTAATCAGGACAACCCGCCGGTAAAGATTCGTCAAGGACCAGCCAGGCAAACCTTGACAAAACTTTACGTCCGGCTGACGAACACTTTACCGCCAGAATACGTTCCCTGTGTTAGCAGTATTAGCCAACAGGTGCAGCAATGCACGGAGGGACAAGCAGATGAAGACGAGATATCTCGCGATCGCGCTGGCGCTGGTGCTGGCGGCGGGAGCGGTAACAGCCGTCTGGGCGCACGCCCGCGCCGGCGGCACGCATGGAATGATGTTCGGGCATCACATGGGATGGATCGCCCACAAGCTCGACCTGAGCGACGCCCAGAAGGCGCAGATCCAGTCGATGATCCAGGCCGAGCGGCCGAATTTCGAGCCGCTGGTGAAACAGTTGGCCGCCAATCATCAGCAGATGCTGGTGGCCACCCGCGGCGGCAGTTTTGACGAGGCGCAGGTGCGTACCCTGGCCAAGCAGCAGGCGCACACCCTGGCGGAGCTGATGGTCATCCGCGAGCGCCTGATCGCCAAGGCTTACAACACGGTGCTCACGCCCGACCAGAAGACCAAGGCGGACACGCTGCGCCAGCACATGCTCGATCGCATGAGCAAGAGATTCCAGGAGCAAACCAACCAGCCAACCACAACCACCAACCAGTAGGGCCGCAAGGGCGGGCGCGATCGTACCTGGGATCAAGCGCCCGCCTTCCTCTTTCAGCACTCAGCAGCCGGAACAGGCCAGAAAAGGCGCGTAGGGCGTAACCGTGAGACCCGGTGTAGCCGTTAACGGCGAAAAAGAAAATTTCCGGGTCGATGCAGGCCGTGCAATGCCGCGGCTGCAGCCCGTAAGGGCGGTATTTGTGTGAGCCCAGCGCGTCAGCGCTGGGTCAGCAATTGGAAAAGGAACGTGAGCCCCGCCCGGGGGCGGCACGGGAAGCTGTCGCACGCAACGCGCGCAATCATCTCACGTCGTGTTCGGAAGTGGAATTCCTGGCATTGCTGAAGAAGGCGAAGGTGCCGCCCTACGGGCTCAGCCCCTTCCCCAATCTTCTGCCCAGCGCTCACGCGCTGGGCTCACACAACTTTCGCCCCGACGGGCTCGCAGCGTCGCCCCGCAGAAAACGGTCGAAGGTGCTCGCGGCGCAGTTCCAGCAGTCACTCGTCGGCGAGGCACCCGTCGCCACGTAGTGCTTCCTCTCCCGCCCTTACAAATCTTTACCCCGGCTTGACGGTCTCTTTACGCCTGGACGCCAGCCCCAGGGTTCGAACCTAGTAGAGGCGATGAGACCATGAAAATCCTGAAGAGTAAATGGATGATCGCGGCGGGGGTGGTGCTGGCGGTAGCGGTGTTCGCGGCGTTCACGCTGGGCCGTGGCACCCAGCAGCAGTTCTTCACCTCGAAGGCGGAGCTGGGCAGCATCCACGACACCGTGCAGGCGACCGGGACGATCAATGCTGTGATCTCGGTGCAGGTGGGCTCGCAGGTGTCGGGAACGATCTCGAAGCTCTATGCCGACTTCAACTCCAAGGTGAAGAAGGGGCAGGTGATCGCGCAGATTGAGCCCTCGCTGTTCCAGGGTGCGGTGTTGCAGGCCGAGGCAGATCTGCAGAACGCGGTGGCGACGGAAGCTGCTTCCAAGGCTGAACTGCTGAAGGCGCAGGCTGCGGCGGCGCAGGCGACGGCGGATTACCAGCGGAACCTCGCTCTCTCGAAGGAAGGCATCATCAGCGCGCAGGCGATGGACATCTCCAAGGCGACCGCCGACAGCGACGTGGCCGCCGTGCAGTCGGCACAAGCCCAGGTGAAGCAAGCTACGGCTCAGGTGGCGATGAAGAAGGCTGCTTTGACCGTGGCGCAGACCAATCTCGACCACACCACCATCCGCTCTCCCATTGACGGCACGGTGGTGGCGCGCAGCGTGGACGTAGGCCAAACGGTGGCGGCTTCGCTGCAAGCGCCGACGCTGTTCACCATCGCGCAAGACCTGACGCGCATGCAGGTGGACGTCAGCACCGACGAATCCGACGTGGGCTCGATCAAGGTGGGGCTGCCGGTCACCTTCCAGGTGGACGCATTCCCCAAGCAGACGTTCCAGGGGACGGTGATGCAGGTGCGCATGAATCCGACCACGGTACAGAACGTGGTCACCTACGACACGGTGGTGGCGTTCGACAACCCCGAGCTGAAGCTGTTCCCGGGGATGACCGCGTACGTGACCGTCCCGGTGGCGGACGCCTCGAATGTGATCAAGGTGGCCAACGCGGCGCTGCGCTTCAAGCCTGACATGCAGCCAGACGCCATGCAGGCGCTCTATCAGAAGTACGGCATCGACCTGGGCGCGGGTAGCAAAGGCCGCGCGCAGAAGAACGGTGCGGCCCAGCAATCACGGCCGGCGCAGGCGGACATGGCTGTGATCTGGAAGGTGAGCAGTGACAAGTCTCTGCAGCCGGTTCAGATCCGCACCGGGATCACCGACCACACCTACACCGAAGTGGCGCAGGTGGTAAAGGGCGATCTACAGGCGGGCGATCAACTGGCGACGGGCGCGGCTAGCTCCACGAGCACGCAGCAGAAGTCGAGCAGCAGCGCGCCGGGCATGGGCAGCACCCCGCGCATGGGTGGACGGTAAACGGGAGAACAAGGGAGATCGTATGGCAACGCTGGTCCAATCCGAACTGAGGACGCCGAGTGCGGTTGAAGTCGAGGCAGTGATCCGAGTGGAAGACCTACACAAGTATTACGACCTGGGCGAGGCCAAGGTGCACGCCCTCCGCGGAGTGAACGTGGAGATCGTGCCCGGTGAGTTCGTGGCCATCATGGGCGCCAGCGGCAGCGGCAAGTCCACGTTCATGAACCTGCTCGGCTGCCTGGATATGCCGACCAAGGGCCACTATTACCTCGAGGGCGTGGATGTGGCGAAGCTCGCGAAGAAGGAGCTGGCGTCGATCCGCAACCGCAAACTCGGGTTCGTGTTTCAGGGCTTCCACCTGCTGGCGCGTACCACGGCGCTGGAAAACGTCGAACTGCCCACGCTCTATGCTCACCTTCCCAAGGAAGAGCGGCTGCAACGGGCACGGCAGGCGCTGGAGATGGTGGGGCTGGGCGATCGCATGGAGCACTTTCCATCGCAGCTCTCGGGCGGTCAGCAGCAGCGCGTCGCGATCGCGCGGGCGCTGGTGAACCAGCCGTCGATCCTGCTGGCGGACGAGCCGACGGGGAACCTCGACAGCCGTACGTCGGTGGAGATCATGCAGATCTTCCAGGACTTGAACGACCAGGGGTTGACCGTGATCCTGGTGACGCATGAGCAGGACATCGCGCACTACGCCAAGCGGACCATCGTGTTCCGCGACGGCAAGATCCGTCGCGATGAGCCAGTGGTGAACCGACCGAGCGCGGCGGAAGTCTTGAGCACGTTGCCGACGTTGGAGGATTGAACTATCGGGTCATCGGGTGATCGAACAAGAGCGGTAGAGGCAGGCATTTATGGATTTCACTTCGATTCTGCGAATTGCGTTACGGGCGCTGGCGCGCAACAAGATGCGCTCGATCCTGACCATGCTGGGCATCATCATCGGCGTAGGCGCGGTGATCGCCACCGTGGGCGTGGGCCAGGGCGCGCAGCAGCAGGTGCAGAACAATATCGCCTCCCTGGGAACGAACCTGGTATACGTCAGCGCCGGCTCGGTGAACCGCAACGGACTGCGCATGGGCGGCGGCGCCACCAAGACGCTCACCTACGACGACATGAAGGCCATCGTGCAGGAGTCGCCGGCCGTCGCGAGCGCGGCCCCCGGCAGCAGCGGCTCGGCACAAGTCGTGTTCGACAACAACAACTGGTACACGCGGGTGAACGGCACCGAGCCGCAATTCTTCGACATACGGAGCTGGCCGATGGCGAGCGGCGCCTCGTTCACCGAGGACGACGTACGGACTTCAGCCGACGTTGCGGTGCTGGGCGAGACGGTTCGCCAGAACCTGTTCGGCTCCGCCGACCCGGTCGGACAGACCGTCCGCATCGGCAACTTGCCGTTCCAGATCGTGGGCGTGCTGACCGCCAAGGGACAGTCGGGCATGGGCGCCGACCAGGACGACACCATCTACGTGCCCATCACCACGCTGCAGAAGAAGATCACCGGGCAGCCGTGGCTGCAGAACATCATGGTGTCGGCGGTGTCGCAGCAGGCGAGCTATGCGGCGCAGGACCAGATCACGGCGCTCTTGCGCGACCGGCACCGCATCCGCCCCGGCAAGGATGACGACTTCCAGGTGCGCAACCTGGCCGACGTAGCGCAACTGGCGGACCAGTCTTCGCGCATTATGACCCTGCTGCTGGCCTCGATCGCCAGCGTGTCGCTGATCGTGGGCGGCATCGGCATCATGAACATCATGCTGGTGTCGGTGACGGAACGGACGCGCGAGATCGGCATCCGCATCGCCATCGGGGCGCAGGAAGCCGACGTGCTGAGGCAGTTCTTGAGCGAGGCGGTGGTGATGAGCCTGATCGGAGGCGCCATCGGCATCCTGTTCGGCGCGGGATCGTCGCTGGGCATCAGCCGCGTCCTGCACTGGCCGATCTCCATCTCGCCCCTGGCGGTCGCGGCCGCGGTGGTGTTCTCCACCATGGTGGGCATCTTCTTCGGGTATTATCCTGCGCGGAAGGCCGCGCAACTGGATCCCATCGAAGCCCTGCGGTTCGAGTAAGTCTGGCTCCTGGCAGCTCTTTCCAGCGGTTTACTTCCATGCTCTGCCCCGGCTGGTTCGGGCCGCAGCATTGTCCGCGCCCACTGCGCCCATACCCGGCTGCCGTAAAGGGCGACGCTCCACTGCACCGATATCCAGTCGGCTGCCGAGAGCGGCGAGCCGAAGTTCACGGGATTTCCCATCCAGCTCTCGATCAGATGACGGCCGAGAACGTAGTCGATGGAAACGCTCGGGCCCGCGATCTCATGCAGGATCCCATCCAGCGTGAACAGCACCTTGCGGAACATGATCAGCGGTGCGGGAAATGCGACTCCCTCGCGGGCCAGGCGTTCCACCAGGCGCATGGCTTCCACCACTCCCGGCGGCGCTGCGAGGGGGAGGTCGTCCAGGAAGCGAATTACGCCTTCGCGAATGACGTCCGCCTGTCGCAGGTTGCCATCCTGTGCCAGAGCTTGAATCTGCGTGCAGACACCCACGGGATCCCGCAGCCCCAGCATGACCAGTAAAATCGCGAGGCGCCGCCGCTGTTCGCGGCTTAACCGCTCCGTCAGAGCCCAGTCAAGCAGCACCAGTTCTCCACTCGACTCGTCGTAGAGCAGGTTGCCGGCATGCGGATCGGCGTGGAACATCGCGTCCTCCTGCGGCCCCAACAGGGGGACAGCGATAAGAGCTTCGATCAGCTCCCCGGCCAGAGCGGAGCGGCGCCACTCCGGCATGCGCGCCGCCGCGTCCGTGACTTTCTCACCGCGTTCTTCAGTGATGGCCGTGACTTTCGACGTGCACAGTGGCCGGATCAAGCGCGGCACGCGAACGCCTGGGAGCGAGCTATAAAGCTGATGCGCTTCCTCGAGCGTGTTCTGTTCGCGGGCAAAATCCAGCTCGCGCTCCAGCAGCCGCCGTACTTCCTCGAAGGTGTCGGGCAGGACGCGCGCCGCAAACCCGTACTCGCGGTGCTGGGAGCCGAGGAATTCCGCCAGCTCGTGAAGCAAGGCCATATCCTCGGCGAAGCACGCGGGAATATGCGGCTTGAGGACCTTGAAAACGCCACGTTCCCGGCGGCCGGCAGCGGGATTTCTCCAGGTGAATCGCACTACCGCGCTGACCGTCGCTTCAGAGAAGATGCGCGGTTCGATTTCGACCTTGCAGGTCTCCAGCCGCCCAGCCAATTCCGCGGCGATGATGGCGCGTATCTGTTTTGCATCCGCATCACGGATGCTATTCTCCAGGCTGGAAAGCTCGTCGCGCAAAGCGGGATCCAGATGCCGGTTTCGGGATAGCACTTGCCCGAGTTTTTGCAGCCCGGGCATATTGGCAATCAGGCGCACCAGCCTGACTTCGGGCGGCGTGTCGAGCGCAAGATCCATTTGCTCCACGAGCTTGGGCGCGAGCCGCGCGGCAGACAAACGCGACACCATGAACATCATCGCATCCCGAACCAGCGGCCGCCACCGCGCATACACTTCCGGAACCAGGTGGTCCACAGGCAGGAGCTGGACGACCTGTCTCGCCATCTCCTCGCGCAGGACCTTGCCGGCGCGTCCCCGCAGCGCTTTCTTGATCTGACGGATCCGCTCAGGAACTGTGGAGTTCGGTCGTGCAGTGTCGCCGTTCATTCCACCCTTCGAAATCGGTTGAGGACGGCGCAGTGAGGGGCCTTAATCGTCGTCGAGGGCGCAGGAGCCGCCGCCCATGCCGCATTGGCCGCAGCCGGGGGCGGGTCCGGAAGCGAACTCGGTGCTGCCGCCGTTGCCGCGACTGGCGGCCACGGCGAAAGCCGATAGCTGCTGCTCCAGCCGGGTGCCGTTGCACTTGGGACAATGCGGCTTCTCCGAGCCGCGTACCAGGACTTCGAACTGCTTTCCGCAACCTTTACACAGATATTTGAAGATCGGCATAAGCTTCGTCTCCAGGCGCGCAGAAATAGTGCGTTGCGTGTGCCTGCGTTCCGCAACACAATGATTATAGATGCTCGATGACGAGAAAGGCAGAGACGCCTTCATCCCGTGGTGGTGGTTGCGCGGCGGGCACCGGCAGACCATAGCGGCAGCCTTGCTGCCACGGCCGAACCTGCTGCCCGTGCCCGAGAAGCGGCTGTTCGAAGTCGAGCCGGGCATGCGCGTGCTCACCTGGTGCAACTGGCGGGATGACCGCCACAGCGCGCTTACAGTCGTCATCGTCCACGGGCTTGAAGGCTCAAGCGAATCGCAATACGTGATCGGAACCGCCAACAAAGCCTGGAGCGCAGGCATGAACGTGGTGCGCATGAACGTGCGCAACTGCGGCGGCAGCGAGGCCCTGTCACCGACCCTTTACCACTCCGGCTTGTCGCACGATGTCGGCATGGTGGTGCGGGAACTAATCTCGACCGACAGGCTGCCGCGCATCGCGCTCGCCGGATTCTCCATGGGCGGGAACATGGCGCTGAAGCTGGCGGGGGAGTGGGGAAGCGAGGCACCTCGCGAACTGCGGGCCCTGGCCGTGGTTTGTCCGGGCATTGATCTGGCAGCCACAGCGGATGCCCTCCACCTGTGGCGCAACCGCATCTACGAGTGGAACTTTCTCCACTACCTGAAGCGGAGTGTGCGGCGCAAGGCGCGCCTCTTCCCCGAGCGATACGACCTTGCGCGCTTCAGAGGCGTGCGTACCCTGCGCCAGTTCGATGACGCCGTCACCGCTCCCGCTTGGGGATTCGCCAACGCCGACGATTACTACGCTCGCGCCAGCGCCTGGCCCTTTCTGGAGCGGATTGCGGTACCAACCCTGGTGATCCACGCCCAGGACGATCCCTTCGTATGCATCACGCCCGCGACCCGCTCCCGCCTGCTCACCAATCGCAACGTGCGGCTGCTTGAGGCCGAGCACGGTGGCCACTGCGCCTTCCTGGCCGAGCCCAAGGGCTACGATGGACGCTGGGCGGAGCGGCAGATCGTCGAATTCCTGCAGCGCTACTGATAAGCCCGCCTGCGTTTTTCACTCGTTTTCCCGCAGCAGACGTGGTCTCATAGGCAGCTACTCTCGCCTATGGACGCGACCGTTTCCGTCGAACTGGGGCCCGAGGACGCGTGCCTCGAGATCCCATGGCAGAGCGGGGAAGTGCGCTATTACGACCTGAAGCGCCACCCCGAGCTGCTGCTGGAATTACCCGAGTCGCACAACCGCGAAATGTCCGAGTTCCTTACGGCGATGAACGCGTCGCTCTCCATGCTGGAAACCGCGAAATGCGACACCTGGCTCAGCGACCAGATGGAGGAGCAGGAGGCGGTCTACGCCGCGAGCTGGAAGTTCGGCTGCTACGTGGACCTGATCTTCACCGATCCCAGGGCACGCCTGGGGTTCGCCAGCCACGAGAATTTCGCCAAGCGCATCGCGCGCCTCTTGCGGCGTGCCCCCGATATCCCCTCCGCCGCCGAGTTCATCGTCCGACGCTGCCGCTACGGCCCGGGGGCAGCCGGCGCCGAAGCGCGGCCCGGCAGCAACTCCGATGCGGCCGAGGGTTTTTATCTCACGTTCTATCTTTTCGGCTATGGCGACGACGAAGACGAAGCGCGCCGCCGCTGGGGCATCGCGCTGAAGATCGTCGAGAACGCCCTGCTGCAACTGTCGGCCATGCATCGCCGCGGCAGCGACCAGACCGAGCCTCCGCCGCCGGAAACCATGCAGGCGCTGAGAGGCGCCGGTTGAACTGCTGCTTTCGTCCCGGCGGCTCGCCCGTCCAACGTTGGGACCTTCCCGCGACAAGAATCTGAGAATCCAGGAGAGAATCGGATGCGCACAAAAACCTGCCTTGTCCTGCTGGCAGCGGTACTCGCCATGAGTGCTGCGGCTGCGGGCCAATCCGCCAAGCCGGCCCAGGCCGCTTACACCCAGGTGCTGGATGCTCCGTCCATGGACAAAACCGTGGACCCGTGCGTGGACTTCTTCACCTTCTCCTGCGGCGGCTGGATCAAGAACAACCCCATCCCTGCCGACCAGTCCTCATGGGACGCTTACGGAAAGTTACAGGAAGAGAACCGGCAGGTGCTGCGCCAGATCCTGGAGGCGGCCGCCGTCCCCAGCCCGAAGCGCAGCGCGGAAGAGCAGAAGATCGGCGATTACTACGCCTCCTGCATGGACGAGGCAGCTATCGAGAAACTCGGCGCCACGCCCCTGAAGCCCGACCTCGACCGCATCGCCCGGCTCAAGTCCAAGGCTGACCTTCCCGGCGAGTTGGCGCACTTGCACCCCAACGACGTCGGCAGCTTCCTGGGCAGGGCATCGCTGTTCTCCTTCGGTTCCAACCAGGACGCCAAGAATTCCACCGAGTTCATCGCCGAGGTGGACCAGGGCGGCATCGGGCTGCCCGACCGAGATTTTTATTTCAAGGACGACCCCAAATCCGAGGAGATCCGCAAGCAGTATCTGGCGCACGTGCAGAAGATGTTCGTGTTGCTGGGCGACAAGCCGAACGATGCCGCCGCCGAAGCGCAAACAGTGATGCGCATCGAGACCGACCTGGCCAAGGCCTCCCTCACCCGCGTGGAGCGGCGCGATCCCAACAAGGTGTATCACAAGCTGACTCGCGAGGAATTGCAAGCGCTCAGCCCATCTTTCTCCTGGGACCGCTACTTCGCCGAGATTGGCCTGCCGGGCACCAAGTCCCTCAACGTCGCCGTGCCAGAGTTCGTCAAAGGCATGGACGCGGAGCTGAAGTCCGAAGACCTGGCGAGCTGGAAAGTCTATCTCCGCTGGCACCTGGTGCACGCCCAGGCGCGCTATCTTTCCACGGCATTCGTGAACGAGGACTTCGATTTCTACGACCACATCCTGGCCGGCACCAAGGAGATCCAGCCGCGCTGGAAGCGCTGCGTGCGCTTCGTGGACCGCCAGTTAGGCGAGGCCCTGGGCAAGGTTTACGTCCAGAAGACTTTCAGCCCCGAGACCAAGCAGCGCGCGTTGGTCATGGTGAAGCAGATCGAGGCCGCGATGGGGAGCGAGATCCAGCAGCTGCCCTGGATGTCGCCTGCGACCAAAGAGCAGGCGCAGGCCAAGCTGCACACGGTCGTGAACAAGATCGGCTATCCCGACCGCTGGCGCGACTACAGCACGCTCGACGTGGTGCGCGGTGACGCTCTGGAGAACGGAGAACGCGGCGCCGCCTTCGAGTTCCGGCGCTGGCTGAACAAGATCGGCCGCCCGCTCGACCGCGGCGAGTGGTACATGACGCCGCCTACTGTCAATGCCTACTACAATCCTCAGATGAACGACATCAACTTTCCCGCGGGTGTCCTCCAGCCGCCGCTCTTTGACCCCCGCTCCGACGACGCGCCCAACTACGGCAACACCGGGGGCACCATCGGCCACGAGCTGACCCACGGCTTCGACGACGAAGGCCGCCAGTTCGACGCCCAGGGGAACCTCCGCGACTGGTGGACGGCGGAAGACGCCAAGGAATTCGAAAAGCGCGCCAGTTGCACCTCCGACCAGTATTCGCAATACGTGATCGTGGACGACATCAAGATCAACGGCAAGCTGACGCTGGGCGAGGACGTGGCCGATCTCGGGGGGCTGCTGCTGGCCTACCTGGCATGGCAGGATGCGAACAAGGGCAAGGATTTGCAGCCGATCGACGGCTTCACCCCCGAGCAGAGGTTCTTCATCGGCTACGGCCAGAGTTGGTGCAGCTTGGAGCGGCCGGAGGTGCAACGGCTGCGCGCCACCGTGGACCCCCATTCGCCGCCCAGGTACCGCACCAACGGCGTGGTTTCCAACATGCCGGAGTTCCAGAAGGCGTTCTCGTGCAAGGCGGGCGCTCCCATGGTGCGGGAGAATCGCTGCAGAATCTGGTGAGCGGAAAAGTGAGAAGTGTTCGGGAGACTCGCCTGGGGGCCGCGGCCCGCTCAGCCGGCTACTTGATGATCTGCTTCAGGACCATCCACAACGCGACCACGGTCACCGCCCACAGGGTGGCGGTGGAAAGCACTCGTCTGAAATCACGCCTGCGGCGCAGTTTGTGCCAGAAGCTTCGGCGATGACGGGAACGGGAACCTCTTGCCAGGCGCCCAGGCGCTGGCGGTGGGGGGATAGGCACGGCGCTCGACATGCTTGCCCATATAACCGCGTTTCTGTCGAATTGGCAAGTGCAGAATGCGCCGTCCGTGTTCAAACAGGTACGTTCGCACCGTTCTCGGTGCGAACGGGCGCGTCCTCGTCTCAGGAAAGCGTCGCGGGGATGTGCTAGATTGATGCCTGACGGGCGCGTAGCTCAAGCGGATAGAGCATCGGATTTCTAATCCGAGGGTTGCAGGTTCGATTCCTGCCGCGCCTACCATGGTTTTTGGCAGCAATGGCGGTAGGGTGACAGGTCCCTCGCTTCGCTCGGGATTTCGCCTGCGGGCTCCCGCTTCGCTCATGCCCGCAAAGCGGCTCAACCTACCAGCTCTTATCCCAGCGTCGCTCGCTCCGGCGCGCGAAGGCGGTGTGATGGGTACGGCAGAGAAGTCCACGTCCGAACGGCTCGTTTTTCGCTGCGCCGGTCCGAACTGCGGCCAGCTCAAAGGCGAGACCGATCACTGGTGGCTGATGTGGCCGTCGAAGGAAGGTAATGCCGCTGTGCTCTCTATTTGTGCCTGGGACGACGAAATCGCCCGGCGCGAAGCCGCGCTCTGCGTCTGCGGCGAGCAGTGCGCGCAGAAGCTCCAGTCCATGTTCATGGCCAACATCCTCGAGCACCAGGCCAGGCGAGGGCGCTGACCCGGCCTCAGGGCACGCCACCCGCCTTATCCGCTGTTACCTTCGGTCCCGCGACATTACCAAGGTGCTGTTCCCTTTCGTGCCCGCCTGCCCCACACTGGACAGGTCGGACGGGGGAAAGATGAAACGGCAACTCAACTGTGGAGTCATCAACAGCGTGCCCTTGCTGAAAGCGGTGCTGTGCGCCGATTGCGAATGTATCAGCGAGTCGCGCTATGACGTGTGCGGAGTGTGCGGCGGGCGTTCGCTGGTCAACCTGGGGCGCCTGTTGGGGAGCGCCATGCAAAGTGAGGCCGAGATTGATGTCACCGATCCGCTGATCGGCCCCGGACTCGAGACGCTGGTCGATTCCGCCCTGCCGCGCCGCCCTACGGTAGATGCGCAGTGAGGCTTTATAACCGAGCCGCCCGAAAAAGGCTCGGCTCGCTCCCTGTCCAACTTGTGAGAGATCTCTCGCTGCGCTCGGGATATCGGCCGCGGGCTCCCGCTCAGCGCTGCGCGCTTCGCTCACGCCCGCAAAACGCCTCTACTTGATCACCAGCTTGGCGATGGTCTGCAACTGCATGTTGGAAGTGCCCTCGTAGATCGCGCCGATCTTCGAGTCGCGCCAGTATTTCTCCACCGGGTAATCCTTGGTGAATCCATAGCCGCCGTAGATCTCGATGGCGAGCGAGGTTACGCGCTCCGCCACCTGGGAAGCGTACAGCTTGGTCATGGCCGCTTCCTTGACGAAGTTCATGCCGGCGTCCTTCATGCGGGCGGAGTTATAGACCATCAGGCGCGCCGCTTCGATGTCCGTGGCCATCTGCGCCAGTTGGAACTGGATCACCTGGAACTCGGAGATCGGTTTGCCGAACTGCTTGCGTTCCTGCGCATACTTGACGGCATACTCCCAGGCGCCGCGTGCCACGCCGATCATCTGCGCGCCGATGCCGATGCGGCCTTCGTTCAGCGTCTCGATGGCGATCTTGTAGCCCTTGCCCGCCTCGCCCAGCAGGTTCTCCTTGGGCACGCGGCAGTCTTCGAGAATCAGTTCGCACGTAGACGAAGCGCGGATGCCCAGCTTGTCCTCCTTCTTCCCAACGGTGAACCCGGGGAACCCTTTCTCGACCAGGAACGCCGTGATGCCCTTGTAGCCGGCGGCGGGATCGAGTGTGGCGAAGATGATGAACAGCCCGGCCTCCTTGCCGTTGGTGATCCACAGCTTGCGGCCGTTCAGGACATACTCGCTGCCCTTCGGTTCAGCCTTCGTGGCGAGCGCGAACGCGTCCGAGCCTGAACCCGCCTCGCTCAGCGCGTAGGCGCCGACCCACTCCGAGGCCATGCGCGGCAGGTAGCGCTTCTTCTGCTCTTCATTCCCCCAGCGCAGGATGGCATTGTTGACCAGCGTGTTCTGCACATCCACCACCACGCCGGCGGAGGCGTCCACACGCGAAAGTTCCTCGACCGCCAGAATGGCTTCAAAGAATGTGCCCGCGCCGCCGCCATACTGCTCCGGGATCTCGATGCCCATCAGGCCCAATTGGAAGAATTGCTGGACCAGGTCTTTGTCGAACACGCCCTTTTCGTCCATTTCCTTGGAGAGAGGGCGGATCTTTTCTTCCGCGAACTGGCGAACGTTGTCGCGGAACAGGGTTTCGTCTTCCGTCAGCGCTACCAGCGGCTGCGGCTTTTCGGGAGCGATCACTTCCGGCATATGAGTTCCTTTAGGGGTGAATTGAACCCAAGATTTTAGCACTTGGGAGTCAGGAGTCAGGAGTCAGGAGTCAGGAGTCAGAACAAATCAAAAGTGAAGAGTGGAAAGTGAGAAGTGAAGCCCGAGTGCCTGAGTCCTGACTCCCGACTACTATTTATTACGTCGGTAAACCAGCTTCAGCCCTTCGTCGGCGAGGGTCTTGCGGATCTGGTTCTTGGCATGAATGGACCAGGGACCGGAGCTGTCCAGCCGCACATAGGCGCGCCAATGGGCCAGCGCCTTGCGCGGGTGTTTGAGCTTCTCATAGGCGAGCGCGAGGTTGTAGTGGGCGTCGGCGTAGGTGGGCGCAAGCTGAATGGCCTGCTTGTAGGCCTGGATCGCTTCCTGCAGGCGGCCGGTCTCGTCGAGAACGTTGCCCAGGTCGAAATACGCCAGGGCATAGCGCGGATCGGCCTCCACCGCATGGCGGTAGTGTTCCTCGGCTTGGGCGTAATCCTGGCGGTTGTAATAGAGCGTGCCGAGATTGATGTGGCCGGCAGCGTGGTGGGGATCGAGTTCCAACGTTTTTATATAGGCCTCAATCGCCTCCCGCTGCGAGGACGGATCCTCTTCCAGCGCGATGGCCTTGGCGAACCACTCGGCCGCGGTCTCCGCCGTGCGCATGGGTTTGACTTTGGCGGCGACCACCGTCCTAGGGGCAAAGTCCATGACGAACTGGCCGGCCACCGGCTCCCCAGCCGTCCCCTGGTGGCGGAAGGCCAGGCGTCTGCCGGAGACAAAG
>DASQGF010000066.1:0-25807 GCA_035632755.1 Terriglobales bacterium
CGGGCATCCAAGGCGAAAGGTTTCTGATGCGAAACAAATCTACGACATCGTTTGCCATCATCCGATACAACTTGCGGACTTATGAGCCCGGTGGCGTAATGGCCATAATCAAGGGGCGCGGGAAAGCCGAGGTGACGGTTCGGCACTACGAGAGTGGACAGAGCAGAGAAGATTGCCTGGCGGGCTGGGGTTACTTCCTGGAGAGAACCGACTTGAAGCCCGGAATGGACCCGCAGAAGGCCACCTCCGTCCGGCAGATGCGTATGGATATCCGCGAATCTGAAGCCCAGGACCCCACCATGGTGAACCGCGTGGATAACCTGCAGGGCAAAAGGAAATGAGATTACAAAATGCGAATCGCAAG
This sequence comes from Terriglobales bacterium, assembly GCA_035632755.1. Lineage (GTDB taxonomy): Bacteria > Acidobacteriota > Terriglobia > Terriglobales > Acidobacteriaceae > JAHFUA01. The sequence goes on from DASQGF010000066.1 coordinate 365, forward strand.
CGCTAAACCTTCCGAAAAAAACATCCTTGAAAATCATCCGTCTCATCCGTCCGAGCTAGAAAGCAAAATCGGCTTCCGCGCTTACGAGCTCTATGAACTGCGGGGCAGAGCTGATGGACGTGCATTAGACGACTGGCTCCAGGCGGAAACCGAAGTCTTGGGGAGGCCGGCCAACCGACGGCTCTCGAAGACAGAACGCACTTGACGGTCTAAGCCGCGAGGGCAAAGAAACCGCTGGTTCCAGAAGATCATTGACCGCGTGGCAATTGTGCTGAGGACTTCCTCGTTTTCTGGAACGACGTCGGCTCCGATGCCGACATTCCCATCCGCGGCGCGGCGCAATCGGCGGACATCGCCTGGCGCTTCCACAGGTCCCAAGCGCGCTGATAGTTGTCAGGGATCTCTTCGCGGGCTTCCTGCGGATCGAGATAGTTGATGCTCCCGCCGAGGGCCATGGCTTGCGCCTGCAGCGTGGCATTCAGCGCCAGGTACACGCTGCGGCCAACCACTTGGGGCAGCGACGCACCCACGATCACCGCCCCGTGTCCGCGCATCAGGACAGCGGGTTTGCTGCCCAGGGTTTCAGCGAGCGAGCGCCCGAGGGCCGGGTTGTGAACCAGCATCAACATTTTGGGATCGTTGCCGCGCGGCTTGCGGATCTCAAACACAGGCACGCCTTCTCCCACGAAGGCGGTCATGTGGTACAGGGGCCGGAGCGCCGTCCCGGTGACGCCGAAGGGGATGAGCGAGGGAGCATGGCTGTGCACGACTGCGTGGACGTCCGGTCTGGCGCGGTAGACCTCGCCGTGGATGAAGCGCTCGATGAAACACGGGCGCGCCGCCGGGTCGAGCGCGTTGCTGTCTAGATCGTACACCTGGATGTCGGCGGCAGTGACCAGTGCGGGCGCCAGCGACCGCGAAAGCAGGTAGCGGTCGCGAGCAGCGTCATGGCGCACGCTGGCGTGACCGTAACCGTCCAGGATCCCCTGCTGCGCCAGGATGCGGTTGGCGGCTACCAGGTCATCTATCAAGGTGGAAGAAGGGTTGGGAGGCTGCGCTGTGGCGAACGTGGACGAGACAGCAGCGATGGCCGAAGCCTTGAGCAACGAGCCCAGCAGATCCCGCCGGGTCAACGAACCGGATTCCATGGCGCCCTCCGCAGATTGCCGGGGCGGAATTATACGGTGCGCACGCAAAGCGCACGGTCTCAAAAGCAGCATCGTTCCACGATACGAGTTGACAGAACACGTTCGTGGGGAGTAGATTCCCGGTCCGTCAAGAAGCTGGGGCTCCTCCGGGACAGGGAGAATTGTTTCCGATCAAGATCGCCGCGATCATTGTCAAGTCGTCTGTGCGGATTTCGAAGGAACCCCAGGTATCCATGGATAAGGAGGAAGGAATGGCAGGCAAGAAGAGCAGAGGGCTCACGCGGAGAGAGTTCGTGAAACTCACGGGGGCGGGGGCGGTCGCCGCCGGTGCCGGCCCATACTTCCTGTTTCCGGAGCGCGCGCAGGCCCAGCAGAAGACGCTGAAGATCGCCCAGTGGAGCCACTTCGTTCCCGACTACGACAAGTGGTTCGACAGTACCTACACCAAGCAGTGGGGCCAGAAGAACAACACCAAGGTGACCGTAGACCACATCAACCTTAACGAGCTGCCGGCGCGGGCCGCCGCCGAGGTGTCGGCCAAGAAAGGCCATGACCTGTTCATGTTCCTGTCGCCGGCCGCCGCTTATGAGCCGCAGACCCTCGACCTGACCCACGTGTACCAGGAGGTGGAGAAGAAGCACGGTAAGAAGATCGATCTGGCGCACAAGTCCACCTACAACCCCAAGACCAAGCGCTATTTCGGCTTCTCCGATTCCTACGTGCCCGATCCCGGCAACTGGTACAAGGAGTGGTGGGCGGAAGCGGGGTATCCCAACGGTCCCGACACCTATGACGACCTGTATAAAGGCGCAAAAAAAATCCGGGAGACCAGCGGTCACCCCTGCGGGCTGGGGCTCTCGCAGGAGCTGGACACCAGCATGGCGATGCGCGCCATCCTGTGGTCGTTCGGCGGGGCCGAGCAGGACGAGCACGGCAACATCACCATCAATTCCAAGCAGACGATCGACGCGCTCAAGTACATGAAGCAGCTCTACCAGGACACGGAGACGCCGGAGGTTTTCACTTGGGACCCATCGTCGAACAATCGCGCCATGCTGGCGGGCAAGACCTCGTTCGTGATGAACGCCATCTCCATCACCCGGCAGGCAGAGCGCGAACACTCACCCATCTCCAGCCACATCATGGTCTCCCGGGCACTGAAGGGGCCGGTGCGGCGCATGGCGGCCGAGCACGTCATGGACTGCTATGTGATCTGGAACTTCGCCGAGAACAAGGAAGGGGCGCAACAGTTCCTCATCGACTATATCGACAACTTCAAGGACGCGTTCGAGGCCGGCAAGTGGTACAACTTCCCCTGCTTCCCGGCCACGGTTCCGGACCTGAAGAAGGTGATCCAGAACGACCCGGCCGCCGAGCCGCCCGACAAGTACAAAGTGCTGGCCGACGTGCTCGACTGGGCGACCAACATCGGCTATCCCGGATACGCCACCGCGGCTATGGACGAAGCTTTCCGTACCTGGGTCATTCCCACCATGTTTGCGAAGGTGGCTCGCGGGGACGAGACTGCGGAAAACGCCGTCAAGGCCGCCGAGCAGGAGTACAAACGCATCGCGGAGCGGTGGAAGTAGCCAGCGCTGGAAGTCGAACCCTGGGGACGCACAAGCGTCCCCATTTTTGTTTGGGCGCTGACTACTTCCCCGACAATTCGCGCTTGACGATCTCGCTGACCTGTTTGCCGTCCACCCGGGAGCCGGCAGCGGCAAAGCGCGCCATGGCGTTCTTCATCACCGCGCCCATGTCCTTCATGGTCGGCGAGCCCATCTCGGCGATGGCGGCGCGGACAGTGCTGACGATCTCCTCCTCCCCGGCGGCGCGCGGCATGTAGGACTCGATGATGCGGATCTCGGCCGCCTCCTTCTCGGCCAGCTTCTGGCGGCCGCCGCGGGTGAACTGCTCGATGGAATCCTTGCGCTGCTTGATCAGCGTGCTGAGGACCGCAACGGCCTCCTTGTCGTCCAGCGGCCCGCGCTTCTCCACTTCCTTGTTCTTGAACGCGGCCTTGACCATGCGCAGGGTGGAGAGGCGGAGTTCCTCGCGGGCGCGCATGGCCGCGGTCAAGTCCTTCTGGATCTGTTCCGGAATCGACATGCGGGAATTATACGGGCAGGCAAGCGCACGGAGAGCGTCCATTGCTTCCGCCATAAGTTGGGCGCTATGATGCCAAGCATGTTGAGAAAGACGCGGCTCTTCACTCCCGGACCTACGCCGTTGCTGCCGGCAGCGCAACGGGCGATGGCGGCGGCAGACGTACACCACCGCACCGCCGAATACCGTGCCCTGCAACAGCGCGTGGTCGCGGACCTGAAGGCATTCATCGGGACGCGCAATGACGTAATCCTGCTGGCGTCGTCAGGGTCAGGCGCCATGGAGGCGGCGGTCTCGAACCTCACCTCGCCCGGAGACAAGGTGCTGGTCCTCACCGCGGGGAAGTTCGGCGAGCGCTGGCGCGACCTCGCCCGGGCCTTCGGCTGCCAGGTGGAGCTGGTGACCGCCGAGTACGGCCAGACCTTTTCGCTCGGCGAGGTGCAGGCCAAGTTCTCGCCCGAGGTACGCGCCGTGTACATGCAGGCGACGGAGAGCTCGACCGGCTGCCGGCACGACGTGGAGGGCGTAGCCAGGGTCCTGCGCGGCAGCGACGCGCTGCTGGTCGTGGATGCCATCACCGGGCTGGGCACCACGCGCTTCGATGTGCACGGCTGCGGCATCGACGTGATCATCGGCGGCTCTCAGAAGGCGGTCATGGTGCCGCCGGGCGTGGCTTACCTGGCGGTGAGCGAGCGGGCATGGCAGCGGATGGAGAGCGCCAAGAACCCGCGCTACTACTTCGACCTGCGCAAAGAACGGAAAGTCGCGGCCAAAGGGGAATCGGCCTACACGCCGGCGATCTCGGTAGTGGCGGGCCTGGCGGCGGCGCTCGATTACATTCGCGAGATGGGCGGCGGCGACCTGGCCGCGGGCCGCGAGGCGCTCATCGCCAATGCCGAAACCATGGCGGAGATGACGCGAGCGGCGGCGAAGGCTCAGCGGCTGGCTCTGTTCGCGGCCGAACCGTGCGCGGCGCTGACCGCCATCCTGCCGCCGCATGGCGTCGACTCGGGCGACATCGTCAAGCTCTTCCGCCAGCAGTTCGGCGCCGTGGTCGCCAACGGCCAGGGCGAGATGAAGGGCAAAATCTTCCGCATCGCCCACCTGGGTTACTACGATTACCTGGACACCATGGGGATCATCGCCGCGCTGGAGCACGTGCTGGCGTCGGTAACGCGCCCGCGGCATGTGGAGTTCGGCCTGGGAGCCAAGGCGGCGCAGGAAGTGTACGCCCGCGCCGTGGCCGAGAAGCAGTCGGTAGCCGTCAGTTCTTAAGAGGTTGTGGGAAAACTTCTCTCGTGAGTGCCCCCGGGCGTGATGGCGGTCACAATCGCCGTACTCTTGCACGCGCTACAATCCCTCCCATGAAAATCGTGGTCGCAGAAAAAATCTCCCCCGCAGCGTTCGAGCTGTTTCGCGATGAGGACGGCTGGACGCTGGTCACCCCCGATCAAATCGAAGGCAAGCTGGCGGCGCACCTGGCCGATGCCGATGCGCTGATCGTGCGCTCCGCCGTCAAGGTGGATGCGCACGTGCTCGAGCCCGCCACCAAGCTGCGCGTCATCGGCCGCGCCGGCGTGGGCGTGGACAACATCGATCTCGAAGCCGCCACCAAGAAGGGCATCGCGGTGATGAACACGCCCGGCGCCAATGCGGTGGCGGTGGCCGAGCACACGCTGGCGCTGATGCTGGCCATGGCGCGCCACTTGTGCCGCGCTGACGCGCTCATGCACGCCGGCAAATGGGAGAAGAAGACGCTGCAGGGCACCGAGCTGCGCGGCAAGACGCTCGGTATCGTGGGACTGGGACGGGTCGGCCTCGAAGTCGCCAAGCGCGCCCGCGCCTTCCACATGACTGTGGTGGCGCATGACCCGTTCGTCTCCACCAGCGTGGCGCGCGACCTGGAGATCCGCATGGCCAGCCTGGACGAGATCTACGCCACCGCGGATTACATCACCCTGCACGTCGGCTTGACGCCGCAGACAACAGGCATGATCAACGCGGAGAACATTAAGAAGATGAAGCGTGGCGTGCGCCTGGTGAACTGCGCGCGCGGTGAACTGGTGGACGAAGCCGCCCTGGCCGAAGCGCTCAAGTCCGGACAGGTGGCGGCGGCGGCGCTGGATGTGTTCAACGACGAACCGCTCAAGCACTCGCCGCTCACCTCAATGGAGAATGTGGTGATGTCGCCGCACATCGGCGGATCCACGCACGAGGCCCAGGAAGCCGTCGGCTACCAGATCGCGCTTCAGGTGAAGGAATACCTGAAGCACGGCGTCATCCAGAACGCGGTGAACATCCCCTCGGTGTCGCACGAAGAGTACGTCGAGATGCATCCTTACATCGTGCTGGCGGAGCGGCTGGGGGCCTTCCTGGCACAGGCGACGGACGGTAACGCCGAGGAAGTCGTGGTCCGTTATTCCGGCCCCATGGCGGAGTGGAAAACGGAGCTGCTGCGGAACGCGGCGCTCAAAGGCATCATCAATCACCTGCTCTCGGAGCGTGCCAACCTGGTGAACGCGGCCACCATCGCCGGCGAGCGCGGCATCAAGGTGCGTGAGACCAAGAAGCCGCGGCCCTCGAGTGGCGGCGCCGCCAATGTGCTCTCGGTCTCGCTGAAGACCACGGCGGAAGAGCACCGGGTGCGAGGGACGGTGCTGCACGAGAAGTTCCCGCGGCTGCTGGGCGTGGACGACATCGACGTGGAAGCCCCCCTGGAGCGCAACCTGGTGTATATGCGCAATCTCGACGTGCCCGGCGTGATCGGCAAAATCGGCACTATCCTCGGCAATCACCACATCAACATCGCCAACTTCTCGCTGGGCCGGCAGGAGAAGGCGGGCAAGATTGCGGAAGCCATCGCCGTGGTGCACGTGGATTCGCAGGTGCCGGAGGCCGTGCTGAACGAGCTGCGTAAGGTGGAGCCGGTGAAGGTGGCCCGGGCGATGCGGCTGTAACTTCAGTCGTCAGTCGCCGGTAGTCAGTTGTCAGCTTCGGACAAGGTGCGCCGAGCCTCGGCCCTTCCACACAAGAGAAGTGTCATTCCGAGCGCAGCGAGGAATCTATGCATTCCTGCATTCGTTCCCTGCATTATTGCAGGGCAGGCTCGATTGCAAATGGACTCAGCTACTTTGTCTCTTACCGGCCCACTCTCTTCACTGGTTCCACCGTCATTAAGTCTCCGGGCAACCCACCGGTGGTGGGACCATCGTTTGGAACTCGTATTCCCTTCTCCGCTGGAGTTTCGTATAACTTTTGTTTGGGGAATTGCGGGTGGTGGTGCTGCTGCATACTCTAGGGTGGGTTTTCTGGGCGTTATGGGCGTGTTTATGCTTGTCAACGCCTTGTTTATGCTTGTTTCGCCCCGAGCTTGGTTCAGAATTACCTTCTTGGCTGCGGGCACAGGGCTCATTGATCGAGGCAAAGTACGCACGCGGTGGGGGCGCTATCCAAGTGCGACTAACAGGAGCGTTGTTGCTGGCTCTCATCGTTTGGGTTCTATATGAGATGTTCTTGAGGCCAAGATAGGCTGAAACAACTGGCCGTCGATGTTTGGATCAATGCCGAACCCAATACGTGGATTCCTCGCTACGCTCGGAATGACACCTCTATGTTGGTAAACATTATCAGCTCCGCATCGACAGAGTACCGTTGCGAGAATCCGTGCCAATCCGTGGCGATTTATTCGCTGCTTTGCCGCCGCAGTTTGCGGCTCTCGGCCAACATGCCCATGGAGTGCATCAGGTTCTGCAGGGTGACGATGCCCACCAGGTGTTCGCCGTCCACCACGGGAATGATGCTGAGGTTCTTGGCGGTGATCTTGCGGAAAGCGGAGGCCAGAGTCTCGCTGCGATCGGCGGTGTCGTAGGCGCTGTTCATCACCGACTGCACATAAGCGTTGCCGCCGAAGCGCAGCGCATCCAGGATCTTCTGGCGGGAGATCACGCCCACCATGCTGCTGCCGCGCACCACGGGAAAATCGTCCTGCAGGGAATGCACCGCCTTGGAAAGCGCGTGCTCCAGGGTGTCAGCGGGAGAGAGCGTGGAAAACTCGGTGAGCATCACATCTTCCATGCGCACCGTCTCCAGGACCGCCTGGAACTCGATGCTGCGCTCCTCCAGTTGCGCGGCCACGAAGATGAACAGTCCCACCACCGTGAACCACAGGTTGTACATGCCCAGAACGAAGAACGCGATGGCGAAGCCCTGGCCGATGGTGACGGCGCGGCGGGTGGCCCGCAGGTAATCCATGCGGCGGCTCAAGAGTGCGCGCAGGATACGTCCGCCGTCGAGCGGGTAGGCCGGGAGCGCGTTCAGCAGGCCGAGAAAGATGTTCGTCCACACCAGACTGCGCAGCAGGCTGGCGGAGTGGATCCAGGGGCGCGCGCCCAGGTGCAGGCCCGGAACGGCAGCCTGGATCATCACCGCAGCCGCGGCGGCAATACCCAGGCTCAGCAGCGGGCCGGCCATGGCGATGCGGATCTCGCGCGCCGGGTCCGGCTTGCGGGGCGCGAAGGGAGCATCGTCCATGATGCTGACGCCGCCCAGCGGCAGCAGCACGATCGAGCGCACCGGGATGCCATTGCGCATCGCCACCACGGAGTGCGCTATCTCGTGCAGGAGGGCTGAACCCAGCATCATCAGCATCAGGAGCACGCCCCGCAGGGCGTCGTGCGTGGTGTGGGAGAGCGGTTGCGTCATCCAGATGGGGAGCAGCAGAGCGAGAGAAAACACATGGATCCGCAGTTCCGCACCCAAGAGGCGTCCCACCGGGATGGACCAGCTCTTCATAGAAATACAGTCGTGAACTTCCTCTCACGACATTGTATACATTAGACGCCGGGCGAAGGCAGTCGTTGGTCGTTGGACGTTCGTCGTTGGTGAGCAGGATGCGCGTGATCGCGGGCAAATATCGAAGCCGTCAGTTGCGCTCGTTGCGCGGCATGGACGTGCGCCCGACCACCGATCGCCTGCGCGAAACGCTGTTCAACGTGCTGGCGCCCGCGGTCGAGGCCTCGGTCTGGCTGGATCTCTACGCGGGAACCGGCGCCGTCGGGATCGAGGCCCTGAGCCGGGGAGCACGATTGGTGTATTTCGTAGAGGCGTCGCGAAAAGCGGCCGAGGTCATCCGGCAGAATCTGCGATCGCTCGCCATCGAGAGAGGATACGAGGTACTGGAGCGCGAGGCGGAACCAGCGCTGCGGCTGCTCGATTCCCTGTCGGTGAGTTGCGACGTGTGTTTCCTCGATCCACCGTACCGCATGCAGCAGGCCTACGCCGAAGTGCTCGGTTTCCTGGGAGAGTCGCGGCTGCTAAAGCCCTCCAGCATCGTGGTGGCGGAACATGAGAAGCACTTCGATCCCCGCGGAAAGTTCGGTGCGCTGGAACGCTACCGCGAACTCAGACAGGGGGATGCGGTGTTGAGCTTCTACAGGATTGGGTGAATGGGTAATTTGGTAAGTGGGTAATTGAAGGAGCTGCCGCAGAAAATTACCCAATTACCAAATTACCCACTTACCCCAATTCCTTACATCAGCAGTTCGCTGGTCCGGCGGTAGATGGGATGCTGCATTTCCTGAAGTTCGTTCTTCACCAAGTTCAAGCCGTAGACGCAGCGCTCGAACTCGTGCGAGAGCCGCGCGAACAGCGGCGCCACCTTGGCGTACTCGAAGAACTCGAACTTGGAGACGATGTAGTAGCTCTCCTTGCCGGCCTTGATGAAGTCGATGAAGTTTTCCATCCGCTGGCGGCGCAGGCGGAAGTGGTTGATGCTCTCGGGGAACATCCCGGTGAAGAACAGGGTGTAGTCGCCGATGTGTTTGCGCACCTGGCGCTCGCGGTCGAACGAGGGGGCGTCGCCATAGATGGGATCGGACTCGAGCAGCATCTCGCCAGCGTCATTGAGCGGCCGGCCGGCGGCGTTGCGGATCTTGTAGAGCTGTTCGATCTCGCAGAACTCGGTAAGCAGGGCGGCGACGTACTGGCTGACCTCCTGGTTACGCAAGCCGACGCCATCGGAGAAATTCCGGCTTACCAGCTCCAGAAAAAGTTGCTGCAACGGATGCGATTCCGGGATCATGAAACCCTTGTCCCCTGCCTGAGCCTGTGAAACGCTCTTGCAGCATTTGATAACCCAGTTGGTTTCCCGCACGCAAGTGACAAATGCACTGCGGGCCGAACCTTTGGTAACGGCGGCAAACCGCTCAGTAACCGCGCAACCGCTCCCAGCGGGCATTTCCGGGACATGGTAATTGGAGTGGGGATTGGCAGCCAACCTATTCGAGGGCTGACGAAATGGGACCGGCAGGCGGAGAGGGCCGGGGGTAGGCAACTGGGGAGACTCCGGGTCCGCGAATAGAGGAGGAGAACGACATGGCACGCCAGAACATTTCCAGCGGTACATCCTGGGAGCCGGTGGTCGGCTACTCGCGGGCGGTGCGGGTGGGTTCGTACGTCCATGTGGCGGGAACGACCGCAACCGGCCCCGACGGCAAGATCGTGGGGATTGGCGACGTGTATGCTCAAACAGTGCAGACGCTGCGCAATATCGAGAGCGCGCTGCGGAAGGCAGGCGCGAGTCTCAAGCACGTGGTGCGCACCCGCATCTTCGTCACCGATATCAGCCAATGGGAGCAGGTCGGGCGGGCACACGGGGAATGCTTCCGCGACATACGTCCTGCCACCTCGATGGTCCAGGTCAGCCGACTGATCTCGCCGGAGATGCTGGTGGAGATCGAAGCCGACGCCTACGTGGGGGATTGAGCCTCGGGTGATTGAAAAATGCGGAAATGGGTTGGTTACTGGTTTGCAGCGGCGCTGCTGGCGCTCGCCACCGGTCTATCGGCCGAGGACGCGCCCGAGTGGCAACTGCTTGATTTCCACTGCACCGTAAATGTCGCCGACGATGGTTCGGCAGTCGTGCTCGAGCGCATGGAGCTGAGTTCCCTGCAAATGGGTTCGGGGAGGGACTTTCATGGGATCCAGCGCGTGATCCCGGTGCAGTCGGCTGGACCGTTGGGTACGAAACGCAGGCTCTTTCTCAGAGTGCTCCGAGTGGCCGATGGCGACGGCAACGCGCTGCCCTACCGTGTGCGCGTCTGGGGCGGCCAAACAGAGATACAAGTCCCGCTGCTGGGACGCCGCGGCGAGTCGCGGACGGTGGAAATCGCGTACTTCGTCCACAACGCGGTGCGCTACAACGCCGATCATGACGAGGTGCACTGGAATCTGACCTCGGGCACGCTGTCCATGCCGGCGGACCAGGCGTCGGCGACGGTGTTGCTGCCGGACAAAACGACCGAGGGAGTGCGGGCCCAGGGATTCATCGGCGGGCTGCGCCGCGGAACCATTTCAGGACAGGTTAACGGAGCCAGCGTGGAGTTCGTGGCGCCGGGCGCTGTGGGGGCGCATGAGCCGTTCGTGGTCGAGGTGGTTGTTCCCAAGGGCGTTTTCCACCGGCCATGGTGGCCCTCACGCGCGCTGTGGTTCGTGGAGAGCAATCCCATGGTGCTGATGCCGCTGGTGGTGTTCCTCGCAATGCTGTGGATCCGCAGGGTGAAGAGACGCCTGCCACCGGTCGCAGTGGTAACCGAATACGAGCCGCCCCCGGGGCTGACCCCCGCCGAGGCAGGCACGCTGCTCACCGACCGCGTGGAACCTCGGGACATCACGGCCACGCTGGTTGACCTGGCGGTGCGCGGCTACGTGAGGCTCGAAGAAGACGATTCGGAGGGGCACCGGGACTACATCATCCGGTTAATGAAGCCTCGCGATCAGTGGCGAGGCTTGGCCAACCATGAGATCGACATGCTGTTCAACACTTTCTATGGCGGCCAGTGGACCAAGCTCTCCAGCCTGAAGTTGCGATTCGTGGTGGCGGTGCCATCCATGCGCGCCGGCATCCTGAATGCGCTGATCGGCAAAGGCATGTACCGGGTGGACCCGGTCTCGGCCAAGGCGTACCGGGTGGCGGCGGTGATCCTGGCGGGGGTCGTGCTGCTCGCTGTGCAGCCGTTGGGATGGGTCTCGCTGTATGACGCCGGGCCACTCGCGGTCGCGCTGGTGGCCGCTTCGACCCTGATCGTGTACGTGATGGGGCAGAACCTTACCGCTAAGAGCCTTAAAGGCATGCGGGCGTGCGCGGAAGTGGAGGGGTTCCGGGAGTTCATCGAGCGAGTGGATGCGGACCGGTTGCAGCGCGCCTCGCCAAAGCAGGTCGAGCGCTGCCTGCCTTATGCCATGGCGCTGGGTGTGGAACACAACTGGGCGGAACAGTTTGCTGGCATAACCCAAGAGTGGCCCGAATGGCTGGTGGTGGCGCGGGCGGAGGGAGCCGACCCAGCGCGGTGGACGCGCAGCCTGGGATCGATGGCCCAGGAGGCCGAGACCGTGTTCACCGCCCGGACAAGGACAGGGAGATACTCCGGACCGGCGCAGGAGTTGAGCCATGGCCCGACTCCTTGAGTCAACGCGGAATTAAACACCCCGGAATTTTCAAATCGGTACCACCGGTTTTTCCGGAGGTGGAAAAAGTGACCGCGGCGGAATGCGTAGCATCGTATTCGGCTTGACAGCCAGTCGAGGCGGCAGATAATAGCCAATCCGGCGGAGGAAGCAGCGAGAAAGAGGCGATATGGGAATTCTCAAGTTGTGCGACGAAAAGCCAGCAACCGTCGGACCGGAAGCGACGGTCGCCGAGGCCATCCACGTGATGCTCGACAAGAGTGTGGGCGCGGTCGCGGTGGTCGACGCCGAGCGCCGTGTGGCTGGCATCTTCACCGAACGCGACGTGCTGGGGAAGCTGGCGCTGAGCGGGCTCGATCCGGAGAAGACCCCGGTCCGGCAATTGATGACCACTCCGGTGGACATGGCGACGGTGGAGACCAGTCCTGGGGAGGCGTTCGAGGAGATGATGTCCCACCATTACCGCCACCTCCCCATCGTGGACAAGGACGGGCGGCTGCTGGGCCTGCTTTCCATCCGTAACCTACTGCAATGGCGCCTGGACGAGCTCGGTCAGCAACTGGACTCGATGGAGCAGTACGTTTCCAACGACGGCCCGGGAGGATGAATCGGGAGTCCAGGAGCCGGTAGCGGGCGGAGCCACGGGTCTTTACGAATAAGCGCGGATTCGCAAGCCAGCGCTCGATCCGTGTTCATCCGTGATGATCCGTGGCTCAGTTTTTGCCCTGCTATAATCAAGAATTGCTCTCATGAAAGAAAAGCAGCTAGTGCGTTCCACCACCGTGCTGTCGGTGCGGCGGGAGGGCAAGGTGGTGATGGCGGGCGACGGACAAGTCACGTTGGGAGAAGGTGTGGTCAAGCATACCGCCCGCAAGATCCGGCGGCTGTACCAGGACAAGATCCTGGCCGGGTTCGCCGGCTCGACGGCGGACGCCTTCGCGCTGTTCTCGCGCTTCGAATCCAAGCTGGAGCAGTATCACGGCAACCTGGGCCGCGCCGCGGTGGAGCTGGCCAAGGACTGGCGCACCGACAAGATGCTGCGCCAGCTCGAGGCGTTGCTGCTGGTGGCGGATGCCAACCAGACCTTCCTCATCAGCGGCCGCGGCGACGTGATCGAACCCGATGAGGCGGTGGCGGCGGTGGGGTCCGGCGGTCCGTACGCGCTGGCGGCTGCCGAGGCCTTGATGCTGCACACCGATCTGCCGGCGCGAAAGATCGCGGAAGAGGCCATGCACATCGCAAGCAAGATGTGTATCTACACCAATGACAAGGTGACGATAGAAGAGCTGTAAGAACAGGGAGTAGGAAGCAGGGGGCAGGGAGTAGGAAAACCAAAACCTATGGTCGGCTATTCCGGAACGCCGCTGGTGAAGAAGATCGGCATCAGGCCGGGACACAGGATCGCGATTCTCAAACCTCCGCAGGGATTTGACAAGGAGCTGACGCCGCTGGATGCGGCCATCCTGTTCGCCGCGAACAAGGCAGTGCTTGAAAAAAACTTGCGCAGGCTGGCGGGGAAACTGGCGCCGGTGGGGATGCTGTGGGTTGCATGGCCGAAGATGAGTTCGGGAGTGGACACTGATCTGAGGGAAGGCGTGGTGCGAGAGACCGGACTCGCGGCCGGCTTGGTGGACATCAAAGTATGTGCGGTGAATGAGGTTTGGTCGGGTCTGAAGTTCGTAATCCGGGTGAAGGACAGGAAGCGGGGTTAATCGATCAGGCAGGGGTCCCTCGACTCGCGCTCGCTTCGCGAAGCGAGGCTCGCGCTTCGCTCGGGATGACACAAGATTTGAGAACTGACTAGTGGCGACTGGCGACTAGGAACTGGAATTATGGCGATTTATTTACCGGGAACGGCGGAAGAGGAACAGATCGGGCTGGATGAGCTGACGCCGCGCGAGATCGTGGCGGAGCTCGACAAATACGTGGTCGGTCAGAAAGATGCCAAGCGGGCAGTTGCGATCGCACTGCGCAACCGCATGCGGCGGCAGAAGCTGGCGCCCGACCTGGCGGAAGAGATCCTGCCCAAGAACATCATCATGATCGGGCCCACGGGCGTGGGCAAGACCGAGATCGCACGCCGGCTGGCCAAGCTGGCCAACTCTCCTTTCCTGAAGATCGAGGCCTCGAAGTTCACCGAGGTGGGCTACGTGGGGCGCGACGTGGAGTCCATGATCCGCGATCTGGTAGAAGTGGCCATCGAGATGGTGCGTTCGGAGAAGCTGGAAGACGTGGCTGACCGCGCCGAACTCAACGCCGAGGAGCGGCTGCTAGACATCCTGCTGCCGTCCGGCCTGCAGCGCAGCTCGCCAACGGACGGCGGCGCAGCCGGTTTCGTGCTGGAAGGGGGCGATTCGCAGTCGCGCACCCGCGAAAAGCTGCGCCAGCAGTTGCGCGAGGGCAAGCTGGACGACCGCATCGTCGAGATCGACGTGCGCGAGAAATCGTTTCCCGCCTTCGAGATCATCTCCAATCAAGGCGTGGAGGAGATGGACATCAACGTGAAGGACATGCTGCCCAACATCTTCGGCCAGCGCACCAAGAAGCGGAAGATGAAGGTCAGCGAGGCTTTCGACTACCTGATCCAGGAAGAAGAGCAGCGGCTGATCGATGTGGACCAGGTGACGCGCATCGCGGTGGAGCGTGTGGAGCAGTCGGGGATCATCTTCCTCGACGAGATCGACAAGATCGCCGGGCGGGAGAGCGGGCACGGGCCCGACGTCTCGCGCGAGGGCGTGCAGCGTGACATCCTGCCCATCGTCGAAGGCACCACGGTGAACACCCGCTACGGCATGGTGCGCACCGAACACATTCTGTTTATCGCCGCCGGGGCCTTCCACGTCTCCAAGCCCAGCGACCTCATCCCCGAGCTGCAAGGGCGGTTCCCCATCCGCGTGGAGCTGAAGTCGCTGACCATCGGCGACTTCATCAGGATCCTCACCGAGCCGAAATCGTCGCTGGTGAAGCAGTACACGGCGCTGCTGGAGACCGAAGGCATCCGCCTGGAATTCACGCGAGAGGCCCTGGACGAGATCGCAAACTTCGCCTTCCGGGTGAATGAGGGCACGGAGAACATCGGCGCCCGGCGGCTGCACACCATCATGGAGCGAGTGCTGGACGAGGTCAGCTTCGAAGCTCCTGACATGCAGAGCAAGGAAGTGAATATCGACGCCGATTATGTCCGCAAGATGCTGACCGACATCGTGAAGGACCAGGACCTGTCGCGGTACATCCTGTAGGCGTTGGTCGTTTGTTGTCGGTCTTCGGCTAGAGAAGAGCTATACGTCCCCGGGTGGTTGCGGCTCGGCGACGGAGGACTGTAGCCGTTCGCTTTTGTCGTGCAGGACGCGGTAATCCCAGATGCCGGCGGCGATGGCGGGATGGCCTTCGCCGTTCTCCGGAGGGACGGTGCGCACCACCATGCCGCGGGCGATCACCTGCGCGTGCTCCTGGCCGGTGATCTCGCGCGGCATCTCCAGGATCATTTCCACTTCAGCGTTTTCGGCAAGAGCTTCGGCGGCGCGGAACAGCAAGCCGGTCTGGCTGACGTTCTCGACGGTCCCGCGATGCCAGGCTGCGGTGCCGACCTCGCGGTACTTCATCTCCTGACCGTTCAGCTTGATGCGGCGGGCACGCGGCGACCAGCTCGGCTTCTTCTTGGCGCAGGCACGGCCCTGGCGGCCGCCGGCGCGCGCTGGCTCCTGCGCCTGGTGCGGGTCGGTGACCCGCTCCAGCCGCGACATCGTCTTCCAGTCGTACCTGTATTCGTCCCCGCAGACCAGGCACACCTGGTAATACTCACCGTCGGGCCAGCGGCGCGGCCAGGAAAATTCGTGGGAGCAGCGGCCAAGACGGAAAAAATCCAGGAGCCTAGAACCCATGAGACCTCACTTCGGCAGGAACGGCAAAAGCGCGTCCCCGCTTCAGTTATGACTCAAAAGTGTGGTGTCTGGACAGATTACTTTGGGACAGTGTCCGGCGGGGTGGTGACTAGCACTGGCTCGCGCCACCAACTGTATAACCGACTGTGTATCAGGAGCTTAGGCGGCCTTTTTGGCCGGCTTGCGGGGCTCCTCCGGCGGCTGCCGGCGCTCGCTTATGCCGGCCGCAAACAGTAACCCTCCAATGACCAGGAACACAGCCAAAGCGGCAAGACCCATGATCAGGATGGGCATGGGACACCTCTAGGCCCCTCAGTATCCCGCCGCTGTGATCGAAGTGCAGTGAGCGCGGTCACGGGTAGGAGTGATGGAACTGGGGTGATCGGGTCATCGGGTGATTGAAATGCGCAACTCCTGGATGCTGATTGCTGAGTGCCTTTTCTGCTACCCTGAGTGGCCCTCCATGAAATCGACACCGCTGACGGCCGTAGCGCTGATGGCGATCCTGCCGCTGGTGGCCTGTGGGATGCCGGGAGCGCCGCAGCCGCCGTCGCTCGAGCTTCCGCGCAGGGTGCAGAACCTGAATGCCGTCCGCAAAGGCGATCAGGTGACGCTGACGTGGACGACGCCGCGCGAAACCACCGACCGCACCCGCATCAAGCATTTAGGCGTCACCCGCATCTGCCGCGTAGTGGACCGGGTGGCCGTAGCGGAATGCGTGGAGAGGGTGGGCACGTTGCCGCCGGAACATACGCCGCTCGCGGCTGCCGTGAGTTTTACCGATACGCTGCCGGTGGAACTCCAGGCTGCGCACGCATCGGGGTTCGCTAGCTACGCCGTCGAAGTGCAAAACAGCCGGGGGCGGACTGCCGGATTGTCGAACCAGGCCACGGTACCGCTGGCGCCGACGCTTCCGCCGCCCGAAAAGCTGCTGAGAGAAGTGACCGCCAACGGCGTTGTGATCTCATGGGTCGTCCCCCTGGATGAAATGCAGGTGCTTTCACCGGGACAGCCCGCCGACCGGCTGCAATACCGCTTGCGTATCTATCGGCGCGACAAGAGCAGGGCAGCGGCAGCGCCGATTGAGATCTCAACCACAGGCGCTTTTGTGACTCCCCGGCTTCCGCAGCCGAATTGGAACATTCTGGACACGAGCGCGGAGTGGGAGCACGAGTACATCTATTGGGCCGATATCGAAACCACGGTGCTCGGTACAGACGGCAAGGTCGTCGGGACTGTGGAAGGGGCGAATTCGCCGGAGCTTGACGTTGTCGTTCACGACGTCTTCCCGCCCGACGTTCCCGCAGGCTTGCAGGCCGTCTCCTCGGGAACGTCGCAGCAGCCGTTCATCGACCTGAGCTGGGCGCCCAACACCGAATCCGATCTGGCAGGCTACAACGTATATCGTCATGAGGAAGGCGCGGCGTCGGTGAAAATCAACAGCGAGGTGGTGAAGGCGCCAACCTATCGCGACGCCACCGTGCAGGCCGGACGCCGCTACTCGTATTCAATCACGGCGGTGGACGTGCGGGGGAACGAGAGCGGGAGATCAGCAGAAGCGTCTGAGGCAGGCCCTCAGTGACGCATCGGGTCATCGGGTGATTGGGTGGAACGATAATGCAGGGCTGAAAGCCCTGCTCCACCCCGGCCCCTCCGAGATCATGAATAATTCAAGCTAGAATCGACCCGCACCTAACGGTTCGTTCACCGATTCACCGCCTTCCCATGGATGAAGCTCCTGAAGCGGCAGCAGACGTCAGCCCGAGGCCGGTCTCACTGGCTGAGATCGCTCTGCTCTTCCTCAAGCTGGGGACGATCGCGTTTGGCGGACCCGCGGCCCACATCGCCATGATGGAGGACGAGTTTGTCCGCCGCCGGAAGTGGCTTACCCACCAGGAATTCCTCGACCGTCTGGGCGCGTCGAACCTCATCCCGGGGCCCAGTTCGACAGAGATGGCCATCCACATCGGCTTCAGCAGGCGGGGATGGCCGGGACTGCTGGTCGCGGGGTGTTGCTTTATCGTGCCCGCGGCCATCCTTGTTTCCCTGATCGCGGCTGCCTACGTGCGCTACGGATCGCTGCCGCGCGTTGGACGCATTCTCTACGCCGTAAAGCCGGTGGTCATCGCGGTGGTGGCGCAGGCGTTCTGGAACCTGGCCAGATCGGCAGTGAAGAGCGCCTGGCTGGCGGCCATCGGCATCATCTGCGTTATCGCCTACTTGTTCCGTGCGCAGGAACTTGTGCTCCTGGCCGCGGCTGGCATTGCGGCCGCCGGGCCGGTGTTGATTCGCTCCCGCGCTCGGGCAGTGATGTTCCTGCTAGCGCCGGTGGCAGCGGCAGCATCGAACCCGGACGCCGTGCCGTTCGGACTTTCAAGGCTCTTCCTCACCTTCCTCAAGATCGGATCGGTACTGTTCGGAAGCGGCTACGTGCTGCTCGCGTTCCTGCGCTCCGATTTCGTGGACCGCCTCCGCTGGCTGACGGAGAAACAGCTTCTGGACGCGGTAGCGGTCGGGCAGGTCACGCCGGGACCGGTTTTCACCACCGCAACCTTCATCGGGTACATCGTCGGTGGCACGCGGGGCGCCGCGGTCGCGACCGTGGCCATATTCCTGCCGGCATTCATCCTGGTGGCCGCCAGCGGGCCTCTGATACCGAGGATTCGCCGATCGCCCCTCGCCGGTGCGTTCCTGGACGGGGTCATCGTGGGATCGCTGGCCCTGATGGGAGTGGTCGCATGGCAACTGGGGCGCACGGCAATCGTGGACGCGACCACAGTGGCGATCGCGCTCGTAAGCGCCATCATGCTGTTTCGATTTCGTATCAACTCTGCCTGGCTGGTGATCGGGGCGGCGCTGGTGGGATGGGCGGTTTGAATCCCGTACAGGAATCACGCGCCAGCATTTAAGATAGGGGACCACGAAAGCCCATGAAGTACTGCCGGTTCCAGACCGAAGACGGGATCCACTGCGGCATCATCGAAACGGTGGCCGGGCACGAGGTGATCAACCAGGTCGCGGCAGTGCACGCCGAAGATCCCTTCTGCACCGAGTTCCACCCCACTATGACGCACCTGCCGCTCGTGGGCACCAAGCTGCTGGCGCCGGTGACGCCCTCGAAGATCATCTGCGTGGGGCGCAACTACCGCGAACACGCGCGCGAGTTCGGCAACGAGCCTCCCACCGAGCTGCTGATTTTTCTCAAGCCGCCATCAGCAGTAATCGGACCGGAGGAAAAGGTGGTGTACCCGCCGATCTCCGAGCGGGTGGACTTCGAAGGCGAACTGGCGGTGGTGATCGGCAAACGTTGCCGCAACGTCCGCGCGGACGAAGACGTGCGCGCCTACATTCGCGGCTACACCTGCCTGAACGACGTGACCGCGCGCGACTTGCAGCGCAAGGACGGGCAGTCGACGCGCGGCAAGGGCTTCGACACCTTCTGCCCGGTGGGTCCGGTCGTGAGCGACGCACCCGACCCCTGGAAGGGCGTCACCGTGGAAACCCGCGTCAACGGGGAACTCAAGCAGCACGGGACCACGCGCGATTTCATCTTTCCTCTGGACGAGATCATCCGGTATTGTTCGCAGGTGATGACGCTCCTGCCCGGCGACCTCATCGCCACCGGTACCCCCGCGGGCGTGGGTCCGGTGAAGGCCGGAGACGTAATGGAGATCAGCATCGCCGGGATAGGAACCTTGCGGAATCAGGTCATCGCGTGATCAGAACCATTTGGTAATCGGGTGCTTGGGTACTTGAGTAATTGGAAATCGGCTGCGGCGTAGGTTTTAATTACCCAATTACCAAGTTTCTCTCAATTACTCAATCCAGCGGCAATCCGGGGGCTGCCATGAAATTCTTTCTCGACACCGCCAACGTCAACGAGATTCGCGAAGCCGCGTCGCTGGGCATTTTGGACGGGGTGACCACCAACCCGTCGCTGGTCGCCAAGGAAGGCAAGCCTTTCAAGGAGACCATCCTCGAAATCTGCTCCATCGTGGACGGCCCAGTGAACGCCGAGGTCATCGCCACCGACTGCGGCGCGATGCTCAAAGAGGCCCACGAGTACGCGAGCTGGCACAGGAACGTCGTGGTGAAGCTGCCCACCACCCGCGAGGGCCTGAAGGCCTGCAAGTGTTTGGTACCGGACGGCATCCGCACCAACCTGACGCTTTGCTTTTCGGCCAACCAGGCGCTGCTGGTGGCCAAAGCCGGCGGCACGTATGTGAGCCCGTTCCTGGGGCGGCTGGACGACATCGGCCACGTGGGCATGGACCTGGTCAAGCAGATCCTCCAGATCTATCGCAATTACGGCTACAAGACGCAGTTGCTGGCAGCCTCGCTGCGGCACCCGCTGCACGTCATCGACGCGGCGCTGGCCGGCGCCGACGTGGCTACTGTCCCGTTCAAGGTGCTCGACCAGATGTTCAATCACCCTCTCACTGACAAAGGGCTGGCTACGTTCCTGAAGGATTGGGAGAAGCTGAAGAAGTAGTCGTCGGCTGTCGGTCGTCGGTCGGGACGTGGTTTCCCGCCCCTATTCGTAGTAAATTGAAAGCATAATCTTTCAGCGCCATGAATCTGCTGCGCCACTATCCTGTGATTCTTGGCGGTGTCGGCGCGCTATTGCTGGTGGTTGGATTGCTGACCCGGCGGCGCCGCAAGACGCCCGACGACCGCGAGCGCGAACGCCGGCAGCGGATCACCCACCACGGCCGCATCACCGACGGCAATATCCTCGACGTGCAGGAGCTCGACCTGAACGGACACGGCTCCGCGCAGATGCTGATCTACCAGTACGACGTGGCCGGCGTCACCTACGAGGCGTCGCAGGACATCACCTACCTGCGCCACCAGGTTGACCTCTACTCCTGCCGCCTGGGCCTGGCCACCTCCGTAAAGTACGATCCGCACAACCCGGGAGATTCGATCGTCGTCGCGGAGGGCTGGACGGGGCTCAGGAAGTAAGATCGGGTCATCGGGTCATTGATATCCCGCTCACTGTAGGTGAACATTCGGTAACGTTTTTCCCCGAAATGAATCTCTTAAGTAGCCCGCACACGGCGGCATTAAATCCTATTTCCGCCGGCGCACGTACTCCCGTAGGGCCCAGGAATGCGCTCCGGGGCGGGTAGAATAAACAAGGATGGCAAATCTCCCGTTACCCATCGCCGCCTTTCTGGCGGGCTTGCTTTCGTTCCTCTCGCCGTGCGTGCTGCCGCTGGTGCCGGGATATGTGTCGCTGATCTCGGGCGTAGGCGCCGAGGGCCTGAGCGAATCTGACAACCGGGTGCTGCGCACCGTGATGCTGAACTCCGTGATGTTCATCCTGGGGTTCTCCATCGTGTTCATCGCGCTGGGCGCGGTGGCGACGGAGGTCGGGCAGCTCACGCGGCAGTATTACCCCATCCTGACGCGGATCGCGGGCATCGTCATCATTCTCTTCGGGCTGCACCTGACGGGCATCTTCAAGATCAACGTGCTTTATGCCGACAAGCGCATGCACAGCGTCAAGGGATCGAGCACGGCGGCGGGCGCGTTCGCGGTGGGATTCGCCTTCGCCTTCGGATGGACGCCGTGCATCGGTCCGATCCTGGCCACCATCCTGGCGTTCGCCGCGTCTGAAAATTCGGTGGCCAAGGGTACGGCGCTGCTGGCGGTATATTCGGCGGGACTGGCAGTCCCGTTCCTGCTGACCTCGCTGGGCATCGACCGCTTCCTGCAGTTCTACGCCCGCTTCCGGCGGCACCTGCACGCAGTGGAAGTCGCCAGCGGGGTGCTGCTGATCGCCATCGGGGCGCTGATCGTCACGCGCCACTTCACCATCCTGTCGGCCTGGCTGTCGTTCCTGAACCGCTTCGCGTTGTGAGGTGTCGTGAAACGTAACGCAATCGTGATCGCCGTCGTGGTAGCAGCCGTGGCCCTCATGCTGTTTGCCGGCGTGCGCATGGCCCGGCCGAAAGCCGGCACAGTCAAGCTCCAGCCGTTGGGGAAGAACGGGTCGGTGGCGCCGGATTTCGAGTTGAAGAGCCTCGACGGCAAGCAGGTGCGGCTCTCGGATTATCGCGGCAAGGCGGTGCTGCTGAATTTCTGGGCGACCTGGTGCGCGCCCTGCAAGATCGAGATGCCGTGGTTCGTCGATCTGCAAAAGCAGTACGCGTCGCAGGGGCTGCAGGTGATCGGCGTCGCCATGGATGATTCCGGCGATGAGGCCATCGCCAAGTTCGCCAGGGAAATGGGCGTGAATTATCCGGTGCTGATCGGGAAGGAATCGGTGGGTGATGCCTACGGCGGCGTTGAGTTCCTGCCCACGACCTTCTTCATCGACCGCCAGGGCAAGATGGTGGAGCGAGTCTTCGGGCTGGTCGGCCACAGCGACATCGAGGACAACGTCAAGAAGGCGCTGGGCCCCGGGGCATCGGCGGCGCAGGCCAGCGCCACTCCGGCAAGCGCGAAGGAGCCGGCGCGGTGAAGCCAGCCCTGATCGGATTTGTGGCAGGTTTCGTGCTCGCGGTGGCCGCTGCCGCCATGGTGGACACGGCACCGCAGACGCCGTCCTGGGTGACGCCGCTGCCAGTCTCCAAAATCTCCGTGGCGGCAGGCAAACCGGCCAGGGTGCAACTGCGCTTCAAGATCGCGGACGGATATCACATCAACTCCCACAAGCCGGGATCGGAGCTGCTGATTCCGACCTCTCTCCAGCTCAATCCTCCGACGGACATCGGCATAGGCTCGATCACCTATCCCAAAGGCCACGACCTTACGCTGGCGATCGCTCCCGGGGAGATGTTGAATGTGTACACGGGCGAGTTCACCATCGCCGCCAAGGTGAGCGCGACTCGCACCGCCAGCCCGGGCAAGTACAAAGTGCATGGCCAACTCAAGTATCAGGCCTGCAACGACCGCTCCTGTTTCCCGCCCAAGCTGGCGCCGGTGGAGTTCGAAGTCAAGGTGCTGAGGTCGAAGGTCGGATCGGGCACGGCGCACAATCCTCCGCAGAGCCCGCACATTCACAAGTAGCAGTCAGCAGTGAGAAGCGGCCACGGATTCATACGGATCGGAACGGGTCAAAAAATGATCCGTGGTTAGCCGTGAAAATCCGTGGCTTGGTTTTTAGCTCGACACTACTCGGTTTTGATCTCCATGGTCTCGTCAATGGAGATGGTCTTGGGTGCGCCGGAATTGGGCGGGCCGGAATAGGTGGCAATTACGCGGAAGCCGGTTGGCGTCACCTCGGCGGAGTACTTGTAAGGCGCCTTGTCGGTGGGGGCGAGCTTGAACTCCGACTTCTTCATCAAGTCATCGATGTCGCTGTTGAACTTGCCCTCGAGTGCGAATTCCTGGCGTTCGGCGTTGGCCAAAGCCAAAAGCTCATTCTTCACGGCCGTCGTGTCCATGATGGCCTTGGGCGCGGAGCCGGCCTTGCCCCCGGGCGTAGCGGCGCGCATCTGCAGATAGAGCATGGCTCCGGCGATGGGCACGACCGCCATCATTCCAAACAGCGCCCGCGACATGATTCGTGGCATAGCACCCCCTTTTGATCAGGATTGTAGGCACACTATCGCTACCAGCCAGATTGACTAGGTGAATACGGGAGGAACCTACTCCGTGTGGATCTCCATGGTCTGGTCGATGGTGATGGTCTGCGGCGCGCCGCCGGGTGGGCCGGAGTAGCTGGCAACCACGCGGAAGGCGCTGTCGCCCACGTCCACCGAATAGGTATAGCCGCCACGGCCGGAGGCCGGCAGATTGATAACCCCCTTGGAACGCAGCTCATCGAGCGGAAGATACTTGCCCTCGAGGGCGAACTGGCTGCGCTCGGCGTTGGCAATGGCCAGCAGGTCGTTCTGCACGCCGGTAGTGTCCACGACGGCGCGCACATTGCCGGCGCCCGCCGGCATCACGCTCTTCGCCTGGCGCGTGTAAAGCCACGCACCGACACACAGCACGATCAGCAAGCTCAGAAAACCAAACGCTCGGCCCACAGGCACCTCCTGCCGGATTGTATGTCACGGGAGCGTTGGGAATGCTTAACCACAGAGGAACACAGAGATGCACAAAAGGGGAGAAGCACAGGTTTCTCCGTGCCTCTGTGGCGGATGTTAGATGTCCAGGTTCTTCACGTCGAGCGCGTTGTCTTCGATGAACTTGCGGCGGGCCTCGACGTCTTCGCCCATCAGCGTGGTGAAGATGGTCTCACACTCGGCGATGTCTTCCAGCTTGACCTCGAGCAGGGTGCGGCGCTCGGGATCCATGGTGGTCTCCCAGAGCTGCCCGGCGCTCATCTCGCCCAGGCCTTTGTAGCGCTGCACGGTGTAATCCTTGCGGCCTTCGTTGAGCACGTAATCGAAGAGCTCGCGCGCAGTCTGCATCTCGACCTCTTCGCGCTCCTTGCTCTTGGCGGCCTTGGGAGTCTTCTTGGCCGCCTTCTCGCGCTCGGTGCGCTCAGCGTCGCTCTGGGCCTCGTCACCGTTGGTCGTGGGAGCGGTGCGCGGGACGGACTGCACCACGAATGGCGGCTCCATGTTGGCCTCGATCTGCTTGTACTTCGAGATCAACTGCCGGTACTCGGGCGCTTGCGCCAGTTCCCAGTTGATGACGCGCTCGGCGCCCTGCGCGTCCGTGAAGTGAACCTCCCACAGGTTGTGCTCTTCCTCGAATTTCAGCTCGACCGCCTTGAAAGCCTCCGCCTTCGCCAGCGACTTCAGTTGCTTCTCGAGCTGGGCGATCTTCTTCGGCGGCTTGCCGTTCTCGCCCTCGAAATCGCCGCGCTTGGAGAGGTCAAGCCGCGGCAGCAGCTCGGTGACCTTCTGGTGGCGGATGCGCTTGTCCACCTTGTCGAAGAACGTGAGGTACTCGTTCAGCGTGGTGACGAACTTGGTGAGCGGCGCGCCTTCCATCTTGGCGGCGCCTTCGCCATAGCGGACGACCAGGTCCTCAGACGCGCGCTTCACCATCACCTTAACGAACTCGCGGTCGTCCTTGATGTACTGCACCGACTTGCCCTTCTTGATGGAATACAGCGGCGGCTGCGCGATGAAGACGTGCCCGCGCTTGATCAGCTCCTGCATGTGGCGGAAGAAGAACGTCAGCAGCAGGGTGCGGATGTGCGAGCCGTCTACGTCGGCGTCGGTCATGAGGATGATCTTGCCGTAGCGGACCTTGGTGGGATCGAAATCTTCCTTGGCGATGCCGGTGCCGAGGGCGGTGATCATGGCGCGGATCTCTTCGTGGGAGAGCATCTTGTCGTAGCGCGCCTTCTCCACGTTGAGGATCTTGCCCTTCAGCGGCAGGATGGCCTGGAAGCGGCGGTCGCGCCCCTGTTTGGCGGTGCCGCCGGCGCTCTCGCCCTCCACCAGGAACAGCTCGCAGCGGTTGGGCTCGCGCTCGGAGCAGTCGGCTAGCTTGCCGGGCAGGCCTCCGGAATCGAGCGCGCCCTTGCGGCGGGTGAGGTCGCGGGCCTTGCGCGCGGCTTCGCGGGCACGCGCGGCTTCGATGGCCTTGTTGATGATCTTGCGCGCGACCGGGGGGTTCTGCTCGAAGAACGCCCCCAGGCGCTCGTTGAGGAAGGCCTGCACGATACCGGCGATATCGGAATTGAGCTTGCCCTTGGTCTGGCCTTCGAACTGCGGCTGCGGCAGCTTGACGCTGATCACCGCCACCAGGCCCTCGCGCACGTCGTCGCCGGTGAGGTTTTCCTTTACGTCCCTGAACAGGCCGAGTTGCTGGCCGGCGTAGTTGATGGTGCGGGTGAGCGCGGTGCGGAAACCGGAGAGATGCGAGCCGCCGTCCACCGTGTTGATGTTGTTGGCGAAGCTGAAGACGGTCTCGGAGTAGCCGTCGTTGTA
>DASQGF010000067.1:0-6931 GCA_035632755.1 Terriglobales bacterium
GCTCCGGTGACAGGAACGAGTCTGATTTCGCTTCTGCTATGGGACAAGGCTTTCGTTCAGCCGGCTGGAATGGTGCTCTAAGTAAAGCCATCGAAGTTCGCAAGGCCCAGCGCGAGGCCGGCTACTCGTCCGCGTACGACATCGCCACCTTGTATGCCGACCAGGGAGACAGAGATCAGGCCTTCAAGTGGCTTAACACTGCCTATCAGGAGCGCGATGCAGGTCTGCTGGGTTTGAAGACTGACTTTTTGCTCGATCCCCTGCGTTCTGACCCACGCTTCGTTGAGCTGGTGCGCAAAGTGGGGCTGCCGCAGTAGGAAAGCTCGAATTGTCCTCTGAAGCGTTCACGGCTGTGGAAGGATGCCGATCCCGACATCCCCATCCTGAAGCAGGCCAAGGCGGAATAATGGTTGCATGACCCTGAAGGACGTGATCGCCTGCCCCAAGTGCGGTGGCAAGGAGATCGTCTACTCCTGCGAGCCGAAGTGCTGCTTCAATCACGTCTGCGCGGACTGCCGCAGCACCTTCGAGCTGAATACCGTAAAGACGGGCCAGTTCGACCAGCAGACTGCGATCTCGGTGGAAGAGCCGGCTTCGAGCGATCCCACCACCGGCTGCGCCAGTTGCGGCAGCCTGCGCGTGGCCGTGCTGAGCACGTCGCCAGACGAGACTCTGCTGCTGTGCGTCAATTGCCGCGCGATCTCCAAGCTCGCAATCGAGGAATTTGTCCCCGGCAACTTTTGACGTGTAGAGACGCAGCTCACGTGTTCACCGAGGCCCACATTCGGTAGAGACGCAGCGTGCTGCTTCTCTACAAAGGCTTTGTACCGGGAAGATTCTAGTGTTTACCCGAAACGCCGAGCGCGCCGAGGTAATCAAGCCAAAAGCCAAGAGCTAACACCCAAGAGCTACCCTGCTACAATCCCGCCCATGTCGAAAACGCGGGCCAAGAAAATCAAGCTGCTGCTGTTCGACGTGGACGGCGTAATGACCGACGGCAAGTTGTGGATCTTCCCCGCGCCGACCGGCGCTCAGCAGTCCACGAGTGAACACGCGGAGCAGATGGCCGGCCGCGGCGGCTACGCGCTGGCCAGCCCCACCATGATCGAGGCCAAGGGCTTCCACGCTCACGACGGCACCGCCATCTCGCTGGCGCGGCTGGGCGGCCTGAAGACCGGGCTGATCACCAAGCGCATCTCGGAAACCGTCGCCCTGCGCGCGCGCGACCTGAAGCTCGAATACGTCTATCAGGGCGTGATGGTAAAGATACGGGTCTTCGAGGAGATCCTGGAAAAGGAGAAGATCACCGCCGCCCAAGTGGCCTACGTCGGCGACGACGTCATCGACCTGCCCATCATGCGCCGCTGCGGTCTGGCCGTCGCCGTGACCAACGCCCGCGACGAGGTCAAGCAGGAGGCCCACTGGGTTACGCCCCATGCCGGCGGAGATGGCGCCATCCGCGATGCAGTCGAGTACATCCTGCGGGCGCAGGGGAGCTGGGACTCGGCGGTCAAGAAGTATCTGGAGAGAGGGGATTCACCGAAGTAGCAGTCAGCACTCAGTGTCATTCTTCCGCCGAACGGAGTGAGGCGAGAGAATCTGGCAACAACGGCAGCGCGACCGGTAACGGTGGTGGAAACATTTCCGCCAGATCCTCCGCTCGGCTTCGCCTCGCGAAGGATGACAAAAAACCCGCGGGCTGCAGGAGGCTAGCAACCGCGGGCGTTTCGGTTCCCTTTGCTGAGAGGGAATCCCTCTGAAAAGCCAGGTGAACCTCGTTACCAGTGTAAACCCGATCCTTCGAGGAAAGTTTCGCTAGCACTCTCAGCAATCAGCACTCAGCTAGAACCACCCGACCATGCAGTTTGGCTGACTGCTGATTGCTAATTCGGCAGTGGCTCCGTCTTGGCCATCACTGCCGCGAAGCGCGGGTCTTTCCTCAGGCCGGCGAAGACCTCGTCTATGTACACGTCCTTGATGTGGGCGTAGCCCTCCTCGATGGCCTTCTTCAGGTATTCCAGGCTGCGGTCGTAGATGCCTCGCTTGGCATAGATCCCGGCCAAGGTATAGGCGTAGCGGGCGCGGTCCTCGGGAGAGGCCATGCGCGCCGCTATTCCTCCCAGCGCCTGCCGCTCGAAAATCTGCGGATCCAGTTCCAGGGCGCGCAGAAACTCGGCGCTCGCCCTGGCGTACTGCTTCTTCTCAAATAATGCCATCCCCAGGTTGCTGTGGAACGACGCCGCGTTGTCGTTCAGTTGCAGCGCCTTCTCATATTCCCCGATGGCTTTGCCGTACTTCTTCTTCATGTAGAAGACGACACCCAGGTTGTTCACCGCCTCGGCGACACGCGGGTCCATCTTGATGGAATGATTGAATTGTTTCTCCGCCTCCTTGAGCTGGAGCAACTGCAGGTACGCGATGCCCATCTTGTTGTGCAGGGCAGCCGAGTCGGCTTTCCTCATGGCGGCATGGTAGTAGTCGAGAGCGTCGTTGTACGCCTTCTTCGAGCGCAACTCGTCGCCGGCTTTCTCGAGATCGCCCGCCGAGGCATCCGCGGGCGGAGGCAGAAGCTGGCGTGGCGCCTCGACCGTCACCGCGGCTGGTTCGTTGTTTGCTGGGACCGACTGCGGCCCAGGCTGCTGATTAGCGGTGGGAGCTTGCGCCAGAGAAGACAAGCTGGTGGCGGCCACGCACATGATCCACAGCAGGTGAGGCATATGCACCTCCAAGCCGGGCGGTGGCTCCCGGCGCGCTCAACAAGGGGGCCGATCATCGGCGCGTTTGACCCGAATTATCCGCGGGATCAGCCGCGCTCTTGTTGCTGTCGTCTCCCTTGAATACCCCTACAATCTTGCCGAAGAAGCCCTTTTTCTTTTTCGGAGCCGGCCCGGACTGCGCCGAGGTCTGCTGCCCCGGGATTTGGCCGGCCTGTTGCTGTCCTGTATTAGACACCGCAGGGGGCGGAGAAGGTTTCGGCTCCAGGCCCAGGATGCGCGAGAAGAAGCCCTGTTGCTGGGTGGAGGCGGCATGATCGCAGGTGTCGGTGGGCTCGGTGCCCGCCAGGAAGGCGGCGATGTAGTCGTCGGGGCAGGTGGGAGTGGCCAGCCGGTTGGTCACCTTGTCCAGCTTGACGTCCACCACGCCCGCAGGCTGGGTGAACGGCTTCACCCCCTGATACTCGGGGAAGGTGCCGGCTTTCTTCATGAACTCCGCCCAGATCGGCGCCGCGGTATCGGCCCCGCTCAGGCGCAGGTCGCTATAGTCGTCGAAGCCGACCCACACGATACAGAGCAGGTTCGAGGTGTACCCGGCGAACCAGCCGTCATGCGAGGTGCCGGTCTTGCCGGCAGCCGGGGCGGTGAAGCCACGGGCGCGCACGCCGGCAGCGGTGCCCGAGTTGAGCACCGTCTCCATCATGCTGGTCATGATGTAAGCGACGCGCGGATCGAGCGCTGGCTGCTTCTCGGCCGCGAAATCCTTAATGACTTCCCCCTGGGCATCGCGCACGGAGGTGACCAGCAGCGGTGACACCTTCACCCCGCTATTGGCGAACAGGGTATAGGCGCTCGCCATGTCGAGCGGCGTGGCATCGTAGGCCCCCAGCGCGATGGCCGGCGTGGCCTGCACTGACTTGATGCCCGCCGCGCGCGCCAGCGCCGCCACCTTGTCGTAGCCGGTCATCTCCGCCACTTTGACAGTGGCGTTGTTCAGCGAGTGCGAGAGGGCATAAGTCGCACTCACCGGCCCGTGGTACTCCTCCTTGTAATTGCGCGGTTCGTAGATCTGGTCCCCGTAGGCGAAGGTGGTGGGCGAGTCGTCCACCACCGAGGCCGGCGTCAGCACCGGGGTGCCATCGAGTCCGGTATTGATGGCCGCCGCGTAGACAAACGGCTTGAACACGGACCCCGTGGGCCGCCGTGCGACCGCGTGGTTCAACTGGCTGAAACCGTAGTTGCGGCCGCCCACCAGGGCCAGCACATTGCCGCTATGCGGGTCCATGGCGACCAGCGCCACCTGCGCCACCGGTCCCGGCTGCACTGCGGTCTCCCACTTGGCGGTGTTGCCAGTCCCCACCTTCTGCCGCTTGGTACGCAACTTCTCCACCTTGGCGTCGATCAGCTTGACGCCCACCTGCACCGCTACCGCCGCGGCTTCCTGCAATTGGGGATCGAGAGTTGTGTAGATACGGTAGCCGTGCTCGTTCATGTCGCGCTCGGGGAACTTGGGCGCGAGAATATCCTTCACCAGGTCCACGAAGTAGGGAGCGTCGCTGGCCTCGACGTTGGGCGGAGCGAGCTTGAGCGGCGTGGCCTTGGCCTTGTCCGCCTGCTCGCGGGTGATGGCTCCCGTCTCTACCATGGAGTCGAGCACCAGATTGCGGCGCTCCAGCACGCGTTCCGGGTACTTGTAGGGTGAGAGGTAATTGGGGCGCTGGATCATCCCTGCCAGCAGCGCAGCTTCGGGCAGCGTCAGGTTCTTAATGTCCTTGCCGAAGTAGGCCTGCGAGGCCTCGCCAAAGCCCTGGATGGTGAACGAGCCGCGTTGCCCCATGTACACCGAGTTGGCGTACATTTCGAAGAGCTGCTGCTTGGAGAAGCGCTGCTCCAGTTCCACCGCGATGAGCATTTCCGTCAGCTTGCGCTTGATGGTCTTTTGCGGGCTCAGGAAGAAGCCGCGCGCGATCTGCATGGTCAGCGTGGAGCCACCCTGCTCGTGGCGCCGGCTGCGCACGTCCACCAGCGCCGCTTCCATCAGCCGGTAGTAATTGACCCCGGCGTGCTGGAAGAAACGGCGGTCCTCGATGGCCAGTACCGCGTCCACCATCGCCTTGGGGATCTCGCCGAAGCTGACCAGGCGGCGTTTGGCCCGCTGCTCGCTGTCGGAGAGCGCGGTGACCAGTTGCGGTTCCAGTTCGTAGGCCGCCAGTTCATCGCGCTTGTCGTCGGCGCCCGTGATCTTGTCCACCTGCCCTTCGCTGACGTGGATCACGGCCCCTTCGGCGCTGTGGTAGGAGGCAGGGCCGGGCCTGATGTCGATCCCCGACTTCACCAGCTTGAAGGTGCCCAGCGGCGAATCGCCGCCCTCGGTGTACCCGGCCCGCCGGAGCTGGGCAGCGATCTCGTGGGCCGTCATGTGGTCGCCGGTGCGCACCAGCTTGGGTGTGGCATAGATCTTGGCGGCATTGGCGAAGATGGGCCCGCGCATCCGCCGCTCCACGATCCTCTCGTACTTGAGGTAGTAGTAGGCGAAGACGCCGACAGTGGCGCACACGACGAGTATCACGGCCGCCAGCGCCACCTTCACTGCTGGGTTCGACGACCGGCCACCGGCGCCCCTGGCCGCTTTGCTTCTCGGAAACTTGAGTTTTATCGGCACAATGGATCGATGGAATGCATGACTTCGATTAAGACAGTCCTGGACCTGATTCTCTTCTCTGCTACCAAAGTTGGATGCCATCCGCGGGCTCCGGGCTTATTACCCACCAAAGTTCCTTGTCTCAACCAGAACCCGCCGGCCGCTGATGTTGGCTGTGCGTGCACCCAGCGGTGGGAAGGGCGCAAACCAGCTCTCAGATGCGCTTGTTCTTGGTCGCGGGGTGGAACTTCAAGTCCAGCGGGAAGCCCGGCAGGTCAACGTGCACGGTGTAATCGGCCCAGATGGAAAGTTCCGCCCCGTTGCGCAACACGTTGATCTGCTCCGCTGTCAACGGGATGCCGTATTCTGCCGCCTTCT
This sequence comes from Terriglobales bacterium, assembly GCA_035632755.1. Classification (GTDB taxonomy): domain Bacteria; phylum Acidobacteriota; class Terriglobia; order Terriglobales; family Acidobacteriaceae; genus JAHFUA01. The sequence continues at coordinate 5,734 of DASQGF010000067.1, forward strand.
TCGCCAGAGTGTTGCGGATGTCCTGCTCGCTCTTGTTGCTGTACGAATTGATGAGGGCTTCGTTCTGGATGTCGTCCTGGAACTGGTAATTGTTAACGTAGGGCGGCAACAGCATCCAGGCGGTGTAAAAGGCCGCCACCACCAGCACAACCCCGAACAGCGCCTTGAGCCTATTCATTCCCCATCCGGTCCCGACCGGCGGGCGCGCTTTCGCTCAGGAAGCCGGCCGAAACACCTTGTCAAAATGGGTTGCTATGCTGCTGATGGTAGCATCCTCGATTTTACGTGTCGAGCGGTCCACCACCTCGACCTTGCCCTCGGAAACGTTCCTGCCAACAGTCACACGAAAGGGAATGCCCACCAGGTCAGCGTCCTTGAACTTGACTCCGGGGCGCTCGTCACGGTCATCCAGCAGGACGTCGTAACCGGCCGCTTCCAGCTTCTCGGTGATCTCGATGGCTGCCTGTTTGATGCTGGCATCGGCGAAGTTCGTGGGCGTCACCACGATCTGGAAAGGCGCGATCTGCGGCGGCAGCCAGAAGCCGTCGTTGTCGTGGTTCTGCTCGACGGCGGCGGTGAGGATGCGCTCGATGCCGATGCCGTAGCTGCCCATGATGGGCGTGACCTCCTTGCCGTCCTTGTCCAGCACCCGCGCCCCCATGGATTCCGAATACTTGTAGCCCAGCTTGAAGATGTGTCCGATCTCCACCGCCTTGCCCACCACCAGCGGCGCGCCACAATTCGGGCAGCCCTCGCCCTCACTCACGGTGCGCAGATCCACCCAGCTTTCGACTGGAAAGTCCCGGCCGGGCGTGATATTGCGCAGGTGATAGTCCTCTTTGTTTGCGCCTGAAATCAGGTTGGTACGGCCCTGGAGCGCCGCGTCCACCAGCACGATGGGCGGGCCGTACTTGTTCTTCGACGGCGGAATGCCGATCGGCCCCAGGAAACCCGCCGGAGAACCGAAGATCTCCTGGATCTCGTCGGGATGCACCGGGCGAAACACGCGTCCCTCGACGGCCGACGACAGTTTCGCCTCGTTCAACTGGTGGTCGCCGCGCACAAAGGCGATCACCGGCCGGCAGCGGCTCTCGCCGGTCTTGCCGTCTTCCTCCACGGCCATGTAGGCCATGGTCTTCATCTTCTGTTTGGGAGAGACACCGAGATACTTCGCGACTTCTTCTACCGTCTTCAGTCC
>DASQGF010000068.1:0-9347 GCA_035632755.1 Terriglobales bacterium
TGATTTGGGTAGCATTACGGTGCCAGTAGTGGTGCCTTGGCGTATAATCACCGCTTTCTTGCCGGACTTTGCGCCAGAATAGGGTTAAGGATCCAAGGACATGGGTGTGACTAAACGGCAGGAGTACTTGCTGAAATTGAAGGTGCAGGGGCCGGGTGTTCGCCCCGGTGCAATTACCGTTCCTGACCTGCTGCGGATTTGCCAAGCGACTCAGGATGCGGTAAACCGCCAAGCGGAGGCGATGCGCGGTGGTGTGTCCTTGCGACCCGGCCCGAAGTCAAGTGTGGTGTACGAGGAATGCACGCTCGAACTGTTAGACATCAGGAAGGGCAGCACGGTTCTTCCGTTTAGGCTGGCAAAGCCTCAGCAACACTTGCCCATCCCCGAAGCGCAGGCATTTGGGGCAGAGGTGGTTACACAGGTTGTAGCAACTGTTAAGAAGATCGGCTCAACTTACAATGGTGCCGATTTCGAGGCAGGAGTGCTGGCGAGTCTAAAGACTATGGGGGAAGTTCTGGAGAGGGGCAACATCTCGCGTATTGAGTGGATTGTGCCCTTGCGACGAGGGGGACGTAAAAAACTCCTCAGAGCGGTCTTCGATAGGCGTGTTCGCGACTGCGTTATTGAGCGCATGAAGACCCCCCTAGTACGACCCGAGAAAGTCGAGGGCGTTCTTGAGATGGCCGACTTCAAGGAGCAGGAGCACAAGTGCCGTATTCACCCGCCGATTGGCCAGCCTGTCGTCTGCACGTTTTCGCCAGAACAGGAAGAAGAAGTCTATGAGGCGCTCCGCAAACCTGTCCGGGTTGCCGGAACGGCCAAGATTAATCCCAATAGCGGGCGTATTGACGAACTCGCAATTCAAAGCATCGTGCCTGTCGAACAGCTACTCGTAGGAGCAGAGGATTTCTTCAGCGGACATTCCATTGAAGAACTCGCGCAGGCGCAAGGAGTGCGGCCCTTGGAGAATCCCAAAGTCCTTGCTGGCGGCTGGCCACAGAGCGACAATCTCGACGATTTCCTTGAGGAGATTTACTCGAGCCGTCGCATCTAACGCCCAGCGCTCTCTATGCAGGCCGTTCTCCTAGACACCGACGTCTTCTCGTACCTGATGAAGACGAATGACCCACGAGGCGACGCTTACCGACCTCACGTAGAAGGGAAAACCGTTGCGATCTCTTTCATCACCGTGGGAGAACTCTACTTTGGAGCCGAGAAGAAGAAGTGGTCAGGCAAGACGCTTAGTGCGTTCCAAGAGAGACTGAAAGCGGTCGTTGTTGTGCCGTACGACTTGGAATTGTGCAAGACGTATGGCCGTGTTCGAGCGTCACTCCCGCCCGGAGTAACGGTTGCGCCGAACGACCTTTGGATTGCGGCCTGCGCCATCCGCCACTCGATTCCGCTGATTACAAATAACCGCAAGCACTTCGAGAACGTCCCCGGTCTTCAGTTAATCAGTGAGGCACCACATAAGACCGCTATGCCTCCGAAAACAGGGAATCTGTTCGAGGGGGCCAAACCCGACTGACTGGTGGTTCCGCAGCCGTCGAGAGCCGGCAGCTATTCCGCCACCATCACGTTGAACGTCGTCTTTCCGGTCTTGGCCTCCGCCCTGGCCGTCACTACCACTTCCCACTCCCCGGCCATGCTGAATTCGCCGGTGCCTTCGTACGCGCCATTGCCCGCCGGCTTGAGCGCGAATTGGTTCTTGCCCATATCCATCAGCGGCATGACCAGCGAGACCTCGGCCTGAGCGCTGTCCACGGGCTTGCCCAGTGTCTGCTTCACGGTGACGCGGAAGTTCGTCTTTCGGGCGAACTTGGGCTGGGCGGGATCCACGGCCAGCGACATGATGAACGCCGAGCCGGGCGCCGCCTGCGTGCTGATGATGGCGCTCTTTTCGCGCGGCTTCGGCGTGGGCTCTTTCTTCTTGCACCCAACGCAGAACAGCAGCGCGAAGGCGAGCAGGAAGGCGAGGAGGCGCACGGACGTTCGACACGGTGAAAAGCAGGTCCCTCGACTCGGGCCAGCCAGCGCATCAAGCCAAAAGCGGGCTTGACGCGTCATTAGGCTGGCCCTCGCTCGGGATGACAATTCCAAATTGTTTTCACTCATGAATGATGCAGGCTAGTGCTGATGCGACTGGCTGTCCTCGGCCGCGGCCACGCAGCCGTGCGCCACCTCGCAGACCACGTGCTCGAATTGGATGGTGGTGTGGTCGATCTTGAAAGCCTCGCGCAACCGCTCCTGCACCTGGCGCAGGATCTGTTCGCTCTCCGAGGGCGGTATGTCCGGAATGGAGATGTGGCAGGAAAGGGCATGGCTCTCCGAACCCAGGCTCCAGACGTGCAGGTCGTGGACGCCGTTCACGCCCTGGATGGAGGCGATCACGGCGGTGATGCGTTCCAGCTCCATGCCGCGCGGCGTGCCTTCGAGCAGGATGTTCAGGGTCTCGCGGATGATCTCCCACGACGACCACAGGATGAGCGCGCCGATGGCCATGGAGAGCGCCGGGTCGATCCAGGTTTGGCCGGTCAGCAGGATGCCGACGCCGCCCACGATCACGGCGGCGGTGGAGAGCGTGTCGCCCAGCATGTGGAGGAAGGCGCTGCGGATATTCAGGTCGCGGCTGGAGGCCCAGAGCAGCGCCGCGATCACGCCGTTCATGACCACGCCCGCCGCCGCCACTCCGATCATCAGCCGGGGCGCGACCTGCTCCGGCGCGTACAACCGGCGTCCCGCCTCCCAGAAGATGAAGAACGCCACCGCCACCAGCGCCAGCGCGTTGACGAACGCGGCCAGCACTCCGGCGCGCTGGTAGCCGTAGGTCTTGGTCGAGCTCGGCGGCAGCGTCTGCATGTACACCGCAAACCAAGAGAGCAGCAGCGCCAGGAAGTCCGAGAGGTTGTGTCCGGCCTCGGAAAGCAGCGCCAGACTGTGCGCGCGCAATCCCGCCGCGACCAGCAGAAAGATGTAGATCAGAGTCGCCAGCAGCGAGAGGCGCAAGACCTTGGAGGTCCGCTGCTGCGAGTGGGCATGCATAGGCTCAGTCTAACTCAGGGGAATCTTTTTGGAAGCGGGCAAGGTTTCCAGCGCGACCTCGCGACCGGATGCGAGTTGCAGATCCCTCGTCGCGCTCAGTCGCGATGCTCCCTCGCGCGTCCTCGGGATGACAATTCATGACAAGGCGTCATCGGCGCGGCTGAAGCCGCGCCCTTTCAAATCAAAACTCGCCAAGCCATAACCTCACCGCTTCAGCAGGTCCACGGGCTCGCGCACGTCGGTCACGCGGAAATGGCGGGCCAGCGTGGGATAGCGCTGGGCCACGGCCTCGTACATCAGGTAAGCGATCCGGCGATAGGAAAAATGTCCGGCGGGCGTGGTGCGCAGCTCGGAGATGTAGGCCGCCTCGGCAAAATCCATCTTGAACAGCGTGCGTTTGCGAAAGGCCAGCGGCAGCAGGTAAATTGCGTCGCTGCCTGCAGCCTCCCCAGCCGTACGCTGGAGTTCCGCGACCGTACCCTGCACGCGCTCCATGGCGTTGTCATAGCGCTCGCGCAGACCGGCGGCGGCGAGTTCCTCGGGCGCTTCGTGGCCATGCGCGTCGGTGAACGCCTGGTGGATCTGCACGCAGCGGCGATGGCGGTGCAGGTCGCGGAAACCACCGATGTCCATCAGGATGTCGAAGCGCAATGTCTGCCCGGCAGAGAAGGCACGCAACAGTTCGTCGTGTTCGCCGCGGTGCTTGACGCCGAGATCGACGATCTCCCGGCGCTCACCGGCGCTCATTGCAGCCACTCGCTCGCGAATCTGCCGGTAGGGATACGCGCAGTGCTCATAGAGCAGCGTGGTCGCGATCTCGACTTCGAGCGGCTCATCGTCCAGCAGATCGACCGCCGGCGCGCCTTCGATGGCAGCGCCGGCCATGAGCCCGGCCGCGGCCGCTTCCAGCTCTTCACGGCTGCGCATCAGGTACGGACTCGCGTCGGCATATTTGACCAGGGTGGGCGCCGGCCGGACTTCCTTCATCAGCAGGTCGTAGACGTTCTTCCCCCAGCCGTCATCGCGCCCGCGGATTTCCTCCCACAGTTCGCGGAACGCCTGCTGGTTCAGGTTATAGGCGGGATTGCGCGCGGCCTCCTTCAGGCTCTGCCCCAGCCCGCGCACCTCGGGGAAGCGGTCGGAGAGCAAGCGCGAAATCTGCGATTCCAAGGTGCGAGCATTGACGATCTGACCGAGGGAAGTGTTCGTGGCGAGGGGCAGCAGGTAGCGTGCGACGTCGAAGGCGCGGGCGCGCAGGATGCGGTCGTACGCCTCCTGCTTCATGTCGATGGGGCGCGGCGTGTGCTCCTGCAAATGGCGGAACATGCGCGCCGAGATCGCCTGATACTCGAGGAAGAGAAAATCGATGGTGTCGCTGAAGAGCGTGCGCGCCGGGCCGCTGCCGCCAAACTCGGGCAGGTAGTAGTCGGGATGAGAAAAGTCCTGGTACCGCGTGGAGCGTTCCTGGCCGTCCCAGCGCTGCTCGTCCACCACGGCAATGGCGGCCAGGATCGACAGCCGCTCGATGGCCATGGCAATGTGCGCCAGATCCGCGATCGAACGGTGGCCGTACTGGAAGTAGTAGGTGTTGAGAAATTTTTCCGCCTTCTGCTCGCTGATCTCGCGCAGAGACTCCTTCATGGAGAGCGACGAACGCGAGTACTTGGCCATGGCATAGGCCTGCACCTCGGGCTCGACGCCGTAAATAGCGTACACGGAGGTGGAGGCGGGCTTCGGGTCGCGCGATCCCTTCTCGTTGGACATCGCGAGTGATGCTATGCCGGAATCGCAGACGAGGGCAAGGCCGATCCGCTACTTAGGTAAGGGAATCCCGGGCCGGGTGATGGGACCAATCGAAAAAACTCGTTTGTCACTTGGGCGGGGATGGCGCATCTACATGACAGCGCATGAGAGCGCTTTGGGAGTTACGTCCGTCGCTCACTTTTGCACAGACGGATTCCTGAATTCGAGGTAAAATTATAAATCTGCTTTCAGTGGATGCGTAGCCTTCTCAAATCCTCAATCCTATTGTTCGCCGCCAGCCTGTCGCTGGGCGCGCGGGGAGCGATGCCGCCGGACGCTGATAGCGCGCCCGAGGGACTTCTGCCGCCGGTCTGGGCGCTGGCCGCCAGCCACGGAACCGAGGTTCTACCGGAGACGCCTGCGACCCTGCCCCGCATGGCTCCTGAGCTGGCGCTGCAGAGCTTCCAGCAGCGCGCGGCGCGGCAGTTAAACGATCCGGTCAGCTACTCCGCCACCACCGTGGTCGAGGCCGAACTGCCGGACACTTCGCAACGAGGCGAGTTCCACCTGCGCCGCCGTTTCATCGCGCCCAAGACGCTGTTGTTCACTCCGGTGCGCTTCGTGGGAGACAATTTCGTCAAGAGCAACGTCATCGCCCGGCTGCTGCAGGCGGAGGTCGATCACGCCAGCAAGGGTGAGAGCGCGCGGACGGCCATCACCGAGGCCAATTACAAGTTCAGCTACAAAGGGCTGGGCGAGATCGACGGCCGTCCGGTACACGTTTATCAGGTGAAGCCGCGCGGCAGGCGGCCTGGACTGTTCAAAGGCCGTATCTACCTGGATAGCAGCACCGGAAGCCTTCGCCGCGCCGAGGGCACGCTGGTGAAGACGCAGTCGTTTTTCATCAAGCGCATTGAGTTCATCCAGGATTACGCCGACATCGACGGCTACACCCTCCCGGTGCACGCACGCTCGCTGGCCAAGACGCGCCTGCTGGGACGCGCCGTGGTCGAGATCGCCACCGACGGTTACGACCTCACTACCTCGACGAGGGCCAGCGCCCAAGCGTCGACCAGCGGCGGCAGCCAGTAAGGCACATCGGAACATCAGGTGATCGGGTCATCGGGTGATTGAACCCGCATCTTTATCCCTCATCCCTCTTCCGGCGGGTGCGGGCGGGTTGTCCCGAGCAGTATCTGGAACAACAGCAGCCAGCGCTTGACGTTGGTGGTCATCAGGAAATTCTCCTTCACGTGCTCGCGGCCGTTCTTGCCGAGCTGGGCGGCGTACTCGGGGTGGGTGAGCAGATAGCGGATCTGGTAGGCGCAGCCCTCTACCGAATGCACCAGCACGCCGGTCAATTTGTGGATCACCTGCGTGGGAATGCCGCCGACGGCGCCGGCGATCACCGGCTTCCCCTTCCAGAGCCCTTCTGTCACGGTGAGCCCGAAGCCTTCCTTCAGGGACTTCTGGATGATGAGCGTGGAAGCGCGCTGCAGCGCGTTGATTTCGATGGCCGACCAGGGCGGCAGGTTGAGGATGATGACGTCGGGATCGTCGTCCGCCTCCTCCAGCACCTCCTGGAGCACGGCTGCGCCTTCGGGGTCGTCGGTGGCGCCGCCGCCGGCCAGCACCAGCTGGCAGTCCACGTACTTTTTGGCGAGCTTGTAGGCTTGGATCACGCCCACCGGGTCCTTCAGCCGGTCGAAGCGTGAGATCTGGGTCACGATGGGGCGGCTGCGGTCGATACCGAAGTCCTCGCACACCTTCGCCACCACGCTCTCGTCCAGGTCTTTGTTCTTCTCGGAGAGCGGATCGATGCAGGGATAAAAGAGGTACTGCGGGCAGGCGAGCTGCCGGCTGAACGCAGGCGATGAGAAGATTGTGGCATCGTACTGGTCGATGAACGGGCGCAGGAATCCCCACACCTCGGGGTTAGGGTTGGAGAGATCGACGTGGCAGCGCCAGACCCAGCGCCCGCGATTCCGCTCCTTGGAAGCAATCAGGGCCGCCGGCTGGGGGTCGTGAATGACAAACAGATCCTCGACGAACTGCATGCGCTGGCGGTTCTGCTCGTTGTACATCAGGAAAGTGTCTTTGACGGCCTGGGTAACGGGGTACTCGCCACCGTGCAGCGCGTTGTGAAAGCCCTTGGTAACCTCGAAGAAATCGTTGCCGCCGGTGATGACTTCCCACTTGGTCGCGACTTCCAGCTCGTTCATCAGAGGAACCAGCCGGTTCAGGATCTCGGCCACTCCGCCGCCGACCGCGGTGGAGTTCACCATCTTCACCGTCTTGCCGCGAAGCTGACGCGCCAGGAAGCGCAGGTCGTCGAGCTCCGGCTTGCCGATGATGGGCTCGTAATCATCGAGCCGGGGAGGCGGAGCCGGAGCGGGAGGCGTGGCGGAAATCTTCGGCCGGGACCGCTTACGCCGCTCCAGCGGAGGCGCGCCCGGGGCTGACACCGTGGAACCGGTCCCCGCCGGCCCATTGGTGGCGATGGTAGCTTCAGGCCTGGTTTTTTGTCCCTCGCTCATCGCTCTCGCGTCCTCACCTCATCCGAGCCTGCTCGACGATCCGTAGGATCGCCCGGCGCACATCGTGCAGGGTGGAAGTGTAGATATCGATGTGGTTGATGCGGTCGGCCACGCGGCCAAGGTCGAGTTCGTTCTCCAGCCATACGGAAAAATCGTTCGAGTTCAGCTTCAGGCGCAGGCGCGCGTCGATGAAATGGTAGTGGATGCTGTGCAGGCTGACCTGGCGGATGCCGTCGGCGAATTCCGCGAGATTGCGGGCCACGAAGGGAGTGGGGATGACGACCACCTCCGAGGCTGAGAAGTAGAAGGGTTCGAAGGCGGCCCGGTCGAGGGACCGCGGGTTCTGCCTCAAGTAGGCATCCACGATGTCCACCAGGCGCTGGCGCAGCGTGTTGATTGAGGTGAACTCGCGAATGTCGAGGCCGGCCAGGCGCTCCGCCAGTCCTACTTCATTGCAGGCGGCGAACGCCCAGTGGGCGAAGTCGTTCGAGAATCCCTCGCGGATGAAGTGGTGTTCGCGCAGGGTCTGGAAGGTGTGCTGGAAGATAGATTCGTCGGGGCAGACCTTCAGCGTCTCCAGCAACTCGGCCAGGTTGCTGGCCTTCTCCCGTCCGATGCGAATCAGATGGGCCGCTGAGTTGAAATAGAACGGCGCCCGCGCCCACCGGCGCGCGACTGTGGGCATCACCGCCGTAGCCATGAAAATCCTTCCTCCCCCCAAGGCAGCCTTCGCATGGAGACTAAAACATTTTGGATGCACTGAGGGGGAATTGGGTAATTTAGTAGTTTGGTAACTGGGTAAACTGGGAGTTCCTAAATCACCCAAGTACCAAATTACTACCCGATTCCCATGCCTCACGCCGAACCGCTTCTGCTCGAACTTTTTGCCATCTTCGTATGGGCGAAGGTGTTCGGGGAAGTTTTCGAGCAGTTCGGGTTGCCGGCGGTGGTGGGAGAGATCCTGGCGGGCGTCGTCCTCGGTCCCTACGCCACGAAGTTCGTCAACCCGGGCACGACCACCCTCTCGATCGCCGGACTGGGGGCCATCTTCCTGCTGTTTACGGTAGGGCTTGAGACCAGTCCCAAGGAACTGATTCGTGTGGGCCGCACCTCACTGCGCATCAGCCTCGCCGGCGTGCTGGCGCCGTTCGTGCTGGGATTCGCTTACCTCCGCCTGCTGCGCGGCGACCCCGTCCACGAAGCTATCTTCGTGGCGGCGGCCATGGTCGCCACCAGCGTCGGCATCGCCGCCCGCGTCATGGGGGACCTGCGCGTGCTGCACACGAGGGTGGCCAGCATCATCCTGGCAGCCGCCGTGGTTGACGACATCCTGGGCATGATCGTGCTGGCGGTGGTGGCAGGTCTCGCTTCGAGTGCCGGAGTACAGTGGGTGCAGCTGCTTGTGCTGTTGGTGGAAGCAGTGGCCTTCACCGTCTTTATGGTGTTCTTCGGATCCAAGGTGATCCACAGGATGCGGCCGGGGGTGGAACGCATGTCCACCCAGAATGCGCCGCTGATCCTGGCGCTGGCTCTCTGCCTGGGACTTTCCGTGGCGGCCGAGAGGATTGGCATGGCCGCCATCATCGGCGCGTTCTTCGCCGGCCTGGCCTTCGCCGAGTACTCCGTCGAGTGGCGGCTGGCGCCGCGGGTCAGCGCCATCAATGAGTTCCTCGCTCCCTTCTTCTTCTTTACCATGGGCTCGCGGCTCGACCTGCGCGTCTTCAATGGAAAGGTGATCGTGGCCTGCGTGGTGGTTACGGTCCTGGCGCTGATCGGGAAAGTCGTTGCCTGCGGGGTGCCGGTGCTGCGGGACGGCTGGCTGAGCGCGCTGAAGGTTGGCGTGGGCATGACACCACGGGGAGAAGTAGCGCTGATCGTGGCTCTGGTGGGACTGCAGATGAAGATGATGTCGCAGGCGGCCTATGCCATCGTGATCTTCATGACCGCAGCGACCACGCTCATCGCGCCGCCGGTGTTGCGCCGCCTGTTTACTCGTCCGGTAACCCCACCCCCTCCCCCCTCGAT
>DASQGF010000069.1:0-7275 GCA_035632755.1 Terriglobales bacterium
TCCAAAGATACGCCTGCAAGCACGCCAATACGGTGCTGTGGAGGATGATCCCGCCATCCGCGGGCCCATTCCAGCTAAATCTTCCGCTGGCGCATCACCAAAGTACCTCCCCGAAGGATTCGCGGGGGATAACCAGAGTCACTGTTCTCAAGCGCCTTTTCCTGTACGTTACGCTGTCCCATTCTGGCCTCGCGGGCCGGCCCTATTCATAGCGCAGCGCCTCGGCCGGCAGGATCCGCGACGCCGACCACGAGGGATAGATGGTGGCCACGAACGACACCGCCAGCGCCACGATCGCGACCACCAGGCCATCCAGCGCCCGCGCCGCAAACGGCACGTAGTCAATCGAATAAACCTCCGGGGAGAGCGAGACCAGCCGGTAGTGCCCGCCCATCCAGGAGAGGACGTAGCCCAGCAGCAGGCCGATGGCTGTCCCCACGACTCCGATCAGCACTCCCTGGAAGATGAACACGTTCCGCACCTGCGCCCGGCGCGTGCCCAGCGACATCAGCACGGCGATGTCGCGGGTCTTCTCCATCACCATCATGATGAGCGAGATCAGGATGTTCAGCGCCGCCACCAGCACGATCAGCCCGATGGTGATGAACGTCACCACCCGCTCCAGCTTCAGCGCGTGGAACAGTTGCCGGTTCTGCTCCATCCAGTTGGTGGCCATGAAGCCTTTGCCGGCGTCGTGCTCGATCGCCTTGCCGATCACCCCCGCCTGGTAGATGTCGTCCACCTTGAACTCGATTACGGAGATTACGTCGCCCAGCCCGAACAGTCGTTGCGCGTCAGCCAGTCGAATAAATGCCCAGCCGGTGTCGTAGTCGTAGAAGCCTGACTTAAAAATCCCGGCAACACGGAAGCGCACGTACTTGGGCACCAGGCCGAAGGGCGTCAGCTCGCCTTGCGGGCTGGTGACCAGCACTACCGAGCCCACGGTTGCGCCCAGTTCATCGGCCATGTCTTTGCCCAGGATGATAGGAGGCATCTGCTGGATTCGTTCCGGCGAGTCGGGAGGCGTGGTGATTTGTGATTTGTAATTTGTAATTTGTGAAGTGGCGGGCGGTTCTAGTTCTTCGGCTGATCCGAACTTCACCGTCTGAAGCAGTTCGCTGACTTTCTTCTCGTACTCGGGCAGCACGCCTTTCAGGATACCGCCGCGGGCGCGCGCGCCGCGTGAGATCAAGACCTGCTCGAACAGCGCAGGAGCCGCGGCCTTCACGTGCGGCTCCTTGGCAAGCCGGTCGAGCAGCGGACGCCAGTTGCGGATACCGTCATTTTCCACCCGCATCAGGTTGACGTGTGCGGTCGAGCCCAGCAGCCGCTCCTGCAAGTCCTGGCGGAATCCGTTGTTGATGGCCAGCGCGATGATGAGCGAAGCGACGCCCGCCGCCACTCCGATGATGGAGATGGCGGTGATGACGGAGATCACCGCTTGCCTCCGTTTAGCCCGGAGGTAGCGGGAGGCGACGAAAAGCTCAAAGCGCATTAGAACCGGCTCTTAGCCATTAGCTTTTAGCTCATAGCTCTGTCGTTGTAGGGGCGGCAGCGCGCGAAACCGGACGGGGAATGACCGCAGGCGTCGCCTTGCGATACTGCCGATACGGATCCCCGAAACGACGCTCAAGTTCGTCATCCTCCATCCGGACCATGATCGCACCGGTCACAATTGCGAATGCGGTCATGCCATAGATGACCGCGAGGCCTGTGCCGAGGCTCCATCCAATCAGCTCGCACAAATGGCCCAGATAAACGGGATGACGCACGCGGGCGTGAATGCCCGTCGTGACCAGCCGCTGCTCGAACTTGTCGCCTTCGACCTCGGGCCGCCCCGTCAGTTGCGCGAAGCTGAACCTGGCCCGCGCGCGATGATACAGGTAGAACCCGATAGCGAAGAACGGCACCGCAGCCACCGAGGAAAGCGGGCTGTCGTATAAAGGGACGTGCCGCCAAGGCCAGGTGATCGCGCCCACCGCCACCCACATGGCGATCCACAACGGCCCCAGGATGCGGAAGCGCGCGCCGCTGCGGCCGCGCCAGTACTCCGCCCGGGGATGGACCAGCAGCCAGAACGACGGGACGGTCGAGAGCACGATCGCGAACAGCCATCCGGCGGTCCGCACTAACGTCAGCATAACCTGATTTTAGCCGCACATCGGGGCTCTGAGAATTGAGTCATTGTGCCATTGAGTCATTGAGTCATTGGAAACAGGCGAGGTGGCCGCCTCAATGACTCAATGACTCAATGGCCCAATCCTGCGGCTACTTGGTCCCTTCGCGTACCACCGTCTTGGCGGCGCCCATGTTCTCGAAGCGGTCGTACACGCGGACCACGATCACGTGCTCGCCGGGGCCCTCCGTCTTGGGGCGCTTCTTCCCTCTAACGGTCACGTCGGAGGCGGCTGCTGGGCTGGGCACCGGGATGCTGAAGTCGTAGTTTTCGATGCGGTTGTCGGAGAGCAGTCCCACCGGCTCGACGAGGCGCCACTCGCCGGCATCCACCGAATACTCGGCGCGCTTGATGGGCGAGAAATTGTCGGCGGCGCGGAAGGTGATGTGCATCAGCCCGCATTCCATAGCTGCATTCAGGTTCTCAATACGGGGGGGAGTGTTGTCCACCTCGAAGCGTGTGCTCTCCTTGGCATCGCTCAGGGCCTCGGCGGGAGAGTGGGACGGCGCGTCGGAGGCGACCACCTTGATGGTGTAACCGCCGTCGGGGAACAGGCCGGCGTCCCAGGTGAGATATTTCTCGCTGATCTTGTCCTTGAGCAGCTTCCACTGGGTCTCGTTGTCGCCGCGATAGTAGACCGAGTACACCAGTTCGTCGTCGTTGTCGTCGTGGGCGGTCCAGCGGGCGCTGATGGACTCGTGGTCGCGAATGCCCTGTGGGGGCGCCTCAAAGCGCGGGCCGGTGGAGATGGGCGAGCCCTCTCCGCTGGTTTTCGGCGTGGGGATGACGTTATAGCGCACGCCCACCTGCACGGTCACATCGTCGATCACCGGCGCCACGTTGTTGGTCCGGTAGTTGACGCTTACTTAATCGATGCGGGCCGGCACCTGGCCCGGACGCAGCACCGCCTTCCACTGGATGAAGCGCGCGGGCGGCACGTCGGTGGCCGCGTCCTTGCTCATGTCCACCTTTTTCCAGGGGCTCCAGTTGCGGTCGGGGTTATCCACGTTCCCGCTGCGGGTGTAGAGGTCGTAACTGCCTGTGCCCAGCACCTCCAGCCGTCCCCAGCGCGAGAAGATGTGGGCGTCGAAGACGTCGCTCTCGTAGCTGCCCTCGGAGTCCGGCTGCGCTCCCAGCAGGAAGATCTTGCCGAGGTTGCTGGTGGCAACGTACAGGCCGTGGTTGGGACCCTTGGTGAAGGCGGTGACCTGCGTGGCGCTGGCCTTCAGCAGGTCCACGTAATCGCCGTTGTTCTCGATGGTGTAGATACGCGCTTTGTTGCCGCTGCCCGCCAGCAGGCGTCCCTGCTCGTCGAAACCGAGCGCATAGACGATGTCTTCGCGCGACGACCAGATGCGCCTGGGCGAGCCGTCAGGAGCGATCTGATACACCTCCGAACCCGGCGTGGTGGGGAAGGGCGGCATCACCGCCGCGCCGACGCTGAATGCCGCCGCTCCGGCCGGTGTTGCTGCCTGGGGACCCGGCGCCATGCCATGTCCCGCAGGCGCCGCCGGAGCCGGTTGCGGCTGCGGCATGGTCACCGGCGGCGCCGGGAAGGCGCGCGTTTTCTCGCCCACGCCCGCGGCATAGATGTTGCCGGCGGCATCCACCGCCAGCGCTGTGATCTCCTTCTTGGCGGCGCTGTAAAGCACGAACCCTTCGCCCGTGGGCGAGATGCGGTAGATCAATCCGCTGCCGTCGGAGCCGGCGATCAGGTTACCCTTGCTGTCGAACGCCAGCACGCGAATGTGGGCCTCGTCGCTCTTGAAAAACACTGAACTCGCACCCTGGTGGTCTACGCGGAAGATCTGCCCCTGATCTCCGGTGGCGACGTAGAGCTGGCCCTTGGGATCGAGCGCCAGGTCCCAGATGTATTTCGTCTTGGGATCGAAGAAGACCGACGACGTGAAGTTGGGATCAAGGTTCGTCTTGGCTTCATTGGGCGAGGGCGCCGCCGGTTTCTTGCCGTCCTTGGTGGAACGCTCGATTTTGTACACCTTGCCGTCGGGCGAGGTAGCGGCGTAGAGCACGCCGCTGGCGTCAACCACCAGCGCCTGCACCTCGAGTTCCGGCGGGGCAAACACCACGCTCGACTGGCCGTCTGGCGTCACGCGATAAACCCGCGCCGGCGCGCCGGCCGCGGCAAACACGTTCCCCTCGCCGTCGGCAGCGATTGACCAGATATAAGTGGAGGGCGTGGTGTACACCGCCTTGAAGACGGGCGCGAGTTCCAGTGCGCCTGCACTGGTGATGGCCACGCCTTTGGCGGTGCCCTTTTCGAAATCGTCGAAACTCGATTGCTTCCATATGCGCGTGCCTTCGGCCAGCAGGCACTGCGCGCTGACAAGGATAAGTGCACAAAGAACGAGAACAGACTTCTTCATAGGGATTCTTAGCTTATCAGAAAGAGCAACATGGGCTGCGGTGCTGGGGTGGATGAGGCTTGTAGAGACGCAGGATCCTGCGTCTCTACATTTCTGAGGAAGGAATCATTTTATGGTGACGCTGATCACCTGCGCACCCGATACCACATAATCCATCGGCGCCGAAGCTTCGTTCACCGCGCTCTCGCCGATCACCACCATGTCCTGGGTACCGCGCATACCCTCCATCACGTTCATCACCGAGAGCGGGAGCGCGGGCATCACCTTGTCTTCCACCATGGCCTGCGGATTGGCTTCCAGCAGGGAGACGTACAGGCGGGTGTTACTGTGCTCTTTGTTGAGCATGGCGATGGTGGAAGCGAGGTCCATCTTGCGCGACAAGGCGGGCGCGACGCGCCGCATGCGGTCCAGCGTGTCGCCGTCGCTGACCAGGATGCGCAGTGTCCCCTTTGGCGTCGAAGTCGGCACCTTGATGGGGATCTGGCGGACGATGCGCTCACCACGGTAAGGACGCAGCACCGATTCGATGACGATGTCATCCCCCGGCCGCGCCTCGGTCACGTCGGTGCGCGCGCTCTCCAGCCGCGCCCAGCGGCGCTCGCGCGACAGCTCGAACTCCAGGTCCACGCCGGTGATCCCCGGCCTGACGTAGGGATTGTCGAAGATGCGCCCGAAACGATCGCCGAGGGAAAGGGCCACCAGGGCGGCGGTGGGGGTGTTGCTTTCCAGAGGCGCGAACATGTTCCGCAGGCCGACGTCCGGATAGCCCTGCACCTTGATCGTGCCCTGCATGCGATAGGTGATCTCCTCGCCGTATTCGTTGACGCCCTGGAGCGAGTTGAACACGGTCGCCATCACCGCGACGGGCGTAAGCTTGGCGTTGTTCAGCACCTGGTAGTGGAACTGCTTGGATTTGGAGCCGCCGCGGACGGTCAGCGTAACCGGTATCATCTCCGGGGTCTTGCCGAAGCGGCCCAGGATGCCGGTGTGGCGGTCCTGCACGAACGAACCTACAGCTTCGGTGGTGTTGACGATCTTGAAGGAGTTCAGGGGCGAAGCCAGCGTGGCCACGACTTCCGCTTTGGTCATGGGCAAATCCACCATGCCGAACTGCAGCAGCGGATGCCCGCAAGCCAGCAGGCGCTCGGGATCGACGTAGGTCACGGTACAGGTGGCGGCCACGTTCATGTCGCCTGCGATCAGAACGGCGCTCACCGCCGAGCCCGGCACCAGCGGTCCGGGATCGTGCGCATTGGGATTGGCGGAGCCGATGCCGCTCACCGGCACAACTCCGGCGGCGGCGAACTGCGGCGCGAACCGCCGCAGCGTCTCTTCGCTGAACCCGCTGAACACGATCGGGGTGTCGATGGGGTTGAGGAAGTCGCGATACTGCTCCAGGCTGGAGGCATCGCCGGGCGCAGATGTTCTCGACGTCTCCGCGCGCGCCTTGGCCGCAGCCGGCTGAGTGTCAGCAGGCCGGCTGTGGTCCAACTCGCTGATCTCCAGCATGTCCGCGATAGGAGTGACGCCGGCGATCGGTTCCTTGGCGAACTGGCCGATGCGGAAGGCCAGCGCCCCCAGCAGCTTTCCATCCACGTACACGGGGCTGCCGCTCATGCCTGCAACCACGCCGCTGTATTCAGGTTTCTCGCCGCGGAGGCGCACCAGGATGACGTCGCTCTTCGGTCCGTTCACGTCCTTGAGCACACCCAGGATCTCGACTTCCATCGCTTCCGGCTGCGTGCCCTGGAACACGGTGTAAGCCACGCCTTTCATGCCGGGACGCACCTGGTCCACGGTCATGAGAGGAGCATTTAAGGGAGCGGCGCTGGATGGTTCGGAGCTTGCTGAAGCTGCGGTCGTGACCGCCAGCGAGAGAAGCAATGCGCAGAGGAATCGCGTTTTCATACCGCCTGGTTACACTTCTTTCCGTTCACAACGGGGAGATTGTGTGGAAAGGAGGTCGAAACTCCGAAATCGTGCATCTATACTAGCATACGGGCACTTTTCGGGATGGCAGTCATGTCATTCAATTGCAGCTTTTTCCGCCGCGTCGGTACAAGGTCTTTCGCCGTAATCCTCACTGTCCTGTTGGCCGGGATGGTGACCGCCGGCATCTTGGTGCTGCCGTTGAGCGGGCAGTCGAGCGCGCCCTCCGCCCAGCAGCAACCCGAACAACCTCCGCCGGCCGAAGCGGGCGGGCCGCAGAACGACGTCGGCCCGATGGCGATCCCGAAAAAGAAAGAGGAGCCGCCGCCGGAGAAGCCCAAGCCCCCCAGGAAGCCGGAAGGCATGCCGGAATACTCCCTACGCGTGGATGTGCCCCTGGTCAACGTTCCGGTGCTGGTCACCACCAAGGAAGGGCAGTTCGTCCCCGGGCTGAAGGCGGAGAATTTCCGTGTCCTGGAAGATGGCGTGCCGCAAACCATCTCCGGCTTCAACCAGGCCAAGGACGCACCCATCACCGCCGTGCTGCTGACCGAATTCGCCAAAAGCAATTATTACTTCATCTATGACGCCATGAACGCGTCCTACACCTTCTCCAATTCCCTGAAGCCGGACGATTGGGTGGCGGTGATGTACTACGACATGAAGCCGCACATCCTGGTGGACTTCACCCAGAACAAGCGCGAGGTTTTCGGCGCCCTGCGCCAACTGTCCATCCCTACCTGGAGCGAAACCAACCTCTTCGACGCTCTCTACGAAACTGTGGAC
>DASQGF010000070.1:0-3634 GCA_035632755.1 Terriglobales bacterium
CAGTGCTGTCCGATCTCGCGCGCCTTCTCGAGAACGTAGATGTTTTCTTTCGTTAGCTGCTGGTCGGGATTCTTGCCGTTGTGCTCGTCAATCAGTTGCGACAACCGCAGTGCACAAGCCAGCCCGGCGGGCCCGCCACCGACGATCACCACGTCCGCTTCCATCTGCGGACGTTCGATGCCGGTGACAGGTTTGCGAAAGATGATCACGGACAAAGTTTCAAGGTTTCAACGTTTCAAGGTTTCACTGACCGAGGTTGCGTGAATCTACACCTCGCCGGGTCTTGGCGCTCATGATGTGATGTGAGCAGCCTTGCAACCTTCCTAGCCCTTTGCCTTCTTGATCTCCTCCACCAGCGGCGGGATGACTTCGAACAGATTGCCGACAATGCCGATGTCGGCCACCTCGAAGATGGGCGCCTCGGAATCCTTGTTGACGGCGATGATGGTGCGCGAGCCCTTCATCCCCACGATGTGCTGGATGGCGCCGCTGATGCCGAGCGCCACATACAGCTTGGGCGCCACCGTCTGGCCGGAGGAGCCGATCTGGCGGTCCATGGGAAGCCAGCCGGCGTCGCAGATGGGACGCGAGGCGGCGA
The DNA here is from genome assembly GCA_035632755.1 of Terriglobales bacterium. Classification (GTDB taxonomy): domain Bacteria; phylum Acidobacteriota; class Terriglobia; order Terriglobales; family Acidobacteriaceae; genus JAHFUA01. The sequence goes on from DASQGF010000070.1 coordinate 599, forward strand.
TCTCTCCGCCCAGCGCTTCGGCCAGTTGCCTAGCGAGCGCGATGTTCTTTTCTTCCTTAATGCCGCGGCCGATGGCCACGATGATCTCGGCTTGGGTGAGGTCGACCGCCTGCTTGGCTTCCTTGAAAACCTCGCCGGGCTTGTTGCGCAGCGCGGAAGCGGGGACATCGGCCTGCACGGTCTCGACCGCGGCCGGCGCTGCGCCGGCCTCGACCTGGTCGCCGCGGAAGGCGCCGGTCTGGAAGGTGGCGAAGTACGGAGGCTCGCCGGCGAAAGCCACGTCGGCCGCGAACTTGCCCTGGAACATCTGCCGCACAAACAGCAGCTTGTCTCCTTCTTTCTTGTACCCGATGCAGTCGCTGACCAGCGCCCGCCCCAGCGCGGTCGCCAGCTTGGGCGCGAAGTCACGCACCTGGTAGGTGTGCGGCATGAGCACCAGCGTGGGCTTCTTGTCGGCGATGAACGGCTTGAGCGCAGCAACGAACGCGTCCGGGGTGTACGCGGCGAGTTGCGGCGACTCGATGTCGTACACCTTCGCGACCTTCTTGCTCGCAATTTCCCCGGCGATCTCGCCCACGCCGGAGCCGACAACCCCCGCCTCCAGCGTCCAGCCGGTTTCACGGGCGATGGCTTGCGCGCCGGTGAGCGTCTCAAAGGAAACGCGGTTCAGTTTGCCGTCACGCTGCTCGACCACCACAAGAATCTTCATAGTCTCTTGCTCGGTACTCGGTACCCGGTACTCGGTACTCCTCTCACAGCACCCTAACCTCGTTTTTCAACTTCTCCGCCAGTTTGCGGGCGACGTCGGCGGGCGGACCTTCGAGCATCTCGGTCTTCTTCACCTTCTGGGGGACATAGAGTCTCGCTATGTTGAGTTGATTCGTGGTCAGAGCGGGTTGCACCTCGGCAAGCGCGACTTTGCGCAGCGGCTTGTTCTTGGCCTGCTTGATGCCGATCAGCGTGGCGTAACGCAGTTTGTTGATGCCCGACTGGATGGTCAGCACCGCCGGCAGCGGCATCTCCACGAACTGGAAATAACCCGCTTCGAGCTCGCGCTTCACCTTGATGCCGCCGTCCGACTTCTCGATCTGCATGATGATGGTGGCGTGCGGCCAGCCCAGCAGCTCGGCCAGGATGACGCCCGTCTGCGCGAATCCGAAGTCATCCGATTGCAGCCCAGTGAAGATCAGGTCGAACTTTTCGTCTTTGATGGCGGCGGCGAAAGCGTGCGCGATGTTGGCGGCGTCGAACGTGACAAACGCCGGATCCTCGAGATGAATGGCCCGATCGGCGCCCTTGGCCAGCGCCTCGCGCAGCACTTGCTGGGCGCGCGCCGGGCCGGCCGTGATCACCACCACTTCCCCGCCGTGCTTCTCCTTCTGGCGCAGCGCTTCCTCCAGCGCGTACGCGTCGGGCTCGTTCACCTCGTAGGAGACGTCCTCACGGATCCAGGCGCCCGACTCGTTGAGCTTGAGCGGAGCATCCTTCTGCGGAACCTGCTTCATGCACACCAGGACCTTCATGCGCCATCTCCGTAGAAAACGAAACAGGGCAGTATAAATGAATCGGAACATCGGGAGATCGGGTCATCGGGTGATCGCTGGGATTTGTTGTGTTCGATCCCGGCAATTTCGGCGACCCGGCGATCAATCGAGGAACGCCACCGACTGCACGCCCGATACCTCGAAGCGCTTGCGGCAGCGCAGGTTCTTGCACATCACCATGTCGTCGCGCCGCACCATGTAGGAGCGTGCCTTGGCGAAGCGGGCGCGGTCGCGCTCGTCGGCGCGGCCGGGAAGTTGGCGCTTCTTGGTACGCACCAGCCACGCCAGCTCGTATTCACCCGCCTGGCGGCAGTGCGGACACGTCAGCGGCGCAAGCTTTTTCTCCTGCCGCTCGTCAAAGAAATCTTTCTCGTCCATGGTGGAAGATTCCGACTCGGTACTCGGTACTGCTACTCGGTACCCGATCGATTATTGCATAATGCATCCCCGGAGACTGGACTTGGCGAAAAGGAAAAAGCCGAAACCATTCCGCGCAGTGGACGCCGTGAAAGCGGCGGCGCGGGAGAAGATCGGCAGTCCGCCGCCCACCCGTCGCGTGCCGAACGCGAAGAAAGAGCGCCGTGAGAAGCACAAGCCCACCTTAAACAAGTTGCTGAGGGACGAATCATGACGAAGCGCACACCGAAACCCAGCCGTCCTCACATGCCCGGCTACGGCCTGCCCTCCCACAACCGGGGATTGCTGCCGTGGAAGTGGGCGGAGCAGCGGCTGGCCAAGTCTCACAATTACTGGATCTCGACCGCACGTCCCGATGGCCGCCCGCACACTATGGTGGTCTGGGGTCTGTGGCTGGCGAACGTCTTCTACTTCTCGACCGGGCGCGATTCGCGCAAGTCTCGCAACCTGCAAGCCAATCCCAACTGCGTGGTGTGCAACGAGCGCGCGGAGGAGGCGGTGATCGTCGAGGGCGTGGCCCGCGAGGTGCGCGAAGCCGCTCTACGCAAGCGGTTCTTCCGGCTCTACGAGCGCAAGTATGATTTTGACATGTCCGGCTTCCAGAAGGAGCCCATCTGGGCGGTGCGGCCAGTCAAGGTCTTCGCTTTCGACGAGAAGTTGTCACTCAACCGCGCCACGCGCTGGCGCTTCTAGCTGCTTGCTTCCTTGCAGCCCCCCCGACCAGCTTCAGGTCCTCCACCTCCCAGCGCGTGGTGGCGCAGATTCTTCCTGGCCACTCGAACTTGATCTTGCTCCGCGCGGCAAAACGGGACCCCACTACGGTGTGGCAGACAGTCTAGGCACCAGCCCTTCAAGCCGCTCGCACCCGTGGGGATGCAAAGCAAAGAACCGTGGGCTTGACCAGCTTCTCGAAATCTTCGTAGGCAAGCCGCATCAGTTCCCGGTGAGAGCCGGCGTTGAAGGCGATCTCCTTGTCGCGAGTCAGGCTCTCATCCACGAACACGCGCATCCCATAGAGATTGCCAAAGGGTGGCATGGCGCCGGTCTCACAGTCAGGAAACCAGTCCTTAAATTC
>DASQGF010000071.1:0-11194 GCA_035632755.1 Terriglobales bacterium
GCGAAAGTCCATGTAGAAGGCATCTATGCCATCGACAAACTGCCCCATGGAGATTCCGTCATAGTCAAACTCTGTGTTATTAGCGCACATCATCTGGAAGAGGTCCTTTGGCGGGACGTGCGGGAATTTTTCCTTGTAGAGCGGTATATTGGACGCGCAGGTAGACAGTTGAATCGTGCCCGCAAAGTCCATCGCCTTCGCATACCCCGTGACCCAGCCCAGCTTAAAACTTGACGACATGCCTGCCCACCAGTAGCCGTTCCACTCGGCTTTATCCGCCGCTAGCAGGGTGGACGGTCACAACATCAAGAACGCGACGAAAACGAGTGAACGTTTCACAGTCGGCGCCTCCGTGTGACCTAACTCTGGTGTGTGAATTCTACCCTGATATTCCACTGATTCTTGCTGCAATAATGAAAAGTCCCGATTACCCGGGGCTCAAAAGGAAGGAGGGGTGGGGTTTATTTGAGGGCTGCCCTCGCGCGCTCGGTACGCGACTAGAACCCGACCCGCCGGTAGATAAGGTACTACCGTGGCACGCCGCGGGCTGATTGCCCTTCTCTCACCTCGCTGCTCGCTGCCCGCGGGAAGTCGTAGAGCCGCGCCGGATTGTCGACCAGGACGCGCCGCCGCGTTGCTTCATCCTGCGCCCATATCGGCAACAGGTCGAGCAAGCTCGCATCCTGCGGCATAGGGACGCTGATCGAGGGATGCGGCCAGTCGGTGCCGAACACCAGCTTGTCCGGCGCCGTTTCCACCAGCGCCCGCGCAAAAGGAACGGCGTCCTCGTAGGGCTGCGGTTTAGACGAGATCCGATATGCTCCCGAGAGCTTGACCCAGCAGCGTCCCCCGCGCAGCAACTGCAACAGGGTTTGAAATCCCGCGTGCCCGGTGCCCAGCGACGCCGGCATATGCCCCATGTGGTCCACGACGAAGTCCACCGGCAACTGCCCCAGCCGGCCGGCGAGTTCCGGCAGGTCTCTTCCATCCAGCAGCAATTGCATGTGCCAGCGCAGCGGCTTGATGGCGCGCGCAATCCGTTCAAGCACACCGAGTTGCAATCCACCCTTAAACAAAAGATTGATGCGCACACCGCGGAAGCCGGCGGCGTTCAACTCGGCGAGCAGGGAATCGGAGACCCCGGGCTCGACTACCGCGACGCCGCGCCATTTGCCGCCCGAGGCGACGACGGCATCGCGCGTACAACGGTTGTCGGTGCCGTAGACGCTGGGCTGCACGATCACGGCGCGTTCGAATCCCAGCGCGGCGAGCATTCGCCGGTAGGCCTCGATGCTGGCCTCCGGCGGCGTGTAGCTTCGATTCGGCGTGTATGGATACTGGTCCTGCGGCCCGAAGATGTGCGCGTGGCAATCCGAACTGCCCGGCGGGATCGCAAGCCGGGGCCTTCCCGGATCAGGGTTGTAGCCCTCGCAGCCCGGGATCGCCGCTGCATTTTCCGTGCGCTCACTCATACACGTGCAGTTCCTTGCCGCGTGTCTCCGGCAACAGCGCGGTGCCAAGGATCATCACCAGGTACGCGCTGGCGGCGAACGTAGCGATAGCGTGCCCCAGCGACACGCTGGCGCTCAGGAATCCGACCAGCGTCGGGAACAGCGCCCCGACGCCGCGACCGAAGTTATAGGAGAATCCCTGTCCCGACCCGCGCAGACGGCTGGGGAAAAGTTCGGTGAAGAACGCGCCGATGGGACTGAACACGCCGGAAGCGAAGAAGCCCAGCGGGAATCCCAGCACCCGCATCACGTCGTTGCTGATCGGCAGGTAGGTGTAGGCGACCACGGTCACGAACGAGCCTACCGCGTACAGGATGAGGGTCTTCTTGCGCCCGATGCGGTCGGCCAGATAGGCGCTGACCATGTAGCCGATGAAGGAGCCCACGATCACCACAATCAAGTACGCGCCGGTGTTCATGACCGATAGCTTACGCTGCGTTTTCAGGAAGGTCGGCAGCCAGGTGGTGATGGCGTAGTAGCCGCCCTGCGCGCCCACCGCGAGCAGCGAGGTCAGCAGCGTGATCTTCAGCATGTCGGGCGAGAAGATCTGCAGGAACGAAGCGTTGGCGCCGGAGGCCTCAACCTTCTTGCGGGTCTCGGCGTAGACCTTCGGCTCAGGCACTCTGCGGCGGATGTAGAAGACCAGCAGGGCGGGGAGAATGCCGATCCAGAACATGGCACGCCATGCCGTGGCTTCGGGCAGCGCCTTGAAGAGCACCGTGTAACAGATCGCAGCCAGGCCCCAGCCCACTGCCCAGCCGCCTTGCACGGTTCCCACGGCTTTGCCGCGGTGCTGGGAACGGATGGCCTCACCCATCAGCACCGATCCCACCGCCCACTCGCCGCCGAACCCCAGGCCTTGCAGGCCGCGGGTCACCAGCAGTTGCGTAAAGGAGTGGGTGAAGCCGCTCAGGAAGGTGAAGAAGGCGAACCAGATGATGGTGAGCTGCAGGATGCGCGCGCGCCCGTAGCGATCGGCGAGCGTGCCCGCCAGCCAGCCGCCGATGGCTGAGATTAGCAGCGCGGCCGTACCCAGCAGGCCGGCCTGGCCCTTGCTGATGTGCCACGCCGCAATCAGACTGGGGATCACGAAGCGGTAGACAATCACGTCCATGCCGTCGAGCGCCCAGCCGCCGAAGGTGGCGAACAAGGTGCTGCGTTCGGGCCCTGAGAGCTGGGTCAGCCAGGATCCCTGGGCTGTCGCTGGCGGACTGGCTGCGGGTGAGGTAGTTACGGGATTCATGTAAGTGCTCCTTCCTGGTTCGCCTGCAGATCGCAGTGCGATTCGATAACAGGAGTCACTGGGTCGGCCCGGGCTGGCAACCATAGCTGGTCGCGTTGCCCGAGGGCTGTGATGTATATCACATTCTGGGCAGGTCAGGGCGTTGCCACCTGGAGTTGGGGGCTCACGTCCTTTTGCTGCAAGAGGTCGCGCTAATTCGGCACGCCCCAGCAAACTGGAGTTCTACCTGAGGTGCTAAATCCATCGTGCGATTGATTTTGGCTGGTCGTGTGTTAGTTGACTCCGAGTTCGTGTAACATAGCTTCCCATGTGGGTGGACTCCAGGCGGGCGGCTGGTCGCCGGTTTCTTGTGGCTGCGCTGGTGGTGTTTGTGTTCCTCCTCGCGTTGCGGGCGAAGCTGTCCCTCTATGAACCGCCGCATCCCGGGTCGATCAATCCTGCTGCCGCTTCGAAGCTGTGGGTTAGTGGGGAGAAGCTGAAGACAATGACGCCCGGGCTATTGCCGGTCCTCTGGTTGACGCTGCTGTTGTTCTTCATGCCTCCCGCGCGTCGCATTCTTCGTTCGGAACCCTGCGGGACGAATGCGCCCCGGTATCTCAGCTTGGGCGAACTCTATCGCTTTCTCCGCCCGCCACCTCCGGCTTTCTAATTTCATTCTTGCGCTCCCCCGTGCGTTTGGTTGTCCTGATCGTGGCCGTCGTCTCTGTTCTCGGGACAGAGTTATACAATTTCGAGCGAGAAAGTCCATGCAGATTCGCCTGAAGCGCGCTTTGCTTGTGGTGGCAGGGTCTCTGGCTTGCGTCGGCATCGGCGCGCTGGTCCTCCGCCGCGTGCAAGCCGATCCCTCCCGCGAGTCCGGCAGTGCCAACGCTGCTCCTCGCGCCGCCATCGCGCTGGTGAAGCGGGAGGCGGTTAGCAACACGCTCTCGATCGCCGGCGAGTTTATCCCCTATCAGGAAGTCGAACTCCACGCCAAGGTCTCCGGATACATCCGCAAGATCAACGTCGATATCGGAGACCGGGTCAAGACCGGGCAGGTGCTGGCAGTGCTGGAAGTGCCGGAACTGAATGCGCAAGTGGTGGGCGCCGATGCCGGCGTGCGCCACAGCAAGGAAGAGATTCTCAGGGCGCGAAACGAGGTGGCGCGGGCCAAAGCCAGCCACGAAGCCCTGCACTCGGAGGCGATGCGTCTGGAGCAGGTGGCGAAACAGAGGCCAGAGTTGATCGCGCAGCAGGAGATCGACGATGCCGAGGCCAAGGACCTCGCCGGGGAGGCGCAGGTAGAAGTGGCGAAGTCCGCGCTGGCCGCCGCCGAGCAGCAACTCGACGTTTCCAAGGCCACGCACACGCAGGTCACTGCCATGCAGGACTATTCGCGCATCGTCGCGCCCTTCGACGGGGTTGTGACCTGGCGCTATGCCGATACCGGTGCGCTGATCCAGGCCGGCACCTCCAACGCGAACTCGGCGCCCGTCGTCAAGCTGGCGCAGGTGAACCAGCTGCGCTTGCGCATCCCCGTGCCGGAATCGATGGCCGACGGCGTGCATCTCGGGACCGTGGCCGACATTCGCGTGCAAGCGACCGGAGACCGCTTTACCGCCAAGGTGGCGCGTTTCACCAGCGCCTTCGACCGCTCCACGCGCACCATGCAAGTCGAGTTCGACGTGCCCAACGAGAACTACAAACTGTCTCCGGGCATGTACGCCGACGTAGTGATCGAGATCCAGAAGCGTGCCGATGCCGTCACCGTGCCGGTGCAGGCCATTAGCTACAACAACAGCAAGACCACGGTCCTGCTGGTAGATGCCAACAACCACGTACAGGTGCGCGAGATTCGCACTGGCATCGAAGATCCGAACCGGGTCGAGGTGCTGGCGGGATTGAACCCGGGGGATCGTGTCATTGTGGGCAATCTTGGCGCCTACCAGCCGGGACAACGCGTCGATCCCAGGCCGAGCAGAATGGCCGACGCCAAAGTAGGTGAAGGGGGTACGGAGTAGTGTCGAGCTTCGCCATTAGGTATCCCTACTTCATCATCATGATGTGCCTGATCATCGCCGTGGTCGGGGTGGTCACGGTGACGCGGATGCCGGTGGACCTGTTTCCCTCCATCAACATTCCGGTGGTGGTGGTAGCTACGTTTTATTCCGGCATGCCGCCGGAAGAGATCGAAGCCAATATCACCAATCCCTTCGAACGCTTCTTCACGCTGGGCAGCGGCATCGATCACATCGTGTCACGATCTTTGACCGGCGTGAGCCTGATCAAAGTTTATTTCCAGCCGGGCACCAACCCCGACGCGGCGGTCAGCACCATCTCCAATCTCGCCATGGCGCAGTTGCGCCGGCTTCCCCCGGGGACGCTTCCTCCGGTGGTGCTCAAGTTCGATGCCTCCAGCCTCCCCGTTTGCCTGATCACCCTCAAAGGACAAGGGTTGAACGAGACCGAGCTGCACGATCTCGGTCAGTTCACGGTTCGCAACCAGATCGCAAACGTTCCCGGGGCCTCGATCCCGCAGCCGTTCGGCGGCAAGTACCGGCAGATCCAGATCTATGTGGACCCGGTCAAGCTGCAGGCGCACCAGTTGAGCGTGATGGACGTGGTGCGCACGCTCAACGACGCCAATGCCATCCTGCCGGCAGGCGATGTGCGGATCGGCCCCAAGGACTACAACATCTACACCAACAGCCAACTGCCGACCATGCAGGAGATCAACCACCTGCCGCTCAAGAACGAAGGCAATGGCGAGGTGATGGTTGCGGATGTGGGATATGCCAAAGATGCCGAGGCCATTCAGACCAACGTTGTCCGCGTCGACGGGCAGAAGTCCGTTTATCTGCCGATTCTGAAGCAGGGCGGCGATAGCAATACCATCGCCGTGGTCAACGGCATCCGCAAGGCTCTGGGCGACCTGCTGGATGTGCCCAAGACCCTGGTGACCAAGGTGGTCTTCGACCAGTCGGTGTTCGTCAAGACGGCCATCAAGAACCTGGGCAACGAAGGCGGTATCGGCCTGGTGCTGACGGCGCTGATGATTCTCCTTTTCCTGGGCAGCGTGCGGGCGACGTTCGCCGTTCTGCTCTCCATCCCGCTCTCGGCGCTGGCAGCTCTCTTGGCCATCAATGCCGCCGGCGGCACCATCAACACCATGGTGCTGGGCGGGCTCGCCCTGGTGTTCTCCCGCTTGATCGACAACTCGGTGGTGGTGCTGGAAAATATCTTCCGCCATCTCGAAATGGGTGAGCGACCCGAGGTGGCGGCGAAAGTGGGAGGCAAAGAAGTTGCGCTACCGGTGCTGGCGGCCACCTTCACCACAGCCATCGTGTTCTTTCCCGTGGTCTTTTTATATGGGGTCAGCCGCTTTCTGTTTATGGCGCTGGCCGCGTCGGTTGTGCTGTCGCTGTTTGCCTCCTACGTGGTGGCCATGACGGTAGTGCCGCTGTTCTGCGCGAAGTTCATGCACATCGCGGAAGCCGATGACGAACTCGGCATCGACGCCCGCAAGTCGCTCTTTGGTCGCCTCGTCCACGGGTTCAACCGGCGTTACTACCAGATGCTCGGAAGATACGATCTGGCTGTGGCCCGCACGCTGATGCGGCCGGTGGCAACGGTGCTGGGGACGGTCGGCATTTTCGTCTTCAGCCTGGCGCTCTATCCGCTGCTGGGGGTTTCGTTCTTCCCGCGCACCGACCCGGGACAGTTCGTCATCAACGTCAAAGCGCCCATCGGCACGCGGCTGGAGCTGACCAACCAATACATCAAGCACGTGGAGGATGACATCCGCGAGGTCGTGCCCCCGCGCGATTTGGGGATGATCGTCTCCAACATCGGCATCACGCCGGATTTTTCCGCGATCTACACTAGCAACTCCGGCCAGCACACCGCCTTTGTGCAGGTGAGCCTGAAGGAAGAACACCGGGTCGGCAGCTACGAATACATGCGCCGCGTGCGCGAGAAGCTGGCCGATGACCTGCCCGAACTGAATACGTACTTCCAGGCCGGGGGCCTGGTGGACTCGGTCGTCAACCTGGGGTTGCCGGCGCCGATCGACATCCAGGTCGGCGGCAACGACATGCAGGCCGCCTACAAGACCGCCGCGGAGATCGCACAGAAGGTCCGCCGCCTGAAAGGCGTGAGCGACGTGCTGATCCCGCAGGACCTCGATTATCCCGGCATCGAGCTGGAAGTGAACCGCGAGATGGCGGCCCGGCTGGGCCTTTCGTCGCGCGAGGTGGTGAACAACGTCATCACTGCGCTCACTTCCAATGGCATGATTGCGCCCAGCTACTGGGTCGATCCCAAGAACGGCAACAACTACCTGCTCACCGTGCAATACCCGGAAACGCAGGTCAAGTCGATGTCCGACCTGAGGCAGATCCCCTTGCGTGCGCACGGCAACCCCAACACCGCGGACCTGGAAGGGGTCTCGAACGTCAGGATGATCAACACCCCCACGGAGGTGGACCACTATCAACTGCGGCGGGTGATCGACGTTTACGTGGCGCCCGCCGGGCAGGACTTGGGGGGCCTCGCGAACAGGGTGCAGAAGATCATCGATGGCACCAAGCCGGGCGAGAATGTGCGCGTCACCATGCGCGGTTCGGTCGAGGGTATGCGGCAGTCGTTCAGGAGCTTCGGCGTGGGGCTGATCCTCTCTGTGATTCTCGTCTACCTCATCCTGATGGCGCAGTTCGCCTCCTTCGTGGATCCGTTCATCATCCTGCTGGCAATTCCGCCGGGCATCACCGGTGTGATCCTGTTCCTGCTGGTGACGCACACCACGCTGAACGTCATGTCGCTGATGGGGGTCATCATGATGACCGGCATCGTGGTCTCCAACAGCATCCTGATTGTGGACGTCACCCGCGTGCTGCGGCGCGACGGCCGTCCGATCAAGGAGGCGGTAGCCGCGGCCTGCCGCATGCGCCTGCGGCCCATCCTGATGACCTCGCTGGCCACCATTCTTGGCTTGATCCCGTTGGCGCTGGCGCTGGAGGCGGGCAGTGAACAGTATGCGCCGCTGGCCCGCGCTGTGATCGGCGGGCTCGCGGTGTCGGTGGTGGTCACGGTGTTTCTCGTGCCGGCCGCTTACCTGATCATCCATCGCCACGAAGAGGCGGAAGCCGCCGAGGAGGCGCAATGAGGAAACACCTATTCCTGCTGTCTGCGGTCGTAGTGTTGTCCTCCAGCTCGACGGTGGCGCAGGTTCCGCAGAAGCTGACGCTCAAAGAGGCGGAGACCATCGCCATCGCCAATCACCCGCAGATCAAGGCAGCATCTCTTACCGCGGCCGCCGCCGAACAGGTGACCACCGAGGTCCGCTCGGCTTACTATCCGGCTACGTACGGAAATCTCACCGGCGTGAAAGCGGAGACAGGAACGCGTTTGGCCGCGGGCGCGCTGAACAATCCCATCATCTTCGACCGCTTCGCCAGCGGGCTCGCCGTCGGGCAACTCCTCACCGATTTCGGTCGCACCCACCGGCTCAGCCAGTCGGCGGGACTCCGCGCTGGCGCCGCGCGCGAAGGCGTGGTGGTCACGCGCGCCGATGTCCTGTTGCTGGTAGACCAGGCCTATTTCCGCACGCTGAAGGCGCAGGCGGTACTCACCGTCGCCCAGGAGACAGTCAAGGAGCGGCAAACCGTCGCCGATCGCGTGGAAGCCCTCGCCAAGGCCAAGCTGAAGTCTGGGCTCGACGTCAGCTTCGCGGAGGTGAATCTCGGACAAGCCAAGCTCCTGCTGGTGCAGGCGCAGAACGAGATCAAGGCCGCGTATGCGGAATTGGCCCTTGCCCTCGGCTATCCCGACCAACGCGAGTTCGAGCTGGCCGAAGAGCCACTGCCTTCCGCGCCTCCGCCCGACGTACTTCCCCTGGTGGCCGAGGCATTCCGCGAGCGGCCCGAACTGGTCCGCCAGCGTTTTACCGTGCAGTCCGCGCACGCTTTCGCCACCGCCGAACGCGACCTCTGGTTCCCCACCATCAGCGCGGCGGGCAATTTCGGGCTGGTCCCGGTGGGAGATATACAACTGCGCAGCTCCTATGCCGCCGGCGGTTTCAATGTCACCATCCCGGTGTTCAACGGCAAGCTGTTTTCCGCGCGCTACGCCGAAGCCAACCTGCGGGCTCAGGCGGAAGAGCAGCGGCTCCATGATCTGGAGAACGGCGTTGGGCGTGAAGTCCGCGTGGCCTGGCTGGATGTGAACACCGCCTATCAGCGCCTCGATCTCACCTCCCAGATCCTCGACCAGGCCCGGCAAGCACTCGATTTGGCGGATGCTCGCTACAAACTGGGCTTGAGTTCGATCGTCGAACTGCAGCAGGCCCAGCTCAACGAGACCCAGGGCGCCATCGACCAGGCCAGCGCCAAGTACGACTATGGCGCCAAGACGGCGTCGTTGAACTACGCCATCGGCCGGCTGCGCTGATTCTTATTCCATTGACCGTGCGCGGCTGGGGGCGCCGCTTCCCACTACACTCCTTTGACCTTTCTTTACGAAGTCTTTACCCGTCCGCGCTACGGCGCGTAGTTAGAATAGGTACAGTGCTGCTGGACGTTTTCGACCACCTGGGAGTTTTTATGCTAAGGCGCTGGGCGATCGCCGTCATCGTGTCGTTGCTTCCTGTGCTGGCGACGGCGCAGGACAATCCGCCAAAGTCCGCGGATGACCAAGCGCAAGGTCCTCCGCATCGACGGGGTGGGGAAGGCCGATTTCAGGGGGTGGCGGGTACCATCACCGCCATCGACAAGAATCAAATCTCCTTGAAGACCCTGGAGGGCAAAGCCGTGACCGTCAACGTGTCTGCCGACACGCGTTACCGCAAGGATACGCAGCCGGCCTCGCTGGCGGACTTCAAGGTTGGCGACACGGTGATGATCGGCGGCGACCCCGCCGGGGAGAACACCTGGAAGGCCCGCTTCGTCGCCACGCGCTCCAATGCCCGCCCGGAGATGCGCGAGGGGTTGGGCAAGCGCTTCATCGCTGGAGAGATCAAGGCGCTCGACGGCCTACATTTGACCATCCTGCGCCCCGACGGCGTAACCCAGACCATCGAGGTGGATGAGAATACGTCGTTCCGCAAGCAGGGCGAAAGCATCACGCTCGCCGATTTCAAGCCCGGCGACCACGTGTTTGGCCGGGGCGAGCTCAAGAATGGGACGTTCGTCGCCGCAGTGCTGAATTTTGGGGACCCCCAGCAGATGGGGATGCCGCGGCCTCAGAGAACGCCCGACCGGCATTGAGGTCATCCAGATGCCTGGGAAATCCGTCTAACTCCAGCAGCGCGCTTTGATGTCCGCGATGCGAAACTCCCGGCCAAACCATCCTCGACGCTGTCTGGTGAATGCTTGCACGATAGCCGCAGCCTTCGCGCTGCTGGTTGCTTGCGGACCTGCCGCCGGCCAGGCCCTTCCGGCAACAGCCGGCGGTGACATCAGCGGCGTCGTCAAGTCCGGAAGCATGCCTCTGCCCGGGGTCACGGTTTCCGCTGCCAACACGCTCACTGGTCAAAAGGCGGTCACGTCCACGGGAGATGACGGCAGCTATGCGCTGCACCTCGCCGCCAACGGCCGCTACGTGGTGCGCGCGGAGATGGCCGCTTTTTCCGCCTCCACGCACGAAGTGGTGATCAATGCCCAGAACCGCAGCGCGCGTGTGGACTTGGAGCTGGTGCTTCTCTCCCGCGCCCAGCAAGCGGCGGAACAGCAACAGCGCCAGGCTGCGGCAGGGCCCAACCGTGGGTTCCAGAGCCTGTCGGTCATGCAGTCGGGATTCGGTGCCGATTCCGAAGGCAGCGGCGTCAACGGCGGCGAGCAGGGCGTGCCTGCTGGCCTGCAGGTGCCCGGCATGTCGGCGGAATCGGCGACGGAGTCCGTCTCCATCACCGGCAACACCGCCAACTCCGGATGGTCCGGCCTGAGCAGCGAGGAGCTTCGCCAGCGTGTGCAGGAGATGCGCGAGCGGCAGGGCGGCGAGCTGGGCGGTCCCGGCGGCTTCGGTGGAGGTCCGGGCGGCGGTCGCGGCCCAGGTGGCTTTGGCGGAGGAGGCGGCGGTGGCCCGTTCATCTTCGGCGGCGGTCGCGGCCGCTTTAACTTCGATCGTCCGCACGGCACCATCTACTACCGGGGCGGTGATGCCGCGCTGGACGCGGCTCCCTTCTCGCTGACCGGAGTTCCTCAGCCCAAACCCTCTTACCAGCAGAACAACTTTGGCGGCTCACTGGGTGGGCCGCTCAATATTCCCAAGATCTACAAGGGCGGCCAGAAGATGTTCTTCTTCGTCAACTACAACGGCTCCCGCGCCCAGAACCCGTTCGACGCTTTCTCTACGGTTCCCACCGACGGGAACCCCGCATTCGGAACAAAGGACGAGCGCGCGGGCGATTTCACCCGCTTGGTGAACCGCCAAGGGCAGCCTGTCAATCTACAAAACCCCATGGTTC
>DASQGF010000072.1:0-3582 GCA_035632755.1 Terriglobales bacterium
GTCACCAGGATGCCGCGGTCGGTTGAGGCGATCATCTGCTCGAGGGTGCGGCGCGAAGCCTCGGGGCCGGCATCAAACACGATGTTCATGGGGGCCTCGCCAATCTCGTTGGGCAGGGGGAACCCGTGTCCCGTGGGCGCGATGCGGCCGACCTTGGAGGCGTGTTCCGATTTCTTCATCCTCTCGGCGGTGGCGCGCGCATACACCAGGTTCCTGACCACGCCGTTCTCGACCAGGCGGATGGGCTGGCGATGGACGCCCTCGCCGTCGAAGGGCGCGCCCGACTGCAGCGGGTGGTACACGTTATCGTCCACCGTGATGTTCTCACCGAATAGCTTGGTGCCCACGCGGTTGGTGAGGAACGACCGCTGGTCCAGGATGGCCAGCCCGCCAAAATCGAAGAACATGTAGCCCACCAGGTCGAGCACCGCGGCCGGCTCCAAAATCACCGTGTACTTGCCGGGCGGGACCTCGTGCGGCGAGGCGGAGTCGCGCGCCTTGCGGGCGGCGGTTTCAGCCAGCGCCACGGGGTCGAGATTGCGCGAGTCGGGCGAGTTGGCCTTCTGCCAGCCGGAGGAATCATCCCCGAGCATGGTGATCGAGACCTCCGACGACGTCTGGGCGTGGAAGGTGGAGAGCCCGCGCGAGTTCATAATGGCCTCCACCGACCGCGAACTGGAGAAGATGCCGGCGGCAGTGAGATTGTTCTTTTTGGCGATGCCGACAATGCTCTCGACGGCGCTGGCGCGGTCTTCCGGGGTGACCGCGGCCGTGTTCTCGAAGTAGCGCTCCGTCGGAGGGCCGTCGGTCATCGACGCCGGCGCCAGGGGCAGCAGGTCGGGGTCCTCCACCTGTACTTCGGTCATGGCCTCGGCGGACTCCACCGCTCGGCGCAGGCTCTCATCGTCGAGCTTGTTGGTGGTGGCGCGCGCCGTCTTGCGGCCGATGACCGTGCGCACCGAGACCACGTAGTTCTCTTCCTCGATGTTCTGGTGGATGGTGTTGTTGGCGAAACGCGTCAGCGCGTTGTGTCCGCCGGCGATGAGCATTTCCATCCCGTCCGCGTTCGAATAGCGGCTCAGACGCAGGAAAATCTCTTCGGCTTGTTCGTGAGTAAGCATTTGGCAATTGGCAGTTAGCATTTAGCAATTAGCACTTGGCACTTAGCATTTAGCCAACCTGAGAACGTTCGCTGTCCACCTTGTGGATTAGTGACGTCAGCATTCGCCTCAGCTCCAGCAGAGACTGCGAAAGTTTTCGGTAATCTGAATCAGACAAAAAGCCGAGGTCATGCGAGAGCAAAAAGTGATAATCCAATTCGCTCGCCGACCCCGAAGCAATCTGGAGAAGCCGGTGAAACTCGGCATTCCCGCGACGCCCGCATCCTTCGGCAATGTTGGCTGGAATAGACGCACAGCACCGTCGGATCTGGGATGTCAAACCGTATTGTTCTTCGCGAGGGAATTTCGCGGTTACCTTGTACGCCTCGAGCGTCAGTTGATGCCCTTTGTTCCACACAGTTAAGTTCCTGAAGTCTTTCATTTGAACCTCCGGCGTTTAGGGCCAAATGCTAATTGCCAATTGCTAACTGCTATGTTCCTTTATACGCACTCCCCACCTTCACCCCCCTGAACCTTGCCGGCGAGGCGCCGTGTCCGGTGCCCATGGTCTGCATGGGCTGGCCTTTGCCGCAATTGGGCGTGCCCCACAGCGTCCACTGGTCGCGCGAGCAGATGGCGTCCATGGAATTCCAGAACTCAGTGGTAATGCCGGAGTAGGACGGATTCTTCAACATGCGTCCCAGCTTGCCTCCCTGGATCTCCCATCCAATCTCGGTGCCGAACTGGAAGTTGTAGCGCTTGTCGTCGATCGACCAGGAGCGGTTGGTCTGGAAGAAAATGCCGTGATCGGTGGAGGCGATCAGTTCGTCGAGTGTCAGCGGCTTGGCGCCCGGCAGGATGCTGATGTTGGTCATGCGGATGAGCGGAATCCGGTTCCAGCCCTCGGCGCGCATGGTGCCGCTGGAGCGGTCCTCGCCGATGGCGGGCGCCGTATCGCGCGAGGACAGATACCCGGTGAACAGCCCGTTGGTGATGATGGGCGTGCATTGCGCGGGCACGCCTTCGTCGTCGTACTTGAACGTTCCCAGGCCGGGGCCGTGTTCCGGCGTGGCGTCGGCGACGACGTTGACCAGGTCGCTGCCGTAGCGCAGATGGCGCAGCTTGTCGGTGGTGAGGAACGAGGTCCCGGCGAAGTTGGCTTCCATGCCCAGCACCCGGTCGAGTTCGATGGGATGACCCACCGACTCGTGGATCTGCAGCCCGAGCTGCGAGGAATCCAGGATGATGTCGAAAGTCCCTTCCGGGTACTGGTCGGCTTTGTGCAGCGCCACCACCTCTTCCGCGATGCGGCGCGCGTTCTCCACCAGCTTCAGTTCCTCCACCAGTTCGTATCCCTTGTTCTGGTACTGCCCCCCGAAAGAGTTGGGATAGGAACGCTTGTGGATCTCAGTTCCGGCGAACGCATAGGCGGAGTAGCCGGCGCCGGTGATGAACTTGGTCTGGTGGATGTCCGAGCCGATGGAGGAATAGAACCACTGCTCGTAGCGGCGGAAGCTGAACAGGGCCTCGGCCAGCGTGACGCCTTCGACGGCGCGCAGCTCGGAATCCACTTTCAGCAGCAGCTCGATGTTGTCGGCGATCGACGTGGTGAAGGGATCGACCTTGTAAGGCGTGGTCCACTCGTCCACGTAGGCCTTCTCGGGCGCGAGCTGCAGCTCGTGCTGCTTGACGCGGGCGGAGGCGCGCGCAACATCGACGGCGCGGGCGGCGGTGGCCTCGACCGAGGCGCGGGAAAGGTCTTGCGTGGCGGCAAAACCCCAGGCGCCGTCAGCGATTACGCGGATGCCAACGCCCAGCGACTCCGAGTTCGACGCATGCCCCACCTTGCCGTTCTTGGTGGCGATGGTGCGGGCGCGCTCATCCACCACGCGCAGGTCGCAGTAGCCGGCCCCGCGGCTCTGGGCCGTGTTCAGAATCCAGGAAGCGATGTCCTTCATGCTGATGTGTCCAGCCTCTTGGCGCGCCCACGTCCGGGTCGCAAACTTACGATGATAAATGCTGGAAGGGATTCTGTGTGGCGGCGGCCCGCAGGATTTTTTACAGCCCCGAAAATTCGGTGCCCGAGCAAGCGGCTAGTGCTTGACCAGCTCGTCGGAGAGCAAACGTGCTTTGAGCGCCAGGTTGCGCGCGCGCACCGCGTCGGAGCTGGCCGTAGCCTCGCGCGACTGCTTCATGTATTCATTGATCTGGGCGACCATCGCCTGCTCCTCCGGACTGAGCGGACGGTTGATTCTTTTCAGGTTCGCCTCCGTGGACTGCAGCAGTTGTTCGGTGGTCTGCTTGTTGCGCGACGAAGAGTCTTCCAGGGCCACGCCGGCCGCGAGCTGCCCTTGCGAGTTGGGCGCACTGCCTTCCTGGATCACCAGCTTGCTGGTTTGGGTGGGAGCGGAAGCTGGCGCCGTTGCCGCGGCCTGGTTCTGCTGGCCTTGCGTTGAGCCGGCCGGAGTGGCCGGTTTCTTGG
>DASQGF010000073.1:0-18132 GCA_035632755.1 Terriglobales bacterium
TCTATACCGAGCAGTATCCCATGCAGCGGCCGCAGGTAGCGGAGCGCTATCGCGGTGCGCCGCGGCTGAACGTCAACCCGGACACCAACGAGACCCTGTGCATCGCTTGTGACCTGTGCGCCCTGGCCTGCCCCGAGCACCTGATCGTGGTTACCAGCGAGCGCAACCCCAACACCCGCCGCAAAGAACTCACCACCTTCACCTACGACCTCAGCCGCTGCATGTTCTGCGGGCTGTGCGAGGACGCCTGTCCCACCGACTGCCTGGAGCTGACCCAGGATTTCGAGCTGGCCAACTACACCCGCGAAGGCATGATCTGGGACCGCCAGACGCTGGAGCTCGGGCCCAAGCCGACGGTGTACAAGAAATAGTTTCAGGTTTCACGTTTCCAAGTTTCAGGTTGTGGGCTTCGCGTCAGAGTGCGGCTGCCGTGGTTAAACAGTCCCCGCCGGCTGCTGCTGCGTCATGCAGTGCAGCGTCCCCAGGCCCCAGACGAGATCGCCGCAATAAATGCCGACAACCGCGCGGTCCGGGGAAAGTCCGGCCAGGATCTCCAGAGCGCGCCGATCGTTGGGATCGTTGAACGTGGGCACCAGCACCAGCCGGTTGGCGATGTAGAAGTTGGCGTAGCTGGCGGGAAGGCGCTGTCGGCGGAAGACCACGGGCGCGGGCATGGGCAGCTCGACTAGGCGCAGCGGCGCTCCCTCCTGGTCGCGGGCTGCGCGCAGACGGCGCAGGTTCTCCCTGAGCGGCTCGTGGTTGGGATCACCGCGATCGGGCTCGACGCAGGCCACCACCGTGTCCGGCGCGACGAAGCGCGCGATGTCGTCCACGTGGCCGTGGGTATCGTCGCCGGCGATGCCGCCCCCCAGCCAGATGACGTGGCGCACGCCGAGATAGTCGGCGAACACCTGCTCCAGCCCCGTCCGCCCCAGGCCCGGATTGCGCTGTTGCGTGGAGCTGAGCAGGCACTCTTCGGTGGTTAACATGGTGCCGCGGCCATTCACGTCGATGCTGCCGCCCTCGAGCACCACACGCTGCGGGCGGCCATTCACAGTCGCCGTTGGATGCCACTCAGGCAGGCGCAGGCGGCGCGCCACTTTGCCGGCGATGGTCGCGTCCTTCCGCCAGTCGGAATACTTGGCCCAGGCATTGAATCGCCAGTTGGTGATCCCCACCGGCTCCGGCGCGCGCGTGTCCGAGACCACGAAAATGGGACCGCAATCACGGGTCCAGCCGCGGTTGGTGGGCCAGAGGTAGAAGTCGACGGCTTCAGTGTTCACGCCGGAGTCAGTCAGGATCTTCAGGGCGCGGTTGCGGGCGTCGGCTTCCTCCACGATGATGGCCACGCGCTCCACCCGCGCCAGATTTCGAACGATCTCGGCATATATCCAGGGGATGGCGGGGAATTTTCCCGGCCAATCGCTGCGGTTGTGCGGCCAGGCGAGCCAGGTGGCGGCGTGCGACTCCCACTCGGCGGGCATGCGGTAGCCGAGAGCGGATGGAGTTTGGTTTCTCGTTTCTAGTTTCTCGTTTCTCGGCAGAGGTGGTCTAGCCATGCGAGTCAGTCGAGGAATCTCTGCGTGATCCCAGCATAGCTGTCCACGCGGCGGTCACGCAGGAACGGCCAGTGACGGCGGACGTCCTCCAGGCGGCGCAGGTCCACCTCGCCGATCAGGATTTCCTCGCGGTCGCTGGCAGCTTCGGCGATCACTGCGCCGAAGGGATCCGCGAGGAACGATCCGCCCCAGAACTCCAGGCCCGCCCCCGTCGCGGCGTTGCCGTTCACATTGCCGGTTTCGTGTCCGACGCGGTTGACCACGGCCACGTAGATGCCGTTGGCGATGGCGTGTCCGCGCTGGACGGTTCGCCAGGCGTCGTGCTGCGCGGAGCCGAACTCCTGCTTCTCCGCCGGATGCCAGCCGATGGCGGTGGGATAGAACAGCACCTGCGCGCCCGCGAGCGCCGTCAGACGCGCGCCCTCGGGATACCACTGGTCCCAGCATACGAGGGTGCCGATCTTGCCGTAAGCGGTGTCGAAGGCGCGGAAGCCGAGGTCGCCGGGCGTGAAGTAAAACTTCTCGTAGTAGAGCGGATCGTCGGGGATGTGCATCTTGCGGTAGATGCCTTTAATCGAACCGTCGGCATCAAGCACCACCGCGGTGTTGTGATAGATGCCGGGCGCGCGCCGTTCGAAAACCGAAGCGATGACCACCGCCTTGGCCGCGCGCGCGATTTCCGCCAGGCGTTCCGTCGTGGGGCCGGGCACGAGTTCGGCCAGGTCGAACAAGGCGGCGTCCTCGCGCTGGCAGAAGTACTGCGTGCGGAAGAGTTCCGGCAGGCAGATCACTTGGGCACCGCTGGCAGCGGCATCGCGCACCATATCGATGGCGTGGCTGACGTTCTTCTGCGGATCCGGCCCGCACGACATCTGCACTAGGCCGACTTTGAAGCTTGCAGGCACGAGTGCATATTAAAGGATTCCTGCCGATCGGGTCATCGGGAGATCGGGACATCGGGTGATTTGCGATTTGCGACTCGTCTGCGGTTGACGATTGCTGCGCGGCACGATAGCTTTCAACTTCACTCTCCGCGAGGGCGACACTTGAAACACGGCAAGCATGAAGGCGTGGGAAGCATCCGCAAGCTGCACGATCCGGTCGAGGACAAGCTCGTCCCTATCCATCCCCTCGATCTGAACCAGGTGAAGACGGTCAACGACCTGGTGCGCGCTATGGGCGACACGGCGTTCACCGGCCGCCAGGTGGGCGAAGCCGCGGACGTGCTGGAGGCCATGGCCCGCGACCGCGACTGCTTCGTGGTGATGACCCTGGCCGGCGCGATGACCGTGGCCAAGCAAGGACTGGTCATCGCCGAGCTGATTGACCGTGGCGTGGTGAACGTCCTCGTCTCCACCGGCGCGCTCATGGCGCACGGGCTGGTGGAGGCCACCGGGCGCTCGCACTTCCGCTACGACCCGAGCGTGAGCGACGTCAAACTCTACGAGGCCGGCTACAACCGCGTGTATGACACGCTGGAGCCGGAGCGCAACCTCGACGACGTCGAGGCCGTGGTCTTCGACGTCCTGAAGCAGTGGGACCCCAAAGAGATCGTCTGCTCGTGGAAGCTGAACCGGGCCATCGGCGAATACCTGGTGAAGCATGCGCCCGGGCGCGGCATTCTGAAATCGGCCTGCAAGAAGAACGTGCCGGTATTCGTGCCCGCCTTTACCGATTCCGAACTGGGCCTCGACTTCGCGCTCACCAACCGCATCCGCACGCGCGATGGCCAGCAGCGTCTGCGCTACGATCCCTTCGAAGACCTGGAACAGTTTGCCGAGACGCTGCTGGGGCAGAAGCGGCTGGGCATCTTCACCATCGGCGGAGGGGTGCCGCGCAATTGGGCGCAGCAGTTCGGTCCGTACATCGAGCTGCGCAACCGGCGCGCCGGCGAAGACGTGCCGCTCAAGCGCTATCACTACGGCGTGCGCATTTGCCCCGAGCCTGTCTATTGGGGCGGGCTGTCGGGGAGTCCTTACACCGAGGCGGTCTCGTGGGGCAAGTTCGTCCCGCCGGAGGAAGGCGGGCGCTTCGCCGAAGTGTTCGTAGATGCCACGGTGGGATTGCCTTTGATCGCCGGAGCGGTGCTGGAGAGGCTGAAGAAAAGCACTTAGCAGTTGGCAATTAGCAGCTAGCCTTTAGCCGTTTAGAGGAATTCGTGTGAGAGCCATACCATCTACCTTGGCGCCATACCACCTAGGTTGGCTAAATGCTAAGTGCCAAGTGCCAACTGCTAAGTGCTTCAGCTAATCGAAGATCATGATCGCGGCCGCGATCACCGTGGTCCACAGCCCACGCTTGTCGCCCACCGCGGACTGGGTGTTATTCATCGTGCGCACGATCTTGTTGGAGATCCGGTAGATCTCCTTCTTCTCGTCCCAGGAGCGGTCGGGATCGAATTCCAAATTCAGGGTTGTGGCCAGCATCTCGGCGGCAAGTTCCTCGGCATAGTCGCCCGCGGTGTCGTCGGTCTCGCCGAAGGAGTGATGCTCGCTCAGATAGCCGTAGGTGGTGCGGTCGGCGGGGATGGCGAGCCCGATGCTCGCGGCCACCAGGCGGTGCGGTTCGCGGGTGGAGTTCTCGGCCACCACGGCAAACACCACCTCGCCGGCATGCAGGTACTTCAGCCCCTGGGAGCGGGGGATCAGCTTGCAGTTGGGGGGAAAATCGAGGAGACGCGTACCAGATTCTGCGCAGCGATGCCGGCATCGCGCAAGCCCAATTCGAACGAGGTCAGCCGCTCCTTGTGCTTGCCGACGCCCTTGGTGAGAAAGATCCGCTTCGGGACCATGTCTTTGCCCAATTCCCCGCACCTCCCGGTGGTAGCTGCAAGTCGCAGAATGTAACACAGGAGCCCGTGTGTCTAGATGAAATCTTGAGACGGGGCAACGCAGCAGGGCTACACCATCCGGGTGAGATGGTCCGCTCAGAATCACCGCCGAGTCGCCGAGGACGAAAAACGCGGGCCACGGATCTTCGCGGATGAACACGGATCGAACCAAATCCGTGACGATCGGTGCCAATCCGTGGCGTTCTTGGTCAGCGGTCTCGGCGTCTCGGCGGCGAAAACCTATTGTCGCTATTTCGCGGGAGCGACCGAGGCGACGGTGATGGTCTTGCCCTTGAGCGTGCCACTGACGGTGGCGTTCTGGCCGGCCAGCATGTCCAGCATGGCGGCATCACCGCCTTCCAGCGTGTACACGCTGTCGCCTACGACCAGAGCGTACTTCGATCCCTGTTTGACGCAGGCGCGGGTGCAGTCGGCGTCGGAGGCGCCCGCCATCATGTGCTTGGCGCCGCACATAGCGTCACTCACTTTGCCGGTGAAGGTTTGCGGCTTGTCGGCGGCGAAAGCCAGGACTGCCGCCAGCAGAACCAGTACCACGGCGGCGCGATGAATACCGAATCTCATGCATGATCTCCTTGTCGGAACGGGATTCTCCCACTTACGACTTAGATGATCATTCCGTCCCCGGAGGTTTCAAGTTCGGATCTCCCATGGCGCGCTATTCACCTTCTGCGGATCCCTCGTTCCACTCGGGATTTCGGCCCGCGGCTCGGGTTCCAGCCTGCCCTGAGCAGCCGAGCAAAGCGAAGCTGCCGAATGGGCCGCGGAAAGCGCCTCAAGTTCCCACCGTCTGCCGCTCGGGGGTTTTGATCTTGACGGCGATCTCGATGAAGGCCAGGGCGGCGCGGCTGAGGGCCTTGTCCTTGCGGAAGACCAGCGCCAGGTCGCGCTTGATGGTGACGTCGGCCAGGGGCATGGCGGCCAGCAGGCCGGCGCGCACGTCGTCCACTACGTTGGACCGGGCGATGAACCCCACGCCCACGTCGGCGGCGGCGAAACGCTTGAGCAATTCGCTGGAGTCGAGCTCCATCGAGATCGTGGGTTTGAGCCGCCGCTCGAAGAAGATGTCTTCCAGGGCGTCGCGGGTGTGTCCCGCCTTGGGCAGGAGCAGCGGATACTTGGCGGCCTCGGCGATGGGCACCGACTTCATGCGTGCCAGCGGGTGCCGCGGGGCGGCGATCACCACCAGCACGTCGCGGTGGATGGGCACCACCGTCAGCCGGTTGTCGCTGACCGGCAGCGAGACCACGCCGAAGTCCACCGAGTTATCGATGATCGATTCCAGGATCTTGGTGCTCTCGGCGCGGTTGATGCTCACCGCCACGCCTCCATACTGCTTCTTGAACTCGGCGAAGACCTCGGGCAGCACGTAGAGGCAGGTGCCCTCGTTGGCGCCGACCACGAGCTCGCCGCGCGGGATGTGTTCCATCTCGGCGAGGTGCGTGACCATCTGCTTGCGCGCTTCAAGTGTTTCTTCAACATATTTCTGGAACTCCTTGCCGGCAGCGGTCAAGGAGACTTTCCCGCCGGAGCGGTCGAAGAGCTGCGCCCCCACCTCTTCCTCCAACCCGCGAATCTGGGCGGAAACCGCGGGCTGGGTGCGGAAGCGCTTCTCTGCGGCGCGGGAGAAGCTGGCGTGCCGCGCCACCTCGAGAAACGTTTCTAGCTGGTCGAAGTCCATGAGTACCGAGTACCTAGTACCGAGCCAAGAGCTAAATGCCAAGAGCCCGCCGCCGCAAGTATATGAAAACGGGCCCGCGCCCCGCCTCATAAATCGGACTTATCGCGGCGATAAAAAATGAATATTTCCACCGCCGCGCCGGCGCCGATTAGTCTAGGATAGTCCGGCCCGAATTTCTCATTCGACCGCACCCATATCCGTAACCCTGCCCGGGCAAGCGCCCGCGCCAAAGGAGTCAAGCATGGCTGATCCGAAGACTGTGTTGGAGTTCGTCAAGAAGAACGGGGCCAAGGTGCTGGACCTGCGCTTCACCGATCTTCCCGGGCTCTGGCACCACGTATCTTTCCCCATCGAACAATTCAGCGAGTCCTCGTTCGAAGAAGGCTTCGGCATGGACGGATCGTCGATCCGCGGCTGGGCCGCCATCCACGAGAGCGACATGCTGCTCATCCCCGACCCGTCCTGGTACATGCTGGATCCCTTCACCGAGGTTCCCACGCTGGTGATGATTGCCGACGTGATCGACCCGGTGACCAAGCAGCGCTACGACCGTGATCCGCGCTACATCGGCCGCAAGGCGGAGATGTATCTGCAATCCACCGGCATCGCCGACACCGCCTACTTCGGCGCCGAGGCGGAATTCTTCATCTTCGACAACGTGCGCTTCGACCAGCGCGAGCAGCACGGCTTCTACTTCATCGACGCCGAGGAGGGGCGCTGGAATTCCGGGCGCAAGGAGAACAATCTCGGCTACCGTCCGCGCTACAAGGAAGGCTACTTCCCGGTGCCGCCCACCGACCACTACCAGGACCTGCGCAGCGAGATGGCCCTGACCATGCAGAGCTGCGGTATGGAGGTGGAGTGCCATCATCACGAAGTGGCCACCGGCGGCCAGACCGAGATCGACCTGAAGTTCGACTCGCTGGTGCGCTCGGCGGACCACATGATGCTGTACAAGTACATCACCCGCAACGTCGCCAACCAGTACGGCAAGACCGTCACCTTTATGCCCAAGCCGTTGTTCCAGGACAACGGCAGCGGCATGCACACCCACCAGTCCCTGTGGAAGGGCGGCAAGCCGCTGTTCGCCGGCGACGGCTACGCCGGTCTGTCGCAACTGGCGCTGTGGTACATCGGCGGGCTGATCGCGCACGGCCCGGCGCTTTCCGCCATCATCGCGCCCACCACCAATAGCTACAAGCGCCTGGTGCCGGGCTTCGAAGCCCCGGTCAACCTGGCGTATTCACGGCGCAACCGCTCGGCGGCGTGCCGCATTCCGATGTACTCGGCTTCGCCCAAGGCCAAGCGCGTGGAGTTCCGCCCGCCTGACCCGAGCTGTAATCCCTACATGGCGTTCGCAGCCATGGTCATGGCGGGACTGGACGGCGTCGAGAACAAGATCGATCCCGGCCAGCCGTTGGACAAGGACATCTACGACCTGGGTCCGGAGGAGATGGCCAAGGTGCCGTCCATGCCGGGCTCGCTCGGCGAGGCGCTCGACGCTCTGGAGAACGATCACGCTTTCCTGACCAAGGGCGACGTGTTCACCGAAGAGCTGCTCGAAACGTATATTTCGTACAAGCGCGAGAAGGAAGACCAGGCGGTGCGGCTGAGACCGCATCCTTACGAATTCGCGCTGTACTACGACATTTAGGTCGCGCGGTAGAGACGCAGCATGCTGCGTCTCTACAACCCATACAGAATTAACGGTGAGGATAAGCAGGCCCGGCAGAGATGCCGGGCCTTTTTTCTCATGAAGCCTTGTTATGAGTGAGCCGCAGCGCGCGATCGAAAAGCTCCGCGGGTTCCATGGGCCCGCCCCGCTTGCCGAGCGACACACATTTCGCTGCCCACGCTTCCTCGGTGACGCGGATCACCCGGACCCCACTTGCCGGCTTTGCGGCTGCGCGCAGCTTGGAAGTTTCCTTCGTCCGTCGCTTCATGTTGTTAACCTCCTGCGGGCAAAGCAACCCAAAATAATTTTCCATCCCGCGGCTGGCCTTGGCTGTGATCTATGAACAGGTCTTTCCCTAAACGGGAAACCTTAAACCGCCGGATCTAGGCAGGTCGGTGGTCGTTGGTTGGTGGTCGGCGGGAACGGCACTGCATATCCCTCGACTCGCGCTCCGCTCGCCAAGCTCGCGTCGCGCGGCTCGGGATGACAATATAGAGAGGCACCCGAAGGGCGCGGCTGAAGCCGCGCCCTTTCAGATAAACAACTCCTCGTCCTGCGTCACGCGAGCGTTGGCGCGCCGGCGGCGGCTGCGGTTGTGGCCGAAGAAGACCGAGAGACCGACGCTCACCCCCTGCATGATGCCTGAGATCTGCCGCACCGGCGAGACCACCGTGTTCTGCACCAGCTCGCTGGTCTCCTCCACCCGGTCGAGGGTGCGGGTGACGATGTCGTCGGCACGGATCACCTGCAGGCGGGTGCGGTCCACGATGTCGTTCACCGTGGCGTCCAGGCGGTCCATCTGTGTCTTGAGCGTGCCGGTGGTAGCCTCCAGGTTGTTCATCACGATGTCAATCTTGCCGCGGGAATCGTTGATGATGGTCTCTGCCGACGCCAGAATGGGCAAGGCGCGGCCATGGACTTCGCTAGCCAGCGCTTCTACCTTGGAACTGGTTTTGCGCAGGCTGATGGCCAGAGCCAGCAGGATGAACATCTGCAGGATGACCGCCACCGCAGTGGCGTAGATGAAAATCTTGAGCACCGGATCCATGGTTCAGACTCCGCTGACTCCAGTCGCTGCCAGTGTGGTCGAGCTACGGGTTCTTGACGCCTTCGGTGGCCTCGTGATAGGCCTGGCGCCCGGCTTCGACCGCCGCCGTAAACTGGTCCTTCTGCTTCTGCAGCACGTCGCGGCCGCGGTCTACCCACTGGTCGGCCTGCACCCTCGCCTGGCGAGCGCGGTTGGCCACAAACTCGCGGCCTTCCTCGGCCGAGCGCAGGATGTCCTCGCGCGTCTCGCGACCCGACTTGGGCGCGTACAGCACCCCAATCAACGCTCCCAGGCCCAGCCCCGCCAGGAACCATCCGAAGCTGCTACTGTCCTCCGCCATAAGAACCTCCTCTATATCATTCCGTTGTTTCGATGACCCGAACCCGCGATGGTACCACAAAGATAGGGAGTAGGGAGTAGGGAGTAGGGGTTCAGGATATTGAGTTGATTAGTCCATTGAGGACACGCGACAACTCATCACAGGCTTTCAGCAACGTGCCGCGTCGGACGCGTTGATGTAATGCAATTCGTTGGCAAGCTCGATCTGAGTTTCCACTTCGTACAAGGACCCGCGCGCCTGCATAAGAAAGTGCTTAAAGTCCTTCTTGGTTCCCCGGCCCCGTCCCTCGGCAATGTTGCTGGGAATGGAAACAGCCGCTCGGCGCAACTGGATCACCAGCCCGAACCGTTCTTCGTCCGGGAACAGACGCGTGATCTCGTAGACCTCCCGCGTCAGGGCTTTGCCCTGCTGCCAGGCAATGAGGTCACGAAATGTCTGTGTCATTCCGGCTCCTCCCTCCTCCCTAGGGTTTTTGCGTTGGCCGCAGCAGGATCTCGCTGACGAAGGACTGCGGCGCCTGGGTGACGATCATGGCCACGGCGTGGGCCACGTCGGCGGGGAGCAGCAGCTTGTTCCGGTCCTTGCCGCCGTGGTGTCCCCATTCGCTCAGGGTCGAGCCCGGGCAGATTACCGACACGCGGATGTTCTCGCCGCGCAGCTCTTCCGCGACCGAGTAGCTCAACCCGTTCAGGCCCCACTTGGAGGCGGCATAGCAGGCCCCACCGGGCAACGCGTTTTTTCCCGCGAGGGAGGAAATGTTGATGATGTGGCCGCCGCCCGAGCGCCGCATCAGCGGGACCAGCGAGCGGATGGCATAGTACACGCCGCGCAGATTGGTGTTCATCACCTCGTCCCAGACGTCGGGAGGAAACTGGTGCAGGGGGACGCGCACCCCGCCCACGCCGGCGTTGTTCACCAGCACGTCGAGGCGGCTGAAGCTGGACTCGACGCGCGCCGCCAGGGTTTCCAGGTCGGCCAGGCGGGTGACGTCGCACTCGACCGGTTCGCATCGGCCTCCAGCCTGGCGGATGGCGGCGGCTGTCGCCTCCAGCGGCGCACGGGTGCGTCCGCAGAGCACCACCGTGGCGCCGAGCGCGGCCAGCCGCGCCGAGATGCCTGCCCCGATGCCGCGGCCGCCTCCGGTCACCACCGCCACCTGTCCCTCTACACCCTGAGCCGTAAGTGCCATTTTGGAACCACCTCCCCTTGCCGATGACTGCGGGAAGGCGTCCCTCGCCAGCCCCGCTTGCTGCGGATTCCCACGGCTCAGCGGGGCGGCGAAGCATCCACCAGCGCTCTCCGCGGCATCTAATTCGAGCAAGGGAAGGTTACCACCTCGGTACGCAACTTGCCTTAGGCCAGCAGCATTCTTATAATCCGGCCCTCGCCGCTTACAGGGAGAGTGTGTCATCCGGAGGGAAAGGCGGCGTTACGGATCGGAACCCCCCGGGCCCTGCCGTCCGCAGCAGCGAAGCGATTGCTGGTAATCTCCCGAGGAGCCTCGCATGAAGAAGTCTCTCGTCACGATGGTGTTGGCGTGGGCAGCTCTGGCCGCGGCGCAACAAGCCACTGCTCCAGCGGCGCAGCCCGCACAGTCAGCCCCGCCGCAGCAGCAGAAGAAAGAGATCAAGGACCCGGCGGAGTACAACTCCTACATCGCTGCGCTGCGCGAGGCGAATCCCCAGGCCCAAGCGCAGGCCTTCGAGAACTTCCTGCAGCAGTATCCCAACACCGTGGTCAGGGAAGACGCGCTCGAACAGTTGATGGCCGCCTACGAGAAGCTGGGCAATGCCGCCAAGACAACCGACACCGCCAGCCGCATCCTGCAGGTCGATCCCAACAACGTGAGGGCGCTGGCGCTGCTGGCCTACACCAGCCGCGCCTCCGCCGAGGCCGGCCAGGCGCCGCAGCAGAATGCCGCCGACGCCGCCAAGTATGGTCAGGGCGGATTGCAGGCTCTAGCCACCATGAGCAAGCCGGAGGGCATGTCGGACGCCGACTTTGAGAAATTCAAGGCGCAGGTGGCGATCATCTTCAACGGCTCGGCCGGCTTCGGGGCGCTGCAAAACAAGGACCTGGCCGGCGCCCAGAAGTATCTGCAGGCGGCGGTCGACCTGCGCAACAAGGAGAACCCCAACGATCCCATCGCCCTGCGCGACATTTACCCGCTGGCCCTGGCGTATCTGGAAGCCACGCCCATCAATCCTACCGGCCTGTGGTGGATCGCGCGCGCCGCCGCCTTGAGCAATAACAACCCGCAGATCGTCAAGTACGGCCAGTTCAAGTACACGAGGTATCACGGCTCGCCCGATGGCTGGGACCAACTACTGGCCCAGGCCAAGGCGAGCGCCACGCCGCCGGCGAATTTCGCGGTTGCGCCCGCGCCCAGCCCGGCGGAGCAGGCCAAGATGCTGGCCGACTCAAAAGACCCGAAGAGCATGGATTTCGGCGAGTGGGAGCTGATCCTTTCCCAAGGCTCGCCCGAGGTCCAGCAGAAGGTGTGGTCGCAGATCAAGGGACTGGAGGTGCCATTCGCCGCCAAGACCATCACTGCCACCCGCACCAAGCTGGAGCTGGCCGCCACCGCCGACGCCATCGAGAAGAATCTCGCCGACGTGACCGTGACCATGGTGGCGCAACTGCCCCTGGCCAGTGTGCCCAAGGCGGGCGCGGAGATCCAGATCCAGGCCAAACCCGACAGCTACACCGCCAGTCCGGCGTTCATGATGCAGATGATCGACGGGCAGTTGATCGCCAAGGCAGCCCCCAAGCCGCCAGCCCGCAAACCGCCTGTGAAGCGGTAGGGATTTTCGGTTCAGAAGAAGAACAAGGCAGCCATTCATTGCTGCCATGATTTTTGGCGCGCACCGTGCCGAGACGCAGCCATGCCGCGTCTCCACAAATCAGTTTGTGATGAGCTCTGAACGCTAGCCTGAAGGCCTGCCTACACCCAATGGCACAAGGAATTCTCTGACTCGGTACTTGGTACTTGGTACTCGGTACTTAGTACTCGCTACCGCGCCGCCTTCTTCTCCAGAACCATGGGACGGGCGCTGCGCGGGGGACGGCGGGCGTTGTCGCGCACCGTGCGCATGTCCAGCTTGAGCTCGCTGATGGTGCGGCTGAGGGTGTTGCGATGCATGCCCAGCTCGCGCGCTGCCTTGCACTGGTTGCCATGGTTCTCCTGCAGCACGGCCAGGATGAAGCGTTTCTTGAACTCGCGCACCGCTTCCGAATACAGGATGCCGCTCTTGTGCATCTGGCTCACCAGGGCCTCGAGCTGGTCCTTCACGACAGCCTCCTCCGCGCTATGACACGCACCTCATTATGAAAACCGGTTATCTTACCAGCGATGCCGGTTCATTGCCGCACCGGTTGTGGGCCCGCGGCCTCGCGCATCGCCGCCACTCCTTGGCGTAACTTCTGCCGCAAGGTGGACGGCGCCAGCCAACTCATGCCGCGCGCCGCCACCAGAAAATAACCTCCCAGGCTCGATCGTCCCAGCAACTGCGACCCGGGCGCGAACGCCGCCAGCGCCAGCACCAGCACGGCTACGATGACGCCTCCGCGCACCAGCCCGAAGACCGCGCCGAGCAAACGGTCGGCCCAGCCCAGGCCGGCCTCTTTCGCCAGCCAGCGAGCGATCCGGCCGATGATCCCCGCCGCGATCACCACCGCGAAGAAGATCGCCAGGAAGGCCACGATCTCCGCCACCGGCGCCGACTTCACGTAGGGCGCGAACCAGGCCGCGACCCGCCAGTACTCCCAGGCCGCCAGCAGGTATCCCACCACCACGCCTGCCAGCGAAATCACCTCGTGCAAAAAACCCTGCGCCGCCGCCAACAGCACCGACAACACCAGGACGGCGACGATGCCCCAATCCAGGCCGTTCATGCTCACACCGGCAGTTCGCGGCCGGTGAGCCTGCGGTACGCTTCCACGTACTTCTCGCTGGTCTCCTGCGCCACCTCGGCGGGAAGCGCCGGCGCCGGCGGCTGCTTGTTCCAGCGGATCTTCTCCAGATAGTCGCGGACGAACTGCTTGTCGAACGACTCCTGGCTGCGTCCCGACTGATAGCGGTCGGCGGGCCAGAAGCGCGAGGAATCCGGCGTGAGCACCTCGTCGGCCAGCACCACTCCGCGCGCCGTGCGGCCGAATTCGAACTTGGTGTCGGCGATGATGATGCCGCGCGCCGCCGCGTGCTCCGCCGCCTTCCGGTAAATCTTCAGACTCAGTTCGCGGAGCTGCTCGCTCAGCTTCGGACCCGCGCGCTCGGCCATCTCCTCGAAGCTGATGTTCTCATCGTGGCCGCTCGTGGCCTTCACCGCTGGGGTGAAAATCGGCTCCGGCAGCTTATCCGACTCGCGCAACCCGCGCGGCAAGTCGATACCGCAAACCCTTCCGTTCTGCTGATATTCCTTCCACCCCGAGCCCGAGAGATATCCGCGCACCACGCACTCGATGGCGATCATGTCGGCTCGCACCACCAACATGGAGCGCCCGTGCAGTTGGTCGGCGTAGCGGCGCAACGGCTCCGGGTAACGGTCCACGTCGGCCGTCAGCAGGTGGTTGGGCACGATGTCCTTGAGGAAGTCAAACCAGAACAGCGACAGTTGCGTCAGCACCCGGCCCTTGCTGGGGATGCCGGTCGCGAGGACATAGTCGAAGGCCGAGATGCGGTCGGTGGCGACGAACAGCAGACGCTCGTTGTCCACGCGATAAAGGTCGCGCACCTTGCCGCTGGCGTACAACTCCAGGCCGGCAAAATCGGTTTCCAGCAAAACTGGTTCCAGCGCTTGGTTCATCACGAGGGGTTCGGTCCGTTGGGGCTTTCGTCTGCTGAAGAACAGTGGCGTATTTTAATCGCCGGAGGTTTTTTGTCAACGGCGACCTTCACCGCGTGACACGGGTCACTGAAAAATTTTGTTGAAAAACTGTTGACAGAAGCGAATTCCTGCGAAATGCGCGTCCAGAGCGGATTTCAACGGCTGCCCGCAGCGGCCCGGGCGGGCAATAGCGTCCACAACTAAAGAAAATGTCGATGCCTGCGATCACTGGGATTTATAGCGGGAGACGATACACTCGTTTGGGGCCGGTTTACGAGAAGTCGGGTCCTGGTCTTTTCATAAAGAACCTACGCTGATCGTTGCCGGGCAGCGTTGGCCGGATGAGGCACCACGATGTAGCCCTCTGCCAAGCTGCCGAAAACCCAATTTCTTTCTTTGCCCCAAAACCACCAATAAGCAGCGATGTAGGCACAAAAAACCGCATCGATCTGATCTTCGACCGGCTTCAGGGAGCCGGCCTTGGGGATGCGCGGCAGTCGCGGAAGGCCCAACGAGGGCTGCAAGAAAGGTAACCGCGACCTCAGGAGATGGCGCAGGCGAGTCAACTCCTTAGCGCGCTCAGCGCGGCGTCCACGCTTGTACTTGATGATCCTAGGCAACTCGAAAAGACTGACCGCCGCTGCATGGGGATGAACCTCAATCTGGAAGCGCCCCGGCTGGCGGGGCGACATCTCCACCCCGTGCCGAAAATCAGGAAAAAGGTGACAAACCATCGAGAACGGACTACTTTCTCTCGCCCCGCATCATGTCCGCCGCCGTCTCTCTTCTCCGGATGAGGCGGGCCTTCGTGCCCTCGACCATCACTTCTGCAGGGCGGCCGCGCGTGTTGTAGTTCGAGGCCAGCGACATGCCGTAGGCCCCCGCGTCCATCACCGCGAGCAGTTCGCCTTCGCTCAGCATTGGCATCTGCCGGTCGCGCGCCAGAAAGTCGCCGCTCTCGCACACCGGGCCGACGATGTCGACCTCGGCGCGGCTCGTGCCGTCGCGATTCACCACCGGCACGATCTCGTGGTAGGCGGAATATAGCGCCGGCCGCAGCAGGTCGTTCATGGCCGCGTCCACCACCACGAAGCGTTTGTGGTCGTTGCTCTTGATGTAGAGCACGCGCGTCAGCAGCGCGCCCGCCGGCCCCACCAGCGCGCGTCCGGGCTCGAGCAGCAGGTGGATCTTCAAGCCGCGCAGCGGACGGAGCACCGTTTGCGCGTATGCCCGCGCGCGAGCCGGGAAATCGTCTTCGCCCTGGTAGGAGATGCCCAGACCGCCGCCGGCATCCACGTAGGGGATGCGGTGACCGTCGGCGGCGAGTTGCCGCGCAAGCTCGGCCACGCGCAGCATGGTCTGCCGGAAGGGCTCCATGTCGGTGATCTGCGACCCGATGTGCACGCTGATCCCGGCGGCCTCGAGGTACTTCTCCTCGGCGATGTGGGCGTAGATCTCGCGCGCCTGCTCGATGGCCACGCCGAACTTGTGCTCGCGGAGCCCGGTCGAGATGTAAGGATGGGTCTCGGTCTCGATGTGCGGGTTGACGCGCAGCGCCACCCGGGCTTTCTTTTTGGCGCGTGCGGCGCAGCGCGCCAGCACTGCCAGTTCGCTCTCGCTCTCTACGTTGAACATCAGGATGCCGGCACGCAGGGCCGCGGCGATCTCGGCGGCGGTCTTGCCCACACCGGAGAAGACAACGTCCTCGCCGGCGCGGCGATCCACCTTGAGCACGCGCGCCAGCTCGCCGCCGGAGACCACGTCAAAGCCCGCGCCCAGGCGGTGGAGCAGCCCGAGCACCGCTAGGTTCGAGTTGGCCTTGACGGAATAGCAGACGGTGTGGCGCGCGCGGCCGAAGCCGCGGCGGAAGGCGCGGAAGCGCTCGCCGATGGTCGCCGCCGAATAGACATAGAGCGGCGTGCCGAACTTCTGCGCCAATTCGGAGAGCGGAACGCTTTCGCAGCGAAGTTCGTGATTGCGGTACAAGAAGCCAGGCGTGCGGAGTGCGGGAACATTATTCATCAGAATTAGAACTTGCGTGGCCGCCGTTACCGCAGGAATTACGCCCTGCTCTCCCGGCGTTTGGAGTATAGGTCGTCACGCTGAAGAAAATCGACGATTTACTGAAAAAGCTGTCGCGACGCTACGACGTATAATCTGCAATACCCAGAGGAAAGAGACCTTGGATGACGCAGAACGAGCTCCTGATCCTCGCTCCCACTGTGATTCGGGAAATGACTACCGAGTTCGTCCGCAGGGGAGACGAGTGCATGAGGGCGGACCAAGAATCCCAACTCACCGCATGTTTCTTGCTTGCACTCCGGGCGTCATCATTGCTCTGCGGGATGGCGCTTCTGTTGCGGCCGAATACCCGAGACAGTTGGGACGTGCTTGCGAGATCCTTCATGGAATCTCGCGATCTTCTCGTCGACTTCCGTTTTAACGACCAAGGGACACGCCAAAAGGTCCATGGTTGGTTCCACGGAACCGCATGGAAGGCCGCGCACAAACGGTGCGAAGCCTTCATAGACCGCATTAGTGGGGGTGAAACGGAGCTTGCAAGGCTCTGGGGCATATTCTCGGCTCTCTCGCACCCCACCGTAACCGCCTGTCGTAATTCGACTGCGCTGACAGTCTCGTGGGTCACCCGCCGGACTGAAGACTTCACGGCGATGATGGAAGCGAAGGTCGCTGACTACCTCGTTTCACTCTCCACGCTTATCATTGCGGTAACATTTGATTTTCCCGGATGGATTGAGCTTGGGTGCGATCTGGGCCGGATGCCCAGCATTGAACCTTTCCGCGTGCACGTTAAACAAACGGTGCTGCCAATCCTTGAGCGAAACAAGGATGCCTCAGTGCCTAGGGTATAGCTTTTTGGGACGGAGGGATACTAATGGAAGGATTCGGGCGGATGACACTATTTTCCCGCTCTCCGGCATCCCGCTTCCTGCCATCTGCTTCCTAATACGCCGCCGCTCTGAGCTCTTCATCGGGCAGAAGTTGCAGCTCGATCCAGCCTTCGACCGGCAGGGCGTCGATGGGCAGGCGGTCCTGCCACAGGCTGAAGCGCAGACGCACGCGGTCGCCCTGCACGGCATCGAGCGCATAGAGCGGCAGCTTGAACTCGAAGACCTTGAGCAGCCGCACCTGGGCCAGGTCTGTGAGCGCCGCGCCTTGCTCGCCTGAAGTCAGTTTGGAAGAAACGATGGCGAGGCCGGCGATGGTGACGTCGAGGCGCAGCTCGCGTCCCTTTTGCTTCTCCGCGCGCGGCGGCCGTTCGAAGTTGACCACCAGCTCGAAGCTGCCCTCCGGGACCTCGGCGATGAAGTCGAGGCGCCCGTAGATAAACTTCTCGTCCACGCCGGCATGGACCGAATCGAGCAGGAACTGCTTGCCGTGCATGGCCGAGGAGCGGCGGTCAGCGGTGTACATGGCGGCGCCGATCCAGTCGAAGTAGCGTACCACCGCGCCGTCGATGCGGGGATGGATGTACGCCGTCTGCGGCGTGAAGTACGGCCGCACCACGCCGGCGGCGATGGGCTGCGCCAGATAGTCGGGCGGCGTCGCTCCCAGCGCCTGGTAGATGTTCGAGAGGTGCTTGCGGTAGAGTTCGTCGAATTCGCGGTCGTTGGCGGAGTGGTGCTCTGGGCCATACCACCAGTTCCAGTCGCTGCCCTCAGCGATCAGCACCTCTTCGAAGGCCAGCTGCCGCGCCGAGTCGCCAGCGCCCGGCGCCGAGCGCGCATAGAAATCGCGGGCGGAACTCAAATAGTCCCAGGCGCGGTTGTCCTCGGGCGCGCCGATCCACACGTTGAAGTTGGCGTTGATCCAGGAGCCGGGGACGAGTGCATTGAGCCGCGGGAACGAAGTCTGTCGCGTGATGGCCTCGCTCACCGTGACTGCCTCCATGTCGCGGTCGCGCTGGATGGCGTCGTAGACGCGGCGCAGGAACTCGCGTCCCGATTGCGGGTAGTACTCCCAGGCGTTCTCGCCGTCAAGGATGATCGGCACCATTACGTCACGCCGTTTGCTGCCAATCGTTTGCGCGCAATCCCTGATACGATGGATTAAGTGATCGGCGGCGTCGGCAGCGGGCATGCCCGAATAGACGAAGCCGATCAGGTCGGAGAGCGTGTGGTCGCGAAACAGCAT
>DASQGF010000074.1:0-12018 GCA_035632755.1 Terriglobales bacterium
CGGCGGGCAAGGTTCCGGGCTCGATCCGCGCATGTGGACTGCGGTGCTGTGGAACTGGGTCACATTCATGGCCTTTGCCGCGCTGCTGATTTGGGTGCGTTACCGCTTGGAGATTGTGCGCCAGCAACTCGATGAGGCGCACGCGCTCAAGGCCGTCGGCCAGACGGAAGGGAGTGTTACTCGATGATCCATAGCATCACCAATCTCTACATCGCTTACGCCGCGACTTGGGTGATCCACATCGGGTATCTGCTGTTCCTGGGCGCCAAAGCGAAGAAGCTGCGGGAGGAAGCCCGCGACCTTGCATCCCCCGGCACGCGTCGCTGAGGCATGAGACCTGCGGTTCGCACCGCGCTGCGCGTCATCGCTCTCGCCTGCCTGATCTTTTTCCTGATTGGACTGCTATTCGCAATCCCACCATTCATCCAGCAGATGAAGGTACTGCGCAACTGGCCTGCGGCCGGCGCCCAGGTGCTTCGCAGCGAGGTGGTGCCCCTCCGCACGGATTCCGGCCAGATGCTCTATGACACGCTGCTCGTGCTTGCCTACCAGGTGGACGGCCGTCCGTACGTGAGCAGCGTTGGTTCGCTGCACCAGAGCACCAGCTACGAGCGCAAGAAGAGGCAGGCGGAGCGGTTCCCCGCGGGCAGCCGTACCGAGGTGCGCTACAACCCCGGCGATCCGCGCGATATCCGCATACAGGCCGGCTACAACGTCCACTTCTTCGCGGTGCCGATTTTCATCAGCGGAGTGGCAGCGATCTTCGGCGTGCTGGCTCTGGTTTTCTTCCTCATCAGCCGTCGCAGACCGGAGCGTGCGTTAACGGGGGACCCAGCTTAGGTATCCGATGCCCACGCGCATGTGATGGTGGAAAGCGTCGGGAACAGCGGCTGCCAGGCACATGCCCAGAATGGCCTGCACGATCGCCAGGGTGTAGATGTTGCGGTAACGGCGGAACAGCTCGCAAACCGCAAGCCCGGCTGCCAAAGTCGCGGGAACCAGCACCGGGTTGGGGATGTGGGCCAGGGCGAAAAGTCCGGCGGCGGCCCACACCGCTTTGCGGCTGCCCAGCAGCAACTCCAGCCGCAGGAAGAAGAACGATTGCAGCATGAACTGTTGCTGGAATGTCCAGATCAAATACCCGGTGGCTACCACCAGCAGCGCACGGTGCAGCGGGTAACGATGCAGTGTGCCGGCCAGGTGCGCCGCGAAGAGCATGGCTGCGCCGGCCACCGCAGCCAGCCCCACGACCCAGAGCGAGCGCACGAATCCCGTCCATCCGAGCCCGAGTTCCCGCAGCGAGGGCCGGTGGTACACGGTCAAGCCGATGATCCACAACGCCACTGCGACTGCCCAAACCCAGCGCAGTTCGCCTTCAGTCCACAGCGTGGTCTGGAGCAAGCCGTAGCCGACAGCCAGTTCCCAGATCGCTCGCCGGCCGCCAGCAGTGTGAGGATTGACAAACTTGGAAGAAGCGGGAAGTTTCCCTGCGTCCGCTGCGTCTGGATCAAGGGCCGTGCTCATGCGCCGATTATTCTCCAGGGGGTGCTCCATGAGATGCCGGGGAAGGGCGCGACGTAGCTGAAAGTCGGGGCGCCGGTTGGCTCTATGTCGCCGGCTCAGCGGCGGGAATGAGAACCGGCCCGGGCATTTCCCTTGTGCCGTTGAACACGTAGGCGAACTCGCGCTCTCCCAATCCTTTTGCGATCCAGGCTTCCAACGCGGAACGGCACTCGTCCGCGAGCATAATAAAGCGCAGTCCTGCCGTGGCCTTCTCGTCGGCCCAAACCACCTCCGCCTGGGCTTCGATCACTTCGCGGCAACCGGGGAGATGTAGCTGCACTCCCAGCGTCTCTCCGCGCCGGAGCGGTATGGGCACCTGTAGCGCGACCCCGCCTTGGCCCACGTCGCGGGTGCGGGCCTCGACGGTCGTCCCGCCGGAGCACAGCAAAAGCGCGGAGGCGTCGATGCGGACGCGGAAGTAACGGAACATGGTGAACTCCATCTGCTGACGGGCGGTGCGCAGCTCTCGCCAGGTGTGCTCCAAAGCCAGCGGCCGGGAAAGCAGGCAGTCCGCCTGGCCCGTGAAGCGGGTTTCGGCCGAGCTGTCTGCCGGGCCGATCAGGAACAATGGCGCGCCGCGGCTGCTGGCTGCGGTCCGAAGTTCTCCGATCACCTCTTCAATGCCGGGAACCTCGCAATCCAGGACGGCGAGGTCGAAATGCTCGCGCCGCAGGCATTCACTCGCCTGCGCAGCCCGGTCGCAGATTTCCACTCCAATTCCAAGGTCGCGGAGCACACTGCGAAGCTGGTGCCGGACCTGTTGATCGGTGGTCAACAGCAGCGATTGCAGGGCCATGGGTATTTTGTGCCCGGCTCGGTCAGCCGGTCCTTTTTAGTGGGGAGGGTACGGGGAGCGAGCGGCGCTTTGCGGCCGGCTTCTACGTGAGGTTCCGGCCCGCCGTTCACGCCATCTTGCTGCCATAAGTGTGCAACTACAAGATACGATCCGTAACGTTACCGAAGGTCTGCTAGCAGCCGCGCATTCGACACAGGTCTACAACGACAATAGGGCAGGAGAGCGTTTGCAGTTTCTGGGAGCGGCGCGCCAAACGCCGTCTAGGGGGCCGGCAGGCAGGTTTTCGACTTGCAGCGTGCCACCGTTGCTCGTACCATCTCCCGCATGACTCGCATCGTTTCGCTCGCTGTTGCCCTGCTGCTGTGTGCGTCTGCCTTGTTCGCCGGTGACAAGAAAGAAGAGGAGCGCGTGCGCGCCTGCGGCGACGTCCTGCAGGAGATCCTCGACATCCCCGAGAACATCCCTCCCGACCTGCTCAACAAGGCCGAATGCGTGGTGGTCATCCCCGGGACCAAGAAGTTCGCCATCGGGGTGGGTGGAAGCTACGGACGCGGCGCCATGTCATGCCGCACCGGCAGCCACTACACCGGGCCGTGGAGCGCGCCGGCTCTGTACGCTCTCGAAGGCGCCAACATCGGCTTTCAACTCGGCGGCGAAGAAACGGATTTCGTGCTGCTGGTGGTGAATCCCAAGGGGGTGGAGTCGCTGCTCAAGAGCAAGGTCAAGCTGGGGGCTGACGCCGCCGCCGCCACCGGACCTAAAGGCCGCGATGCGGCCGCCGCCACCGATGTGCTGATGCGGGCGGAGATCCTGTCGTACTCGCGTTCCCGCGGATTGTTCGCAGGCATATCCCTGGAAGGCTCGACGCTCCGCCAGGACAACAGCGCCAACCACAAGCTTTACGGACGCGAGTTAAGCGCACGCGAGATTATCAGCGGCAAAGTCGCGACGCCGGCCGCGGGGCAGGAGATGGTCGCGACGCTGCGCAAGCACTCGCCGAAGAATCTGTCCGACCCCAAGTCACTGCGCCACGCGAAGTCCGCCCACTGAAGATCGCTGAGATAGAGACGCAGCATGCCGCGCCTCTGTATGTGTTGGGAAGCGAGAAAACCGAGATCCTTCGCTCGGGTCTCCCCAACCGAAGAAAGCGTTGGGGCCCCTCCCTTGCTCAAGATGACAAGTGTTTTGAATTTATTTGTGAAACGGCTGAGATCCTACCCTCCCGATTGCCCCTCAACTCAGCCCTCGCTCCAACTGCCCAACACTGCGTCCCAGGCCACCTCGCCCGCGTGGATGGCGAGGTCCTGCACGCTCACGTCTGTGTCCTCCAATTCACCGGTGCTGACGGCGAACAGCACGTCCCCATCGTTTTCGGTATGAAAGGGCTGGATGGCGCGGGCCATCGAGGTGTGGGTCTGGATGGCCAGGCGCCCCAGTTCGAGGTGCCGCACGCAGCGATTGATGACCAGAAGGGTGAGCGTGGTGTTCTCGAGAGGCGTGCCGGGCGCCGTCTCCAGTTGACGCTTGCACTGGCCGGTGCCGTCGAGCAGGTCGGCGGCGAAGCTAGTTCGCAGCCCGGATTCGGGAGCGCGATTGCCGCGTACCACGCGCCCTTCGCGGTCTACGATGGCGCCTACGGCGTTGACCACGGTGAAGACGGCGATCTTGACGCGTCCGACCTGGCGGAAAGCTCCGCCCTGCCCGGCCGTTTCCATGTAGCGCGGGCCGAGGAACTTACCTACGTGCACGCATCGTCCGGCGCCGCGCGCACCCAGCGGGAAGTGCCCGGGACGCGCCGCCCCGAGCGCCGCCCGTCCCAGCTCTTTATCGGGATAGATCGTATTCGAGCGGTGGCGGAAGTCATAGACCACCGCGCCGGTGACGGTGGGCACGCGCTCCCAGTGGGTGGCCTGACGGTCCCTCGTCAGCAATTCCGACATCACGCCGGCTGCCGCTTCCAGGCCGTAGCTGGCGCCGCCGGCAAAAACCACGGCCCGCACCGTCGGGCGCTCGTGGCCCAGGCGCAGGCGCTCGGTGTTGACGGTAGCCGCCGCCCCGCCACGGACGTCCACCGCGGCCATGGCGCCTGCCGGGAAGTAAAACACGGTGGCGCCCGTGGGACCTTCTTCGTACTCGGCCGCACCGATATGCAGGCCGGGGAAATCGAGTTCCAGAGCCGGCCCGGTGAAGGACGTCAGGGGAACGGGGCTGGAGTTCGTGGCCATCTCGTTGAAGCAAGCCATTACAGCACGCAGCACTGCGCCGGACAAGCTGCCCCGACGCACGCGTTACAATTCCCCCCGGCGTCACCATGTCTCGCAGCGCCGAACCGAAGTCGGTCGAGGTGCAACTTGCAGCCGGCACAGGTGTGGACATCGAATGGCAGGACGGGCATCGCAGTCATTACAACTTCTCCTACCTGCGCTCTGTCTGTCCGTGCGCGGCGTGTTCGGCCCGGCGCGCCGCCCAGGGCCGGCAGCCGGGCGCTCCCCGCGCCATGCGCTTCGATGACCTGGGGACGCTGGGCGCAGCGGTGCGCGCGGTGAAGGTGGAACCCGTGGGCAAGTACGCGCTGCGCTTTCACTGGGACGACGGACATCGCGACGGCGACTACTCCTGGGACTTCCTGCGCGAAGTCTGTCCTTGTGCGGCATGTTGTGCCGCGCGCGAAGCGTGATGCCTCTGCCGGTCGCGCCGCACGGCGGGCATCCCCCAGCCCAGACTCCTGATGCACTTTGGTAATTTGTACACTGGGAGCAGGCTGGCCTACGCTCGTCTCCTATGGCGCCGAAAACACAGCTGGAGAACAGTTCCACGCCGGTGCGGCGGTGGCATCGCTTCCGCTTCGACGTGCCGGTGCGGGTCGTGCTGCGGCGCAACGCCCGCGACCTGGAGTTCACTGGCCGCGGCACGGCGATGAATGAGGGTGGGATCGCCCTCGACCTGGATGCCTCACTCCAGGTCGGCAACCTGGTGCAGGTCGAGTTCACTCCTCCCTATGCGGGGCTTCCCGTGCGCGTCCAGGGTGCGGTGCGGAATGTCGAAGGAACCCGCTATGGCGTGGAATTCCTGGCAGCCGACGCCGCGGAGCAGCAGGAAGTCGGGCTGTTCCGGCAGATGCTGCGCACCGCTGCCGACCGCCTGGGCGAGTAACCGCGCATCTCTGTCGCCGGCGTTACGCCGGACCCCCTGAAAACAAAAAGGACGAGCCTCCAAAGGCTCGCCCTTCGATCGCCGGGTCTTCTTCTATGCAGCCTTGCCCATGGCGATCTTATGCGTGGTGAACAGCTCGACGTCGAAGGTGAGAATCTTGGGAGCGACCTCCAGCATCGGTTTCAGCAGCTCCTCGACCTTCTGGAACTGTTCACGGCGATACAGCTCGGCATCCTCGGCCGTCCTCCAGAAGCTGAGGGCGACGATGCGGTTCAGTTCGGTCGTCGAGAGAAGCACGATCTCATCGATGAAGCCCGGCTGTTTCTTCAGGATGGGAAGCACCTTCTCCTGGATCATCTCGGCGACTTCCTTGGTCTTGCCATACTTGGTGTTGATCTCAACCAACCGTGTGAACATATCAGCCTCCTTTGGGCTGGACAGTGAAAGGATTCCGTCGTAGCAGCACGGCGGAGGCTTGGGTTCCCACCGCCGCACGCTACACCGCGCGCGGACCAGCGTCAATCCCCCAAACTTTGTGCAGTTCCAGCGGTCACACCAGGGTGTGCAGGATTGTTGGGGCGGCGCTCGGGAGAGAAGTGCAGTGGGCGGCGAAGGGTGGGACTTTCATGGCGCGGAAACCGCCGCGTGCTGGCGCTGTAATCCCTGCCTTTAGTGCGTCTCGAGCGGCTCCGACGTCTGCAGGCGCGCGCGGTGGATAGCGTTCGTCGCCGGCGCCTCGGCGATCACGTCCACGTGCACGATGTAACTCCCACGCGGCAGCGTGGAGCCAAAGGCGATTTCCCGAATCGTGGTCTGCGCGGGGAACGTGAATTGCTGATAACCGAGCACGAAGGCCTTGCCGATCTCGTTCACCGCCACCACGATCATGGTCAGGTCAAAGTCGTTGGCGGTCTGGTTGGCGAGCTTTACTGAACCGCTGATGCCGTCCTGCGCGACCGTGGCAACGTTCTTCCACTCGACCACCAACGCCGAGATCACTGTCAGGGTGAACTCGCGGCTGCGGGTGTCCGCCGGATCGTCAGAATCGCTTACCTCGACCGCGAAGCGGTACTGTCCCAGGGCGGTTGGCGTACCGGAGATTGTGCCCGAGAACGGATCCAGGCTCAGCCCCGGAGGCAGGCTGCCGGCGATCACTTCCCAGGTCCGCGGCGGCACGCCGCCGGTTGCGGCCAGCTTCATCTCGTAGCTCACCGTAAGGATGGCTCTGGGCAGCGCCCTTTCGGTGACGATCTCGAGCGGCGCTCCCACCTCTTGCGCGGGGGAAGCGCCAGCGAAAATGCCGAGCAGCAGCGCGGTCAGGATGCTGGTTCTCATCGCGTTCGTTTCCAATTGTACCGTTGCTGGCAACGCTGAAAATGGCACCGAGGTTCAAATACCAGCGCTGGACCCGATTGCCATGCGCCGGCGGGGGCGCCGTTGACTTGCACCAGCGCGCACACTAACATGCGCCGACGCCACGACAAGGAGGCGCAATGCCCCACTGCACGCAATGCGGAACCGCAATCGCTGATGACGCTCGTTTTTGCCCGAGCTGTGGCCGCTCC
Organism: Terriglobales bacterium; assembly: GCA_035632755.1. Taxonomy (GTDB): domain Bacteria; phylum Acidobacteriota; class Terriglobia; order Terriglobales; family Acidobacteriaceae; genus JAHFUA01. Next base: position 7,078 of record DASQGF010000074.1, read on the forward strand.
CAACCTGCAGCCGGGACGCCGGTGGCGCCGGTCGCGCCGGCTGCCCAATCCGGACTCTCGGAAAATGTGGCGGGGCTGCTGTGTTATGCGCTGTGGTGGGTCACTGGGCTGATCTTCTTCCTGATCGACAGGCGCCCCTTCGTGCGCTTCCACGCCGCCCAGTCCCTGGTCACCTTCGGAGGCTTGCACATCATCCGCGTCGCGCTCGGCGCCGTTTTCGGCTTCGGATGGTGGTACTACGGCGGCTGGGCCAACCTGGGCATCGGCGCCTTGCTGATCGGGTGCCTGGGATTGCTTTCCCTGGTGCTGTGGATCGTGTGCATGGTAAAGGCGTACCAGGGCGTCCGCTTCAAGGTGCCCATCGCCGGCGATATTGCTGAGGGCTTGGCCGGGCGCTAGGATTGCTCTCCAACACAACTGCCATGCCCATGCGACGATTTCCCAGAGGACCGGCTACCGCGATTCCAGTACTCCTGGGCGTTGCGGTCTCGCTGGGGTTCTCTTTTGGCTTTCTTGCCTCGGGGCAAATAACTGGAGAAAAGCAGGCGGCATCCGTCGGCACGGAGCCTGTGAAGGCTCTATCACCGTTTGTAGATGTGCATGTCCACCTGGAGCCCGCCGACCCCGAACACTCGGTCCAAGCCGCGTTGCGTGCGATGACCGCCGAGAACGCGGCCAAGATCGTCTTCATGCCACCGCCCTTCACCGCCGATGATCCCGCGCGCTACGACGCCGAAATCATCCTGGCGGCAGTGAAGGGACACACCGACAAATTGGCGGTCCTGGGAGGTGGCGGGACCTTGAACGCCATGATCCAGCAGTCGGTGCGCTCGGGCGACGCGGGGCCGGAAGTTCGGCGGAAGTTCAAGGAGCGCGCGGAGGAACTCCTGCGCCTGGGCGCTGTGGGATTCGGCGAACTTACCGCGGAACACTTCCAGAGCGCGACCCCGTATCAGTCCGCGCCGCCGGACCATCCACTGTTTCTGCTGCTGGCGGACATCGCCGCCGAGTACGGCGTGCCCATTGATCTGCACATCGAAGCCGTTCCGCAAACCATTCCCCTGCCCGCGCCCCTGAAGTCGCCGCCCAACCCGCCGCAGCTCCGAGCCAACATCGCCGCCTTCGAACGGCTGCTCGCGCACAATCCGCGCACCCGGATCATCTGGGCCCACGGCGGCTGGGACAATACCGGCTATCGCACTCCGGGTCTCTGCCGCCGGCTGCTGCAGGCACATCCCAACCTTTACATGGACTTGAAGATCGATCCCCTGAAGCCCGGCAAGAATTCGCCGCTCGCCAACGGGGCCAGCGGGGCGATCAAACCGGAATGGCTCAAGCTCTTCCAGGATTTCCCTGACCGCTTCGTCGTGGGCACCGACCAGCGCTATCCCGAGCCGCTGCCCGGTCCACAGCGCTGGGAAGCGGTCGTGCTCCTGCTCAATCAACTTCCCGACGGCCTGCGGCAGAAGATCGCGATGGAGAACGCCACCCGGATCTTCGCTGGGAAGACGAGTACAAGGCAGCCCTAATCTCCTCCGATTTGTTAGGATTCTGCAAATTAGTTTGCATCGGCGCCAAATTGCTTTGAGGTGTCATGCTGAGCGAAGCGAAGCATCTTGAGAAGCTGGACGTGACTAGGAGGGTCCATACTGCAATGTCCCTGCTCCCTCGCTCCGCTCGGGATTTCGCCTGCGGGCTCGGACGCCCGCAAAACGGCTCAACTTCGCGCGCAAAAGCGGCGCGCTCAGGATGACATGGCAGAGAGAACAGATTGGTGACCGTCAAAGAGGCGAACTGCGATGAAACGCCGCGATTTCTGCAAGAGTTCGATGGTTGCCGCTGGACTGGCACTGAGTGGTACAAAGCTGCCGGCTGCGGAGAATCCCGCCATCGAGTTTCCCAAGGCGCCGGGCCTCACGCGCTACGTCTCTGAGTTCATCGTCAACACGCGGTACGAGGACATCCCCGAAGACGTCCTGGCGCTGGGCAAGAAATCGATCCTGGACGGCTTCGGCCTGGCGCTCGCCGGATCGGTCTCGACGCTTGCGCCGCTCCTGAAGCAATACACCGAGACCCTCGGACTCTGTGCGGGGAAGAGCAGCATCATCGGAACCGGCCAGAGAGTGCCGCCGCGCTTCGCGGCCTTTGCCAACGGCACCTTCATCCATGCCGACGACTACGACGACACCCAGCTCGCCGTCGCCAAAGATCGCGTCTATGGATTGCTGACGCATCCCACCGTCCCCGTGCTGCCGCCTACATTCGCGCTCTCGGAGGCGGGAGGACGCACCGGAAAAGACCTGCTGGCGGCCTATCACGTGGGCGTGGAGGTGGAATCGAAGATCGCCGAGGCCATCTCGCCCCGGCACTACAACGACGGCTTTCACACTACCGGGACCATCGGCTCATTCGGCAGCGCTGCCGCCTGCGCAAAGCTGCGCGGACTGGACGCCGCCCGCACCGCGCACGCCCTGGGCATTGCCGCCGCCGAGGCCGGGGGCCTGCGCGAGAACTTCGGCTCCATGACCAAGCCGTTCCATGCCGGGCACGCCGCGGAAGCTGGCGTGGTGGCCGCCGATCTCGCGGCCCTGGGCTGGACCGCGGCCACCAACATCCTCGAGGCCCAGTCCGGATTCTTCCATGCCGCCGGCGGTGGTTTCGATCCCACGGTGATCGTGGACCGCCTGGGCAAGCCCTGGACGTTCACCTCGCCCGGCGTTTCCATCAAGCCACATCCTTCGGGCTCGCTGACGCATCCGGCCATGGGCGAGATGATGCGTCTCATCCGCCAGTACGACATCAAGCCCGCCGACGTAGAGAAGGTGGATGTCGGCGCCAACCACAGCATGGTGACCACGCTGCTGCACCACCATCCCACCACCGGCTTGCAGGCGAAGTTCAGCATGGAGTTCGGCGTCAGCATTCTGCTCTTGGAGCGGAAGGCAGGCTTGGCGGAGTACACCGACGCCGTGGTGCAGCGCGCGGATGTGCAGGAGATGATCCGCCGGGTTAACTTCTACGTCGATCCCGAAGCCGAGCAGGCCGGCTTCGACAAGATGACCAGCATCCTCAAAGTCCACATGAAGGACGGCCGCGTGCTCTCCGGCCGCGCCCAGTTCGCCAAGGGCAGCCCCGCCAATCCCATGAGCTACGACGAAGTCGCCGACAAATTCCGCGGCTGCGCCGACTTCGCCCGCTGGCCCCGGCAGAAAGCCGAGGCTGTGATTGAGTTCGTGAAGACGCTAGAGAGCGCGCCGGATGTGAGTGGGCTGACGGCCATGCTGGCGAGCTAGGGATTCGTGAATCCCCCGTCGGAGATCATCTTCTGCGTCGTCGGTACCGCCTTCCAAGGGGACGCTTCTTGGGTGGCTCCTCACCGCACCTTTATTGATTGTTATTGATTGTCATCCCGAGCGCGTTGCGAGGGATCTGCAGTCTTGTGGCGAGACGATACAGACTGCAGGTCCCTCGACTCGCGCTCCCGCGCCTGCGCTTGGTCGCGCTTTCGCTCGGGATGACATTGTTTTTTTATGTGCACGGCGCGGCTGAAGCCGCGCCCCCTTCAAAGCGGGCTTCACTTGGAGTTTTTCAGCAGCGTGTGGAAGCTCTGCCCTTTCAAAGAGCCTGCGTACACCTAGGCTAGGGCCGTAGCGAGTTGGTTTCCAAGTTCTCGGTTTGCTCGACTCCAGCTTTTCGCAGCTTGGCCATAAAGGCGACTGGATCCACAGCCTCAGCCAGAAAGTGGACCCCAGCCTGGACGAGTTTGCCCTCTGAAATCATGCGCGCAACGGTCGCAAGCGCAAGCCCATTGATCCAGTAATCACGGTGGTCTCTGTAAACGATCTGAACGGTCAAGACTTCTCTACGTCTTTCCGAATGCCCCAGTACCTGAGCGACTACGAATCCGTCGACGGGCAAACGGTTTCTCCGGAATACGTTCCGGAGTAGTCGAACACCTAACCCCTCGGGCAGAGGAAGCAGGGCCATTAGAGTTGTAGCAATAACGGTCCGAATACCCGATAAGTACGTGTAGGTAAGAAAGTCGCCGCTACTGAGCCGCTGCCCGACCTCTCTCAGCTCGGGAGTGGAGAACATGCAAAAATGGCCGCGGCCGATAGGATCGCCCAGGTTGACCGTGCGGAATGCCGCCGAGATTTTGGCGCGGGTCCACTCGCCCCTGTGGAAGTAGCCGGGACTGCGCAGCCCTGATCGGTGTATATACCAGGCGCCGTCGCGTAGAGCGTTCGCGGACCACTCGCCAGAGTCGCTGAGGTACACGGTCAGGGATTCGATCTCGTCCATGCTGGCTCTTGCCCGCGCGTCGGCATAGACGGGCAAGAGTTCGCTAATGCCGGGCATCCAACCGGCCGAGACCACAAACGACAATCCCAAGTCCGAAATCTCTCGGCCATGGGGAAGCATGCGCTCCTTTACCAGCGACATGCCTGCCGCATCCACGTAGTGACAGCGCTGACGAAAGGCCGCTTGCGCGACGCGGTCCTGCAACTCCATGACCGGCCCGGCACAATTGACGATGATCGAACACTGGCTGCAAAACTCTTTCAGCGAACGCTCATCGAGGACATCGAGACGCGCCGCTGACACCCCGCTGCCGAACTCAGCCGCTAAGGCCTTCGCCTTTGCCGAGTCGCGTCCGCCGATTAGGAGCTCGCCATCGGCGAACTTGCACAGCTCGGATACAACGACTTTTCCGGTTGCACCGTAGCCACCCACAATGCCGAAGGTGAAGGTTCGGCTCAAGGCTGAGCATGATCTCACGCCCGGCAGGAATGCTACCAGAGGGATGTGGCCTTAAGGCCAGGGTCGCAGCTTGTAACGAGCGGCGGAACAGGGACAGCATTCAGCACGCAAAACGTGCGGCAGCCGGGGTCCCCGTGTGGCGGGCCATCAAAGAAAAACGCTAGACAGCGCCGCTTAAGT
>DASQGF010000075.1:0-19564 GCA_035632755.1 Terriglobales bacterium
GATCCTTGGCGGCGGCATCCTTGGTGGCTTACTGGCAACCATGAGTGGGCACCTCCTAAACGGCGGGCCTTTCCCTCGTCCGATTGCTGCCGCGATGACAGTCTCACTTGTTGGTTGCAGCCTTGTCGCGCACACGCTTGCCAAACGTAAGCTTCGACCATTTGATCGCGTGGCACTGGTGGGTTTCTTGGCAGCCGTAATGGGTGGCATCCTCAAAACTACGGAAGTGGCTGGTCTCATCGGGCTTGGCATAGGTTTCGGCTGCCTCCTTGCTGCATGGGCGAACGACCGGTTTTCATCTGCTAAGAGCAAGCCACCGGTTCCGAACGAGCACATACAACGACCGCCGACCAATCGACCAACGACTGTATGACTCGCATCGCCATCATCGGCGGAGGCATCAGCGGGCTGAGCGCCGCGTTTTACCTCGAGCGCGCGCGGCGTGGTGGCGCTGACGTCCGTTACACGCTATTCGAATCCAGCGACCGCATGGGTGGGGTGATGCGCACCGAGCACGTCGAAGGCTGCCTGGTCGAGGCCGGACCTGATTCCTTCCTCTCCGAAAAGCAATCGGCCGCCGAACTCTGCCGCGAACTCGGCATCGCGGACCAACTGGTCGGCTCGAACGACGCGCACCGCCGAACGTACATCCTCGTCAAAGGCAGGCTGGTCGAGATGCCCGACGGCCTTCAGTTCATGGTCCCCACCAAGCTTTGGCCCACGGTCATGACCCCGCTGTTCTCCTGGGGGACCAAGTTGCGAATGGCGCGGGAGTTCTTTGCCCGGCCGCACACGGCGAACGGCGACGAGTCGGCGGCGGCTTTCGTCGAGCGGCACTTCGGGCCGGAGGTGGTGGACCGTCTCGCCGACCCGCTGCTGGCGGGCGTTTACGGCGGCTCCGCCGAGCGGCTGAGCGTGCGCGCCGTGCTGCCGCGCTTTCCGTATATGGAAGCGAAGTACGGCAGCCTGAGCCGCGCCATGCTGGCGGCGATGAAGAAGCGCCCGGCCAACGGCGTGCGTCCGATCTTCACCTCGATGAAGGACGGCATGCAGCAACTGGTGGACGTCGTTGTGGCGCAACTCGATCCCAGCGTGCTCCACACCGGCATGCGCATCCAGGCTCTCGGTCGCGAAAGCGGCCAATGGATGGTTCTGCCGCAGGACTCGACCGCCGAGCGATTCGACCGCGTCATTGTGGCCACGCCCGGCTACATCGCCGCCGGACTGCTGCGCAGCGTCGAGCCGCGTCTCGCGAGCGTGCTGGGAGAGACCGCATATAACTCGTCCGTCACCGTGGCCCTGGGTTATGCCGCCGCCGGGTTCGATGGCCGCGGCGGCAAGCGCGAGGACGGTTTCGGCTTCCTCGTCCCACGCAACGAGCGCAAGCGCCTGCTCGCCTGCACCTTCGTGCACAACAAGTTTCCGCATCGCGCGCCTGACGACCGCCTGCTGCTGCGCGTCTTCCTGGGCGGGTCGCACGATCCGGCTGTGCTTCAGATCCCCGATGAGGAGATTCTTCGGATCGTTTGCGTAGAACTGCGCCAGATCCTGGGCCTCACGGCCGAGCCGCGCTTCAGCCGCATCTATCGGTGGGAGCGCTCGATGGCGCAGTACGAAGTCGGGCATCTGGAACGGGTCACTGAAGTCGAGCGGCTGCGCGCCGGGCTGCCCGGGCTGGCGCTGGCCGGCAACGCCTATCGCGGCATCGGCGTCCCGGATTGCATCAAGTCAGGCTTGGACGCTGCGGCCGAGGCCCTGCGCTCCTGAGCGTTCCAACAAAGCTCTTGAGGAGACCAGGGTGATAATGTGTGAAGGGGGCTGATCCCGATGCGACGAAGCGCCCAACTCACCTTTCTACGGGTGCTGTGCCTGATCTTTTCGCTTGCTCTGCCGGCAGTTGCAGGGCAACTTTTTCCCTGCCCCAGGGCAGTGAGTTCTAGCAATGGAAACTTCCTCGTCCTCAGCGATGTTCAGTTCGAACATGGGCAAGGACTCACCGCGAGAGTTAAACGAGTCTCCTTGCAGGTCTTCTCGAAGGAACACTTCATCAACGCGAAGGACAGATTAACCACGCCAGCGACGTATTGGACGGACGGGCCACAGTGGGACGTTGTTCTGGCCTCCATGCCTATGCACAACGAACCGGAGTGCCCTGTGCCGCTGATCACCGATGATGGTGAATTCATGGTTCTTCTGCGGATAGGAATGGTCGCCTCGGGTGAAGATGCGGTCTTGCAGATCTATCGGTGGGATCACCGAAGCCCGGATCACCACGGTGTCTTCGTCAAAGATATTGCGCTCAAGGAAATCTGGAAGACGCCGGGCATGCTCGGCCAGAACCTCGGGACGTGGACCGATGGAACACCAGAATGGTTTGCCGGAGGAACCTTCGAGTTCTCATCAGACTGCCGGCAACTGATCCATAAGACCCGTTTTGGTAACACCGTCCGGGTCAACCTGCAGGACGGGTCCGTTTCAGGGAACTAGCTACGGCCATTTTCCAGCGGATAGCCGGGCTGGCGCTGGCCGGCAACGCATAGAGTTACCTCGACTGCGTAGGCGTTCTAATCCCTCCGATACCCTTGATTACCTTTGTGTCGGCAACAAAGCCGACCACCCCGTGTTAACACAAGTATGTGGGAACGCTTTATGACTAAGACCTGGCGGCTGATCCTGCTGATGGCAGGGGCGTTCGTCTTCGCGGTCCTGGCCTTGGTGTTGGCCAATTCTCAGGACCACTCCAGCATGGCCGGCATGGACCACTCCAAGATGAACATGCCGCAGGGCTCGGACAAGGCCGACGCGCAGGAGATGGGCCACACCATGAACTCCATGTCCACGAAGCACATGGACATGGGCCCGCACATGAAGATGACCGAGCTGCGACCGCCGAAGCCCGGCGACCAGGAGCGTGCCGACAAGATCGTGGCCGAGCTGCGATCGTCGCTCGCCAAGTACCAGGACTACCACGCCGCGCTCGACGACGGTTACAAGATCTTCCTGCCCAACGTGAAGATGCCGATGAAGCACTTTACGAACTGGGATTACGCCGTGGAGGCGCTCATCCATTTCAATCCAAACCACCCCACTTCGCTGCTCTACGAGCAGCACGGCGACACCTACAAGCTGATCGGCGCCATGTACACCGCGCCCAAGCGCTACAGCGAAGACGATCTGGACAAGCGCGTCCCGCTCAGCGTGGCGCAGTGGCATGAGCACGTAAACCTGTGCAGACCCCCCAAGGGGCAGGAGCGGGAGATGCTCCTACCGCATGCGCGCTTCGGCTTGGCCGGCTCGATCACGACCAGGGAAGAATGCGAGGCCGCCGGCGGGACGTTCTATCCCATCATCTACAACTGGATGGTCCACGTTTATCCCTTCGAGAAGAACCGGCAGGATGTCTGGTCGCTGGAGCGCCAGATGCCGGGGCACCATCACGCCGACTGATTTGATTAGCAACAGGGCTGTCGCTGCGCGGTGACGGCAAAAGAGCAAGAATGGCCTGGATTTCAGCGGATCAGGAGATGGTCACCTTCCGCAGCAACCTTCCGACACGGATGGTTAGCTCCGCTGGCACCTTGACGTGCAGGATGGGCTCGGTCTTCACCGCGCCGTCAATCTGCACGGACTTGGCCTTGATCTTCCGCAGGCCGTCGCTCACCGAGTCGGCGAGCCCGCAGCGAGCCAGCAGCTTGTCGAGCTTCACCGCGCCGCCTCCATCTTTGGCGGCAATCTCCGCATAGCTGACTGAGACCTGTGGGATGTCCGCGGGCACTTCCTTCCTCTGAAAAATCTTCTCCCAGTTCTCGCCCGCCTCTTTGGCCGCTTGTTCGGAGTGGAAGTCGGCGACGATCTTGGTCGCGAGGCCCTTCTTCGCGACCATCGGATGCAGCCGCCCTGAGACGATCTTCTGCTGCATAGCCTTGATGCCGGCGTTGGAGGTGTCGGTGAGCAGCTCCCAGTAGCGCCACATCAGCTCGTCGGAGATGGACATCAGCTTGCCGAACATCTCCTGCGGCGGCTCGGTGATGCCCACATAGTTGCCGTAGGACTTCGACATCTTCTGCACGCCGTCGATGCCCTCGAGCAGCGGCATGGTCAGCACCACCTGCGACGGCTGTCCGTAAGCGCGTTGCAGCTCGCGTCCCACCAGCAGGTTGAATTTCTGGTCGGTGCCGCCCAGTTCGACATCCGCCTCGATGGCCACCGAGTCATAGCCCTGCGCCAGCGGGTAGAGCAGTTCGTGCAGCGCGATGGGCTTTTCTTCCTGGAAACGCTTGTGGAAGTCCTCACGCTCGAGCATCTGCGAGACCGTGTACTTGGCGGCCAGGCGGATGAGGCCTTCCGCTCCCAGCTTGCTCAGCCACTCGCTGTTGAAGGGGATCTCCGTCTTCTTGCTGTCGAGGATCTTGAACACCTGCGCCTTGTAGGTCTCGGCGTTTCTCTCGATCTCCTCGCGGCTCAGCGGCGGACGCGTCACTGAGCGGCCCGTGGGATCGCCGATCATGCCGGTGAAGTCGCCGATGATGAAGATGACGGTGTGGCCGAGGTCCTGGAAGTGTTTCAGCTTGCGGATGAGCACGGTGTGGCCGAGGTGTAGGTCGGGCGCCGTGGGGTCGAAACCGGCCTTCACGCGCAGTGGCTTGCCCGTCTTGCGCGATTCCTCGAGCTTCTGCTTGAGCTCGGATTCGGGGATGATCTCCGCCGCGCCCTTGCGGATGTACTCGAGTTGCTCGTCAACCGGAGCGAATGGCATCGCTGGGATTATACCGACGCCGAGAGGGCGTCACATCGCCGGCGGGAAGGCAGCTTCTCTCAGCGCTGGGCGGCGGACGACGCGCCGCCCCACGATCTCGTAGTTTCCCTCGAGCACGATCCGGATCGCCTCGCTGTAGGCGATGTGTTCCTGCTCGAGGATGCGGTCGGCTAGCGTGTGCTCGTCGTCGCTGTCGTACACCGGCACCGCTTTTTGCACGATGATGGCGCCGTGGTCGAGTTGCTCGTCCACGAAGTGCACCGTGCAACCCGACACTTTGACGCCGTATTCAAGCGCCTGCTTCTGTCCCTCCAGTCCGGGAAACGACGGCAGCAGCGCGGGATGGATGTTCAGCACGCGGTTGGGGAACTGCTGCACGAACCACGCCGAGAGCAGGCGCATGTAGCCCGCCAGGCACACGAGTTCGACGTTCTTCTCCCTCAGCACGCCGACGACTTCGCGATCGTGCTCCTCGCGCTGCTTGCCCTTGGAGGGAATGACGCGTGCGTCGAGGCCGCGCTGCCGTGCGATCTCGATGCCGGGCGCCTCGGGGCGGTTGGAGATCACGACCGCGATGCGTGCTCCGGGGATGCGGCCGGCGTCGATGCTGTCGGCGATGGCGACGAAGTTCGATCCGCGGCCGCTGAGCAGAATGCCGATATTCCTGGCTTCAGGCATAGTGGTGAATTATCACACCCAGGGACGGTCTGCAGTGATGGCGGGCACACCGCCTCAGGAATAGATCACCTTGCGCTCGCCCTTGACGATCCTGCCGATGGTGTAGCCCTTCTCGCCCAGGCGTTCGAGGATCGACTGCACCTTCTTGAACTTGGTCAGTGGCACCACCAGCACCATACCGATCCCCATATTGAAGGTCCGGTACATCTCGTCGTCGGAGATGTTACCCAGCGTGCGCAGGTGCTCGAAGACCGGCAGCAGCGGCCAGGCGGTCTTCTCGACCACGGCGGCAGTCCCCTTGGGCAAAACGCGCGGAAGGTTCTCGGTGATGCCGCCGCCGGTGATGTGCGCCATCGCTGAGACCGCGTCGGCGTCGATCAGCCGCCGCAGCACCGGCCAGTAGCTCTTGTGCGGCTTCATCAGCTCGGCACCGGCCTTGTTCTTCAGTTCGTTGACGTAGCTCTCGGGCGAATACCGCGCCACCTCGAAGAAGAGTTTGCGGGCGAGAGAGAAGCCGTTGGTATGCAATCCCAGCGAGGGCAGCCCGACCAGCACGTCACCCGGTTGCACGCCCTTGCCGGTGATCACGCGCTCGCGCTCCACCACTCCGACGATGAAGCCCGCGAGGTCGTACTCGCCGGTGGCGTAAAAGCCGGGCATCTCCGCGGTTTCGCCGCCGACGAGGGCGCAGCCGTTCTGCTTGCAAGCTTCGGCAATGCCGCTGATCACCGCCTCGGCCACCTCGGGCTCCAGCCTGCCGGTGGCCAGGTAGTCCAGGAAGAACAGTGGCGCGGCGCCCTGCACGGCGATGTCGTTCACGCAGTGGTTCACCAGGTCGCCGCCGACGGTCTGGTGCAGGTTCATCTCGAAGGCGACCTTAAGCTTGGTGCCCACGCCATCCACGCTCGACACCAGCACCGGGTCGCGATATTTCCTGGTGTCCAGCGAGAACAGGGCGCCGAAGCTGCCGATATCGCTGAGCACGCTGCGGTTGAAGGTCTTGCGGGCCAGGTACTTGATGCGTTGCTTGGTGCGGTGGGCGCGCTCGATGTCCACGCCGGCGTCGGCGTAGGTGATGCTGCCGGATTTTGCCGTGTCCTGCTCAGCCAAGTCCACGCCCAGTCTGGAACGGGGGATGCCGCGACGCGGGTTGAAGAGCGCCATTGTAGCATTTTGCCGATCCCCCGCCGGGCGCGGGGCGCGACAAGGCTGCAACGGCCGTTTGCTATAATGCGAGGAGGGTCGAGGCGGCGTGGCGCGCGTGTGGCGCTGCGTCCCTCATCATCCGCAGAGTCGGGGAGTGGCTCAGCCTGGTAGAGCACCTGGTTCGGGACCAGGGGGTCGCTGGTTCAAATCCAGTCTCCCCGACCATTCTTTTCTATCATTTGCACCGACTACTCGTAGAGCACTTGGCATTAGCCCAGGTGGTCTAGCTGGAAAAGCTGCGAAAACACTGGATTCTTAACCAAGATCTGGTTCCCGCAGCCACAAAACCATCTACAGAAAGCCCGCGAAGCGATAAGAGTGTCACTCCGTCTCCACATGTTTGGAATGCCGCCCGCGGAAGGATGCAAGTCGCCTTTCCGAACCATGAACTGAGCAACCCTAAGCGACTCTGGGGCATAACGGACCTTTCGTGCTCACCTTTCCGACTCCATCCGAACTGCACGCGGGAAGAGGATGTTGTTTTCCAGGTGGACATGCTGGTGGAGGTCCTGTTCGAACCCTACGAGCGCCACGAACAGCGTGCTGTAGCTCAAGCAGGCATCCGTGGGAAGCGTGTAGTTGTTGGTCGCGTTACGCATCTCGCGGAGCTTCTCGCCCGCATTGTCGTGTTCCAGCATCATGACGCGGATAGGATTCTGTACGGTGCCGAAGCAGCAGGGACCGCCGCTGGCGCCGGCAGCCATCTGCTTTACATAGGGGAAGAGGATCTGTTCTTCCTTCATCAGGTGGCCGACGAGTTCATTCGCAAGCTCGGAGAACGCGACCCGCACCTGCTCCAGTTCGGGATGGTTCTTGCCATGAGCTCCGACCACCTTTGCGATCAGCGCTTGCAGGCGCGGCACCTCAGCCTTCACGTAGCTGTGGTGCTTGCCGACGATGTGGTCAACGAGTTCGCCAAGCGGCGCGGTGTTCCAGTCGCGAGTGGCGATAGTTGGGGAAGAGTCGATGCCCGGCTCGAGAGCACGCAGAACATCGTCTACCGCGACATTGGCGCTCGCGCAGGCTTCTTCCAGCGGCCGGTCGCCGCCACAGCAGTAGTCGATGCCTAACTTCTCGAAGACGAGAGTGGCGTTGGGGACTTCGACAGCCAGCTCGCGAACGGTCTTGGTGGCGGTGAGTGCCATATTTTCCTTCCTTTTTAATGGTAATGAGGGTTCGGGTTGCGTTGCAGCGCCCAGCAGAGCACCTAATTCAGCCAGGATCTTTTTGGCCTCCTGGTTCTCTGCCAGCATGATGTGGACTGATTTCTGCGACATTCGCAACTCCTGCAATCGAGCTTACAGAGGGGTGGTGTGGGACGAGATGACTTATGTCACAGGCGGGGAGACGGGGGGCGAGTATCCGGTGCGAACAGCGCTATTCCTGGTGGACTTCGGCTTCAAGTTTGGCGAGGTCGGGGATAGTGATGTTCTTGCCATCCATAGCGATGAGGCCTTCGGCCTGAAAACGGCTGAGGTTGCGGGAGACCAGCTCGCGCACAGTTCCGATCTGGGACGCGAGTTCCTGGTTACTGGCATCGATTTTGAACTCAGCGCGGCCGGAGGCCTTTCCGGCATCGTGGGCGAGGCGCAGCAGGAGAGCAGCCAGGCGGTGGCGCACGGTGGTGAACGACAGCTCTTCGATGATGCCGACCAGACGCCGTAGGCGCAGGCCGACCATGCGCAAGACTTTCAGCGCCACCTCGGGATGCTCAAGGCAGAGAACCCGGAAATCGTTGCGGCTGATGAACAGGAGGACGCAGTCGGTAGCGGCAGAGGCCGAGGCCGGATAGTTGCCTCCGTCGAAGATGGGTAGCTCGGCCACCGAACTTCCCGCGTGTTCGACGGTAAGCACTTGCTCGCGCCCTCCGGCCGAAGTCTTGAAGATGCGGACGTCGCCGCTCTCGACGACGTAGAGACCGGTGCACGGGTCGCCTTCACTGAAGATCAATTCACCTGACGCGTGGCGCCTGGTCACGGCGCGATCCGAGAGGAACTTCAGCTCGACGTCGGACAGGTCGGAAAAAATCGGGACACGACCCAGGACGGCGGCGCGTCCAGTTCTGGCCTCAGGCATCCGCGTATTCTACGTGGTTCGGAGCGTCAGCAGAAAAAGAAGCCGCGGCTGCGTGCCGCGGCTTCAAGCCCCGGAAAAACTATCGCGCCAGGATGGGGAAGGCCGCGGTGAGCGTTTTCGCCCGCTCCGTCCGCGACAGGTTCATCACCCACCACAACCCGATGCCCCACCAGGCCAACGCCGCCACCTCGATGAAGCCGGTGAGCCCCACCAAGGGATAGGCGACGTTGGGGTAGAAGTCGGTTGCGATCTGAAGCAGAACGCGGCCGCTGTTGCCCAGGGTTATCAGGAGGAAGGGTCCCCAGAGGTTCGATAGCTTGCGTGCGTCCACCCCGGCCAGGATGGGCACGACCCGCGCGGCCACACCCATGATCATCATGCTGATGAAGCCGACGGTGAAGGCATGCCGGTGCGCGCCCATGTAGGCGTGCGCGAATCCCTGATGCGTCGCGATGCCGTAGAGCAGGAAGAAAGGCATCATCCCGTTGGCGACGATCAGCCAGACGTACGCGGCGCGGATAAACTTGAAGGTGCGGTCGGGCTGAGCTGGTTTGCGGAAGACTCCGAGCTGGATGGCGAGCAGAACCGCCCACACCGGCATCAGCAAGTAGGCGATCTCGAGCCCCAGTCCCCACGCGAGATTGCCCGTGGTCAGGACGGCCACGTAGCTGATGACGTCCAGCACCAGGCTGACGTTCATGATGGCGAAGATGAGCGACTGGCGGTCCTTTTTCGGCCGCCCGAGGCCGTACACCAACGGAACAAATCTCTGGCTGACGCCAGCGATGATCAGGGCGATGAAGCCGAGCAGTTGTATGTCGCGCAGCGGGCCGTCGATAAGGGCGATGCGGCGAACGAGCTGCTGCTGTCCGACCGCGGTCGCTTTGGCGAAGAAGAAGAAATCGCTCAGCAGGGCCTGCACGAAGAACCACAGGAACGAGCCGGCGATGAACTTCTCATAAGGATTGTGTGGCTCGAGTGATTTGCGCGCCGTCTGGTAGAGCACGGTGAGGAAGAGCACGATCGAGGTCAGCTCCACCGTGCCCGAAAAGAAACCCAGTGCCATTCCGAATTCGCTGTGGATGAGCAACTCAGCCGACATGCGGGCGATGATTCCCGTCACCATCAAGTAAAACGAGAGGTTGGCGAGGTCGGGACGCCACAGTGTGGTGTTCTTGAAGCGCGGGAAGCTCTGGTAGGCGAAGCCCATGACGAACAAGCCGGCCCAGCCGAAGATCATGGCGTGGGCGTGGGCATGGATGGACTGCACCAGGTGCAGTTGCAGAAAGCTTTTGCCTAGCGCGATCTGCGCCAGGTTCACGGCTCCCCACAGCGCGCCAACCGTAAGCACGATGGCAATACCCGCCTTGAAGAAGCGGCGATAGATGTAGTCCTCGAGGGTTTCCCGGTACACATGGCGCTCTTGCGGGCGCTGCGCCTCGGCGTTCAACTCTTCCAGCAGCCCCTTCAGGTCGACCTCGTGGACGGAGGCGAAGAAAGAAAGTGGTTCGGTCGGTCCGCGCGCCCCTCCACATCCGTGCAGCCCGTGTTTATCGAAGACTCGCCGGGCGCCTGGGACGGCCTGCACGACCTCGGCCACGGTGGTGTTCTCGGTAATGACCATGACTTCCTCCACTTCCACCATAGGTTCGGCGAAGACGGCCCGGTATGACTTCGGTCACACCGCGGGAAAAAAGAGAAAAATCAAGGCCTGTGACATAGGTCATAGGGCAGGCGCGCCGCCGGTGATCGAATGCCTATGAACGAGGTGGACGCCCATGGAAGCGCCTCGAAAGCTGGACTTCAACCAGAAGCCATACATCGTCATCTGGGAGACGACGCAGGCCTGCGACCTGGCGTGCGTCCACTGTCGCGCATGTGCGCAACCGCAGCGCAACCCGTTCGAGCTTTCCACGGGGGAAGCGAAGGGGCTGATCGACCAGATCGCTGAGATGAAGGTGCCGGTGTTCGTGCTTACCGGCGGTGATCCGCTGAAGCGGCCGGACATCTACGAGCTGGTGCAATACGCGCACCAGCGTGGGGTGCACACGTCGATGACGCCAAGCGCCACGCCCTTGCTAACGAAAGAGGCCATCGCCAGGCTCAAGGAAGGCGGGTTGGCGTGGCTGGCGGTAAGCCTGGACGGCTCCACGGCCGAGATCCACGACGCCTTCCGCCGCGTCCCCGGTTCCTACCATTGGACGCTGGACGCGATCCGCTGGGCCCGCGCACTCGGCCTGCCGGTGCAGGTCAATACCACTATCACGCGGCGCAACCTGGACGACTTCGATTCCATGGTGCGGCTGCTGGAGACGCTCGACATCGTGCTGTGGAGTGTCTTCTTCCTGGTGCCGACGGGACGCGGCCAAACCGCGGACCTGGTCACGGCCGCAGAGTTCGAGATGATGTTCCAAAAGCTTTACCACACCTCGACACGGGTGAAGTTCGACATCAAGACTACCGAGGCGCAACATTACCGCCGGTTCCTTCTGCAGCGACGCGCGGACGAGCGCAGGCAAGGCGCGGGAACACCGCGACCGTCAGTTCCGGCGGCACAGGCGTTTCCCGCGGCGCTCGGTGGCGACGGCATCGAGCGGGCGCCGCGTGGGCTGAATGGTGGCAAGGGGTTTGTATTCGTCTCGCATGTCGGCGAGGTCTTTCCCAGCGGGTTCCTGCCGCTGGCCGCCGGCAACATCCGCAAGCAGCGACTTGCCGACCTCTACCGCGAGTCCCCGCTGTTCCGCGCGTTGCGCGACACTTCACAACTGAAAGGGAAATGCGGTGTGTGCGAGTTCAAGGAGATCTGCGGCGGCTCACGCGCTCGCGCCTACGCGCTGACTGGCGATGTCATGGCGGAAGAGCCATGCTGCGCCTATCAGCCGAAGCGGGCCGCGGAGGGATCGTTACCGACTTCGTATGGCGGGGCTGAGCACCAACAAGCAGGTGCAACCCTCTGACCGCTGGAAAGAAGGATGTCCCTCAGGGGTGTGACTTCTGTCATAGACGGGGCCCGATCGAGGGTTCACTCTCTTGCGGTATTCATATTCTTCTTAGGCGGGACCGTTGGACCAGCAGCGCTACCAGGTCCGAGTCGCAGACCAGGAGTATTGGCGCGAGCAGATCAAATGCCAGTATGCCTGTCCGGTTCACACGGATGCGCGTGGATACGTTCGCGCCATCGCGGCGGGCGACTATGAAGACGCCTACCTGATCGCTCGCGGTCCGAACCCTCTGGCCTCCATCTGCGGCCGCATCTGCGGAGCCCCCTGCGAGGCTGCCTGTCGGCGCGGCAGCATTGACCAGCCTATCTCTATCCGCGCGCTTAAGCGGTTCGTGTGTGAGCAGTTCGGCAGCGAATCCCGGAAGGATGCCGGCAAAGAGCTGTTCCCCTACCTGAAGAACCAAACCGTCGATCGGCAGTGCGACGACCTCGACGAACTCCGTCATCTTCTCGATTTCCTCGCAAGCGCCGGGTTCCCCAAACCCACGGGCGAGCGGATTGCGATCATCGGCTGCGGTCCTGCCGGCCTGGCTGCCGGGCACGATCTCGCGCTCATGGGTTTCCGTCCGACCATCTTCGAAATGGACCCGATACCTGCGGGCATGCTGGCCACTGGGGTGCCTGGCTACCGGCTGCCGCGCGAACTGATCCAGGCCGAGGTGGCGGTGATCCAGGCCATTGGTGTGGAGATCCGCTGCAATACACAGGTGGGAAAGGACGTGAGTTTCGCCGACCTGCGGCGCGACTTCGCCGCGATTGTGATCGCCTGCGGCGCCAAACGCTCGCGGGCTCTGCCTATCCCGAACGCGGATGCCATTGGCGTGATGGGCGGCGTGGATTTTCTGCGCGACGTGGCCCTGGGCAAGAAGGTGGAACTGGGCCAGCGCGTAATTGTAGTGGGCGGCGGCAACGTTGCGTACGACGTGGCCCGCACGGTGCTGCGGCAGGAAGAGTACGACGTCTCGCGCACCGCGGCCCGCATGGCAGGCGTTCGCGAGGTGAATCTGGTCTGCCTGGAATCGCTGGAAGAGATGCCGGCGGACACAGTTGAGATCCTCGAAGGGCAAGAAGAGGGCGTCCTTCGGCACAACAGTTGGGGGCCGAAGGAGATTCTGGTTCGAGAGGTGAACGGGCAGAAGTACGTGCGGGGCGTGCGGTTTGTCCGCTGCACGCAGGTTTATGACCAGGACAAGCGCTTTGCTCCCAAGTTCGACGAGACCCTCACCACCGAGATTGAGGGCGATACCGTCCTGCTCTCGGTCGGGCAATCGGCGGACCTGAGCTTCCTCGATGCCGAGCGCGACGGCCTCCAGATGCGCTCGCCGCAGCAGATCGTCAACGATCCCGCGACGTGTGCGACATCCGCGCCGGGGATCTTCATCGCCGGTGACATCGCCTACGGGCCGCAGCTGATGATCCATGCCATCGCCAGCGGCAAGCAGGCGGCTCGCTCCATTTACCGCTACCTGCGAGGCCGCGAGATCGCGCCGGAGGAAGTGCAGTTCCACGCTCCTCTCGAGCATTACCGACGCGAGAAGAACTACGAACGCCGCACTCGCCTGGCCATTCCCACCCGTTCCGCGGAAGAGCGCCTCAAGGACCCATCGGCGCTGGTGGAGATCGGTTACAACGAGGAGCAGGCACGCGCCGAAGCCGGACGCTGTCTCGATTGCGGCATCAACACGATCTTCGACGGCGAGCGCTGCATTCTCTGTGGCGGATGCGTCGATGTCTGTCCGACGGTCTGCCTGAAGCTGGTGTCTTTCGATCGGATCGCGCCCACGCCTGAACTGCAGGCGGCCGTGGGTTCGCTGGACCTCGATGTGTCCGATCTTTCCGCCATTATCAAGGATGAAGAACGCTGTATCCGCTGCGGCCTGTGCGCCGAACGGTGTCCCACGACCGCCATCACAATGGAGCGATTCAGTTTCGCCAAGGAGTGGAAGCCATGTCCCGTCTCGACCCACCCCGCGTAACTCGGCGCAGTTTTCTCAGCATTGCGTCGCTGGGCAGCTTCTTCGCCGCGGTCGGCACCGCGGCGGCGGGGCTGTTCCGACTGCCGAACCCCGCGGTACTGCCCGGGCCGGTCCGGCGCTTCAAGCCGGGCGCGCCGGAGCAGTTCACGCCCGGCAGCGAAACCCTCTTCTCCGATGCGAACCTGGTGCTGTTCCGTGACGACGACGGTTTCTACGCGATCTCGACCACCTGCACCCACCTGGGATGCATTGTCTCGCGCGCCAAGCAGGGGTTTGCCTGTCCCTGCCACGGATCACGTTTCGATGATCGCGGAAAAGTGGTGGGCGGTCCAGCGCCGCGCCCGCTGCCGTGGCTGGAAATAAGCCGTGCCGCCGATGGCCAGCTCGTGATCAATGCCGACAACGAGGTACCCGAAGGCACGCGTTACCGCGTGTAGGAGGCGAACCGTGGCGACCGCGACTCGAGAATTCATTCGCAACCTGCATGACCTGCCACACACGGTGAAGGATGCCTGGTTCCGTCTGGGCAAGACGCCGGAATCCGAGCGCGAAGAGTCGCAGGCCACCTTCCATAACCTGTTTCTGCACATTCACAGCGTGCGCGTCCACATGCGCACTCTCACTCCCACGCTCACCTTCGGCTTGGGTCTGATGGCGACCGGCACGTTCCTGATCACGGTGGTCACCGGCCTTCTGCTGATGGTCTACTACAAACCTTCCACCGACCTCGCCTACCAGTCGATCAAGGACATTCACTTCACGGTCTACACGGGACGTTTCATCCGCAACATTCATCGCTGGGCGGCCCAGCTGATGGTCCTGACCGTGCTCTTGCACATGGCGCGGGTGTTCTTCACCGGCAGCTACAAGAAGCCACGAGAATTCAACTGGCTGGTTGGATTGGGGCTGCTGGTCATGACCTTGGCCCTCAGCTTTACCGGATACCTGCTGCCCTGGGACCAGCTTGCGTACTGGGCGATCACCATCGGGTCCAATATCGCCAACTCGCCCCGTGAACTGACCGACGCACTCGGCATCACGCGCTGGCTCGACCCGGGCGGTTTCCAGAAACGGCTGCTCCTGGGCGCCAACTACGTCGGCCAGGACGCGCTGATCCGGTTCTATGTGCTGCACGTGTTCCTGCTGCCGCTGGCGCTGGTGACTCTGCTCAGCGTGCACTTCTGGCGAATTCGCAAAGATGGCGGCCTGGCGCGTCCCGAGGACCCAATGGGAGGCCCGGCGGAATGGGGCGGGGCCCATCGTACCGTTTTCCAGCCCATTCCGACCAAGACCTACGGTTTGATGGCCCTGGTGAAAGGCCAGCGTCCAACCGTGAACCGCGGGCCGGAAAATACGGTCATGAGTTGGCCGCACCTGTTCTGGGCGGAACTCGCCGTGTTCATGATCACCGTGGCGACAACCCTCGTGCTCTCCTTCTACTGGGACGCGCCGCTTAAGGAACTGGCCAATCCTGCCATTCCGGAAAATCCTGCGAAGGCGCCCTGGTACTTCCTGGGAATCCAGGAGCTGGTTTCGTATTCCGCGTTCACTGGCGGCCTGTTGATTCCGTTGATTGTCGTCGTAGGGCTTGCCCTCATTCCATTCCTCGACCGCAGGTCCGGCGGTGAAGGCACATGGTTCGGCACTGCGGGGGAGAAATCCGTCTTCCGCAACTCGCTTCTATTCGCCGTGCTCGTGACCGTCGGCACGCTGGTCTTCACTGTGAACTTCGGGTGGTTGCGCAACTGGGTTCCGGAGGTGCACCAGTTGTGGATCATCATCTTCAACCCAGGCTCGCTGCTGGTGCTTATCTTCGCGGCCTGGTCGCTGCTGGTGCTGAAGCGCAAAGACTCCGTGCGTCTGGCGGCCGTCGCGCTCTTTACCTGTTTCCTGGTCGGTTTCACGATTCTGACCTATTTCGCCACCGTGCACCGAGGGCCGAACTGGCATTTCTACTGGTGGCTCTCGCAGTGGCCGGTGCATTAGGAGGGGATGCGATGAAGGACCCCTCGCGCATCTATCGTTGGATCCTGCTCGGGGCCAGTGTTCTCACCATCGTTTATCTGGTGGGCGCCGCCGTACACGAGAACTACCTGGCGCAATGGAGTGGCGTGCAGCGCCAGTACCGCGAGATCCTCCGGCAAAAAGCGAAGGATGACCGCGGACGCGAACTGCTGGCCAAGTTCCGCATTGAGCTGAAGCAGGTCAGCCTGCCGGCGCTGGGGACGGTGGACCGCTGCGTCACCTGTCACAACGGGATTGACGATCCCAGAATGACGGATGTCGCGTTGCCCCACCGTGTCCACCCCGCGGGCGTCCTCGATATCCATCCTGTCGATCGCTTCGGATGCACCGTCTGCCATCACGGGCAGGGACCGGCGACCACGTTTCGCGATGCAAAGGCTGATGACGCCTACTGGGACTATCCCCTGCTGCCGCCGGAGATGACGCAGGCCACCTGCGCTACCTGTCACGACGCGGAGAAGTTGCCTGTGGCACAAATCCCACTGCTGCTCACCGGCATGAAGCTTTACCAGGAGAAGAGTTGCGGCTCCTGCCACAAACTTGCAGGACGCGGGGGCGCGTTGGGACCAGCGCTCGACAGCGAAGGCGCCAAGACGCGTCACCAGCTCATCATGAGCAATCTTCAGCCACCCCACACCACCTGGAGGTGGCAAGAAGCGCACTTCCGCGATCCCGCGGGCCTAGTTGCCGGCAGCCAGATGCGTAATCCGACTGTGACCCGGCAGGAAGCGCTGGCGCTGACGGTTTACATGCTCTCGCAGTGGAAGCGCGATGTGCCCGAGAGTTATCTCGCCCCGGACATGATCGAGCAGAAATACCGTGCGCTACATCCGACGCCGCTCTCCGGCGAGCAGGTCTATCGGCAATACTGCGCTGCCTGCCATGGCAACGGCACCTACAGCCGCTGGGACAAGACCTTCAAGCGCTTCATCCCCGCCATTCGCGGTGTTTCTTTGATCGCGACCGCGAGCCCGGAATATCTGGCCAGTAACATCCAGCACGGCCGACCGGGCACCCAGATGCCCGCTTGGGACAAGCAGGCTGGCGGCCTGCTGCCGGAGGAGATCACAGCGGTCACCGGGTACCTGCGAGCCGGGGCGCCGGCGGTCGAGAAGATATCGCCCCTCACGCTGGCGGGCGACTCGACCCGGGGCCTGACGCTGTTCCTCCGTAACTGCGCGGGCTGTCACGGCATGGACGGCCGTGGGGGAACAGCGCCGGAGATCGGCAATCCGGTCTTTCAAAAAGCGGCGACAGACGAGTTCATCATTCACACCATCCGCAAGGGACGGCAGGGGACCGCCATGCCCGCCTTTGAACGACCCGACGCACCGGCGTTCGCCGACCAGGACGTGGCCGATGTTCTGGCCTACGTGCGGACCTTCGGCGAGCACAAGCGAGAGAAGGCGGTTGCGAAGAACGCGATTCCTGTGTCCGGAGGTAGACCATGAGTGATAAGGACCAGACGAACGAAAAGTGGTCGCGGCGCAACTTCATCCAGACCGCCGCTATGACGGCCGCGGCACTGGCGATCCCTGGCTGCTCGCGCAAAGAGAAGCCGGTTCTTACCACGCTCGTGGGCGACTTCGACCCTCTCCGCAGTTATCCCTACCGCGGCTGGGAGGACTTCTACCGCAAGATATGGACCTGGGACAGGGTGGTTCGCTCGACGCACTCTGCCAACTGCACGGGTTCCTGCTCATGGAAAGTCTATGTCCGCAACGGCGTGATGGTACGCGAAGAACAGGCGGCGGATTATCCCCGCATCAGCCAGGATCTGCCGGATTACAACCCGCGCGGGTGCCAGAAGGGCGGCTGCTTCGTCGAATATGTGTACAGCCCGCAGAGGTTACGGTATCCACTGATCCGCACCGGGGAGCGCGGCGAGGGCAAATGGCGGCGTGCCACCTGGGACGAAGCTCTTACGCTGGTCGCCGGGAAGCTGCTCGACAACGTCTACAACCACGGGCCGGATACCAACACCTTCTTCAGCGTGATCCCGGCCATGAGCCCCGTGAGCTTCTGCGCCGGGTCGCGCCTGGCGCATTACATCGGGGGAGTGTTCCTTTCCTTCTATGACTGGTATTGCGACCTGCCGCCGGGCGAGCCGCTTACCTGGGGGGTGCAGACCGAGGCCTGCGAGTGCGCCGACTGGTTCAACTCCAAGTACATCGAGCTGTGGGGTTCGAACATTTCGCAGACGCGCATTCCCGACGCGCACTTCGCCTACGAAGCTCGCTACAACGGCGCCAAGATCGTCTGTATCTCACCCGACTACAACGCCAGCGCAACGCACGCTGATCTCTACTTCCAGATCAATCCGGGCACAGATGGCATTCTTGCCCTCGGCGTGGCCAAGCTGCTGATCGATCAAAACCTGATCGATGTTCCCTACGTGAAAGAGCAGACCGATCTGCCGTTGCTGGTGATCGCGGGAACCAAGCGTTTCCTGCGCCAATCGGACCTCGAGCCTAAAGGAAAAGAAGATGTCTTCTGCTTCTGGGACGCGCGACAGCAGCGCGCCGTGCCTGCCCCCGGATCGATGGGATCGGATCAGAAGACGATCCAGCTCAACGGCGTCGATCCGGCTCTGACCGGCAGCTTCAGCGTGCAGCTCGCGGATGGGAAGACTGTCGAGGTCACCACCGTTTTTGAGATGCTCAAGAAAGAGCTGGCCCAGTACACGCTGGAGAAGGTCGCGGCGCGCACCGGACTTCCGGCGCACGAGATCGAGCTGTTCGCCAGGGAATTAGGGACACGCAAACCCGCGATGATCATCCACGGCGCGGGGACGAACCACTGGTTCCACAATGATCTGATCAACCGCTCGTTCATGCTGCTGGTTGCGCTTACCGGCAACATCGGCAAGAACGGCGGTGGGTTCAACCATTATGTGGGCCAGGAGCGCATCTGGCCGGAGCACGGGTTCTTCCAGCTCGCCTTCCCCGAAGGGCGCAAGAAGCAACGCTTCCAGAACACCACGCTGTGGAGCTATGTCCACTCCACCAGCAAGGATCCGCACCTCTACAACGGCAAGCCCATCGACTGGTACATCCAGGAATCGGTGAAGAACGGGTGGATGCAGCTGTGGCCCAAGGGCGGCCGCAAGCCGCGCGCCTTCGTGGTATGGCGCGCCAACTATCTCAATCAGGCGAAGGGCAACGAGATTTTGGAGTCATCGCTGTGGCGCGATCTCGACCTTATCGTGGACATCAACTACCGCATGGACACCACGGCGCTCTACTCCGACGTCGTGCTGCCCGCCGCCAGCTACTACGAAAAGGTGGACATCAACACCACCGATTGCCACAGCTACATCCATCCCTTCGGCAAAGCTCTTGAACCCTTGTTCGAGAGCAAGACGGACTGGGACATTTTCCACGCCCTGGCCGAAAAGATGGCCGACCTGGCCTCGAAGAAGGGTCTCAAGCCCTTCCGCGACGATGCGTTTAACTGGAACCGCGACTTCACTCAACTGGCGCACGACTGGACGGGCAAAGGAACCATCCTCACCGACGAGCAAGCAGCCAACTTCATCCTAGCCAACGCGGTTGAGACCAAAGGCATGACCTACCAGCAGTTGCAGGAGAAGCCACACCGCTTCGTCGCCACTGACCCTGAGTCGTGGAACAGCGACATCGAAGACGGCATCGCCTACACCCCGTTCAAGCACCAGTTGGAGAAGAAGCGTCCGTGGCGCACCCTCACCGGGCGGCAGCAGTTCTACATCGATCATCCCTGGTACATCGAGTTAGGCGAAGCCCTCCCAACTTTCAAGGAGCCTGTCGAGGAGAAATTCCCCCTCTACTGGAATACTCCGCACGGACGCTGGTCTATCCACTCCAC
>DASQGF010000076.1:0-19093 GCA_035632755.1 Terriglobales bacterium
AATGATTGCCGGTATTCAGGCTCCGCCGCTGCCACCAGGAAAAAGATGAACGCCGCCACACCCAGAGCAGCCAGGGTGCTGACGGTAAAATATCTCGCTACGAAGCTGGAATAAGAGTCGGTTGTGCGATAGGAAGATTCGGCAAGAGGAAAATTGTTGATCCGGCTCAGGAAATACAGGATCGCCCCAACCAGAGCGAAACCGGAGGCTGTCCGCACCGGTACGTCATGGTCCCGCAGGCGCACGATCAACATCACTACCATCGCAGCGGTCAGAAGAAAGAAGAACACCTCGTCGACCGTCTGCGCCGAACTATTGCGTGAGCGGAGTTTTTCGTAGTCACGGCTCCATTGTTCGGGAACCTGGACGAACTCCGCATAGGAAGAGACCTGGTCCCCATCGATCCCGACCGAGATGCGCAAACTTCCTTCCCGCAGATCGACGCTCTTTTGTTTCCAGGTGAAGCCGTAATCGGTGCGGGCGGGCCGCCGGTTGCTTTCTGATTCCAGAAACTCCAGGTCGCTCATATCGCGGTGCATGGTGTGACTCAGGAAACCTTCCGCGATTGCGCGAGCGCTGGCGGCATCGAGGTCCTTCCCGGCCTGGTTTTCCGGCCGCTGGTGGCTGAATCGGGCCACCTGCCCGGCCGGAGTCACGTCGACACCGAATTCCTCCTGCTGTTGCGGTTTGAACCAGCGATGCGACCAACGCCACAGGTGGACGGGGCCTCCCGTCAGTTGATTCATGCGCTCCAGGCCGAGCGTTCGCTCCAGGTAGAGCTTGGCATCATCGTCATAAGTGAAGATGGCGGTGTGACGATAGCCGTCGAGCCGCAAGCCGTGGTCCGCCAGAAACTTCAGCGCGATGGCCTCCGATTCTCCGCGATCCACGCGAAGGTCAAGGCTGGCTTCTGGAAAGGTACGCCGGAAGTACCTGAGGCTGATGCCGAGCGACAAGACCGCCACGGCTACGGCGATGCCGATGATCTTGAGCTGCGCCGAGGTTAGTTTGGTTGGCATAGCCCTGCGTGTGAGGATTTGCTCCGTGGCCGGGGATCCACAAGTGCTACGTTAACTGCGGCGGCTCAGCATCGCCTCCGCGTGCTTCCTGGATGTTTCCGTCAGTCGCGCGCCGCTGAGCATGCGCGCGATCTCCTCCCGCCGGTCGTCGTCGTTGAGGCGCCGCACCGTGGTGCGCGAACGCCCGCCTGCTTCCCGCTTCTCGATCAGATAATGATGGTCGGCGAAGGCCGCGATCTGCGGCAGGTGCGTGATGCAGACCACCTGGTGCGCCCGCGCCAGCGCCCTCAGCTTCTTGCCCACCGCTTCCGCCGCCCGCCCCCCAATGCCGGTGTCAATCTCATCGAACACCAGCGTGCGCTCGCGCTTTTTCGCCGCGGTTCCACCGCTTTCCACGCTCACCTTTAGTGCCAGCATCACCCGCGAGAGTTCGCCGCCGGAGGCGATCTGCTCCGCCGGACGAAACGGCTCGCCGGGATTGGTTGCGATCAGGTATGAGACGCGGTCGAAGCCCGCCGCGGACCAGTTCTCCGGCTCGTCCGAGCCGCTCACCTCGACCTTGAAGCGGCCCTTCATGGCCAGCTCTTCGAGTTCAGCCTCCACCAGCTTCTCGAGTTTCCGTGCCCCCTGGTAGCGCCTGCGCGAGAGCGCCCGTGCCGCCTCCAGATAGTCCGCGCCCGCACTCGCCAAGTCCTGGCGCAATTTCTTGAGCACCTCGTCGCGATTCTCGACTTCATCCAGCTTGCGCGCGACTTCTTCGCCGTACGCGATTACATCCGTGAGGGTCGCGCCGTACTTGCGCTTCAAGCGGTCGAGCAGCGCCAGCCGATCTTCGATTTTCTCCAGCCGCTCCGGCGACGCCTCGACGCGCTCGCCGTAGTCGCGCACTGTCATGCCGACGTCCTCGACTACGAGGCGGGCCGACTCCACGGCCGCCTGCGCCTCCTGGAACTTCGCATCGTATCGCGAGAGTTCTTCCAGGTGCCGCGCTGCCGCGCGCAGCGACGTGGCCGCAGCCGCGTTACCTTCGTACAGCGCGTCATACGCGCCCATGGCCGCGGCATAGATCTTCTCGGAGTTGGCCAGCACGCGCTTCTCGGCCTCCAGATGCTCGTCTTCAGCGGGCGTGAGCTTGGCCTGCTCGATCTCTTTTTTCTGGAAGCTCCACAGGTCCACCAGCCGCAGGCGATCCTGCTCGTCGCGCTCGAGGTCGGCAATCCGCTCCCTCAGCCCGCGCCACGTCTGGTGCGCCTGCTCGGTCAAGCCCGTCTCCGCGCCCGCGAAAGTGTCGAGCATTTCCAATCGCGCCGCCGCGTCGAACGCCAGCAGCGACTCCATCTGCGCGTGCACCGCCGCCAGGTGCGGCGCCAGTTGCTTCAGCACCGCCACCGTGGCCGGCTGGTTGTTGACGAACACGCGGTTCTTGCCACCGGCCGCGATCTCCCGCCGCAGGATGATCTCGCCCTCGGCGCCGTCGATGCCGTTGGCGTCGAGCACCTTCATGGCCGCGCCTTCGGCCTCGAATACCGCCGACACGACCGCCTTCTCGGCTCCGTGGCGGACCATCTCGGACGACGACTTTTCTCCCAGGAGCAGCGCCAGGGCGTCGATCAGGATGGACTTCCCTGCCCCGGTCTCGCCCGTCAGCAGGTTCAGCCCTGGCGCGAATTCGACTGCGACATTGTCAATGACGGCGTAGTTCTCGACCCGCAGCTCCCGCAGCACTCTTCCCCTCGCCTTTTCGCGCAGCATAGCACAGGGAGTACCGAGTGCCGAGTACCGAGTACCGGGCAAACGCGCTGAACTCGGTACTTGGTACTTGGTACTATTGCCGCCGCGCTAACAGGAGTCGTCTATGAAGAAATTGGTTCCCATGTACAAGAAGGTGGGGCGGAAGCGTTACCGTGAGACCTACGGCCTCTACTACGAGGAGCTGGAGGTCGGCGACATCTTCGAGCATCGTCCCGGGCGGACCATCACCGAGACCGACAACATCTGGGGCTGCCTGCTGACCATGAACTCGCAGCAACTCCACTTCGACGCCGCCTATGCCGCCCATACCGAGTGGAAGCGCTGCCTGGTGGACAGCACCATCACGTTTTCCATCCTCACGGGCATGAGTGTGCACAGCGTCAGCGCCAAGGTGGTGGCCAATCTCGGATGGGACAAAGTCAAGTGCACGCATCCGGTCTTTGCCGGGGACACGCTCTACGCGGAATCCAAGGTACTGGCCAAACGGGAATCCAGGAGCCGGCCGGGGCAAGGCCTCGTGACCGTACACACCCGCGGCTTCAATCAGGATGGCAAGCTGGTGATGGAATTCGAGCGCACCATGCTCGTCTACAAGCGTGGCCACTCTCCCGAGGCCGCCGCCAATTACTGAAGCTAAAGGGACGGCTGCTGCAGCCGTCCCCAGGTGCAGTTACAGACGAAGCGGCTGAAGGCTGGACTAATGGCGGTCGTGCTCGTGGTCGCGCCAGTGACAGCGCTCGCGGACTTCTTCGAGCTTCCGACGGCGCTGCTGCGCCTGCTTGCTGCGCTCGCCGTGTTTGCGGACGGCCTTCTCCAAATTCTCCTCGGCCTTGCGGATGTCATTGCGGCACTTGTCATCGCGGTCGGCGCGGGCGGGCGTCGCCACTCCAGCCAATAACGATGCACCCAGCATCGCGCACAACATCGTCTTCCCAAACACCTTCTTCAGTGACATTCTTACCCCCGGAAAAGTAGCGAAGCCGCGGCATTGTACAACAGAGACTCACCAACATGGATGATATGCTGCGCGCCGTGGCGAGAATGCCTCCCATGGCGCGCCGTAAGCTGACGCTCCTCCCGTTGGTGGCGGCGACCTACTTCATGGTCTCGGGCGGACCCTATGGCCTGGAAGATCTGGTGCAGAGCGCGGGCTACGGCCGGGCGCTCCTGGTGCTGGCGATTACGCCGTTGCTCTGGGCGCTGCCCACCGCGCTGATGGTGGGCGAACTGGCCAGCACCATTCCGGAAGAGGGCGGATATTACGAGTGGGTGCGGCGGGCGATGGGCCCGTTCTGGGGATTCCAGGAGGCGTGGCTCTCGCTGACCGCCAGCATTTTCGACATGGCGCTCTACCCTACCCTGTTCATCTTGTATCTCGGACGGATCTGGCCGCGCATGAGCGATTCGCACGTAGCCCTGGCTGTGGGCGTCGGGGTCGTCGCTGTGTGCGTGCTGTGGAACCTGGCCGGGGCAAAGTCGGTGGGAACCGGATCAGTAGTCGTGGGAATACTGCTGCTGGCGCCCTTGGCGAGCGCCTTGTCGAACTCGACGTCATGCTGGCCGGGCTCAGCATCGTGCTGGAGTTCGTCGCGCTTATCGTGCTGCGGGTGCGC
This sequence comes from Terriglobales bacterium, assembly GCA_035632755.1. Lineage (GTDB taxonomy): Bacteria > Acidobacteriota > Terriglobia > Terriglobales > Acidobacteriaceae > JAHFUA01. The sequence goes on from DASQGF010000076.1 coordinate 4,385, forward strand.
GAGCCCGCGATGCCGCGTCCCTTCCGCGTGCCCGGCGGGCCGGTGGGCGCGGTGCTGGTGGCTATGCCTCCGACATTGCTGCTGGGTGCGGCCATGGCGCGCAACGTCGCCGACCAGGGTCTGACCCGCGGACTGCTGCTCGGCCTGACCCTGGTGGCGGCCGGGCCGCTCGTGTATTACCTGATGAGAACCAAGCTATCCTGATAGTGCGGGCCCGCTTGCTCCCACCTGTATACTTTCGCCTTTGTCAATCCACTTCTGAGGGGACTCATGCGTATTGGGTTCATCGTGGTTCTGTCGATGGCGCTTTCCATCGCGGGGTTGGCCGAGGACAAGCCTGCTCCGCCGAAAATCATTCTGATCAAGGCCGGGCGTCTGCTGGACGTGCGGGCGGGGACGTATCGCAGCGATCAGGGCGTGCTCATTGAGGGCGAGCGCATCAAGGAGGTCGGGGCGCTGGCCGAGGTTCAAGCGCACGCCCCCAAGGATGCCGCCGTCATCGACCTCAGCCTATCGACCGTGCTGCCCGGGCTGATCGACTGCCACAACCACGTTCTGGGCAACCCCAAGGACTACTCGCCCATGCGCGACTTGCGCAACTCCTCCGCCCTGGGAACGGTGTGGGGCGTGCACAATCTCTAGACCTGGCTCGACCACGGCTTCACCGGGCTGCGCGACGCTTGTGAGAACGATCCCGGCTACGGACAGCTCGCCTTGCGCGACGGCATACGACGAGGGCTGATCCGCGGGCCGCGCATGGCCTCGGCGGGCCGCTGCATCTCGGTGACCGGCGGCCACGGGGATGCCGATGTCCTCGGTCCCGACCAGGCGCTGCCGCGACGCACCAACCTGGCCGACGACGTCAGCCAGATCCCGACGGCGGTGCGTTACGACATCAAATACGGGGCCGACTGGATCAAGCTGATGGCCACCGGCGGCGTGGGCGATCCCATGAGCGACTTCAACCGTCAGGAACTGAGCCAGGAGCAAATGGCGAAGGCTGTCGAAGATGCCCATCGCGCCGGCAAGCGGGTGATGGCGCACGCCGAAGGCGCCGAGGGCATCAAGGCGGCGGTGAGCGCGGGCGTGGACAGCATCGAGCACGGCACCGTGCTCGACGAAGAAGGCGCGCGCCTCATGGCCGAGAAAGGCACTTGGCTGGTGCCTACGCTCTATACCTTCCAGCACAGCCTGGAGCTGGGCGTGACCCACGGCCAGGAAGCGATCACGCTGGAGAAGGTGAAAGCCATCATGAAGTTCCAGCCCGGCGCCTTCGCGCTGGCCTTAAAGTATCGCTTGAAGATCGCCTTCGGCCTCGATGACGATCCGGAGATGCTGCCGCATGAATTCGAGGCGCTGGTGCGCGGAGGCATGTCGCCGCTTCAGGCGATCCAGGCGGCCACGGTGAACGCCGCCACGCTGCTGGGCTGGCAGGAGCAGACGGGCTCGATCGAAGCCGGCAAGTTCGCGGACGTGATCGCCGTCGAAGGCGACCCGTTGAAAGAGATCGGCGAGATGGGGCGCGTCCGCTTCGTGATGGCGAGCGGAGTGGTGGTGAAGGGCCAGGGACATTGAGCAGGAGAGGCTGTGCCCGCAGCACTCCCTTCACGGCACCACTTCGTAATGCGTCATCATGCCTGCCGCCATGTGATCGCTCACATGGCAATGAAACATCCACATGCCGGCTTTGTCCGGCACCATGTCCGCGGTGAGCATCTGAGCCGGCGAAATGGAGAGCACGTCGGTGGTCTCGCCGCCTGTGGTCACCACGTTGCCGTGCCAATGCGGGGTGTGGAAATTGAACCCATCGCCGATGGTCACCAGGTACCAGCGCACGTGCTGGCCCCGCTTCATGGTCATCATGGGCATGTCTCCAAAGATGTAGCCATTGATCGACCATTTGATGGTGGTGTCGCCGAAGCCGCTGCCGGTCAGAAAGTAGTGGCCCGAGCCATCCACAGGCATGATGTCGTCCGTCTTGGTTCCTTTAGGATCGCCAGTGTAGGTTTCGATGTTGTGCTCGAGATACCAACTTTGGCTCTCGTTGAAGGCCATGAACAAGCCTACCAGTTCGCGGTCCACGTCTTTGGGCGTGCCATCGGCGCGCGCCATGCCGTGCCGCGTGATCACGATGGCCCCAATGAGCCCGGCGTTGACGTCCTTGGGCTCGTCAACATGGGAATGGTAGAGCCAGACCACAGAACTGGGATCGCTGGGGCGCGGACCCGACCGGTCTACGACTTCCCAGATGTAGGTATGAGTCTTGCCGGGCGCGACCACACCCGTCTCCTCCCAGGGCACTCCCCCGTAGGCCGTTCCCTCTGACGATTTCTCATACGCCACACCATGCGGGTGCATGCTGTAGGGGTGGGTGGCGTTGTTTTTGAATACGACGTTGATCGTGTCCCCAACCTCAGCGTGCAGGACGGGGCCCACAATGCCCAGATAAGCGTTTTCCGGCCGGCGCGGCTTCAGCTTCTGGAAACTTTCGTCGGTATATTCCCGATAGCAGGCCTTGAGATACTTGGTGCCGATGCGGTGTGGCCCACGCTCGGTATGGATTTTGGCGTATCCGGCGAACGGCTTGCCCGTCATGCGATCGATACCGTCCGGCGCGTAGTCCCACTCCACTTCGTCGGCGGCGACATAGTAAGTCCGGACTTTCCCGCCGCCCGGCTTCGAACCGGTCTGCTGTGCCAGACTGAGCTGTGCCCAAAACCCTATCAGCACCACCAGCGCGCAAGCCATCTTCCTCGTTGCCATGAAACACCTCCTGACCAGTGCCGCGCATTATGCCTTAATTCAGTCGCCCAGCGACACGGGCGTATTTCCTCGCCATTTGTAGAGACGCAGCAGGCTGCATCTCAACCTCCTGGAAGACGGAATGTGGGGATGTTTTCGGAAGGGCGCAGCTTTAGCTGCTTCGTAACGACACTCTATGAATTGTCATCCCGAGCAAGACGCGACGTAAGCTTGCGAACGGAGCGCGAGCGAGGGATCTGCAGTTGCTCCAACCAGCGCTAAAGCGCGTGTTTTCCTTTTGCGTGGCATCCGCAGGGCTGAAGCCCTGCGCTTCCACCCAGAAAAAGCAGGCGGTCGCCTCCGTTTTCAAACCACCTTGGCGTCCTCTGGATCCTCTGCGGCTTTCCTTTCCGGCTACATTCGCAGCACCACTTTCCCAAACGTCTCGTTCGATTCCAGGCGCGCGTGGGCGGCCTGCACCTGGTCGAGGGGATATTCGCTGTCGATGATGGTGCGCAGCACGCCGCGAGCGAATAGCGGCACCACTTCGCTGGCGAAGGCACGCGTGGCCGTGATCTTCTCTTCCAGCGGACGCATGCGCAGCGTGGTGCCGCGCAGCGTCAGGCGCCTGGGCATGACCGCGCGCAGGTCGAGTTCGGCGGTGGGCCCGGCGGATTGCGAGATCATGATCAGCCGCCCCAGCGGCGCCAGCGCTCGCACGCTGGCCGTGACGTAAGGCCCGCCCACGCAATCGAGCACGACGTCCACGCCGCGCTTTGCAGTCCAGCGCTCGACCGCCGGGGCGAGCGCCGAAAGCGAGGCGTCGAGCGCGACGCCGTCTTCCATACCCAGCTTGCGGGCGCGCTCGAGCTTGTCGGCGGTGCGCGACGTGCCGTAGGGGATGGCGTTCATCGCCCGGGCCAGCTGCACCGCGGCAATCCCTACGCCACTGCCCACGGCGTGAATGAGCACCGTTTCCGACGGCCGCAGTTCCGCCTGCTTCCACAGCGCGTCGTGCGCGGTGATGAACACCTCCGGGATGGAGCCGGCTTCGATCCAGTTGAGGTTCGCCGGAATCTCGGCCAGCGCGCGCTCGTGCGCGACGAGGTACTCGGCATAGCAGCCGGCGGCGGCGATGCCGAAGACGCGTTGCCCCTTCTGCCACAGCCTGGCTTCCGGCCCGAGGTTGGCGATCTCGCCGGCGAACTCCATGCCGGGGATGTCCTGTGGGGAGCCTGGCGGCGCAGGGTAGTGTCCGCGACGCTGCAGGATGTCGGCGCGATTGAGGCCGGCGGCATGCACGCGGACCAGGACCTGGTCGGCGGCAGGCGTGGGCGTTGGGACTTCGCGGACCTCAAGCACTTCCGGCCCGCCCGGACGAGTGATGATGACAGCGCGCATGGTCGAGTATTAGTTGCAAGAGCAGGCGGTGAAGTTTCAGGAAAGTCGGCGGGTCGCCGCTTTTCAAGTTCCCCAATTACCAACTTACCCAATTACCCAATCACCCAATGACTCAATGACCCAATGACTCAATGACCCAATCTCCATTATCCTTCCCCTGCTATGTCCACGCTCGTTGAATGTGTTCCCAACTTTTCCGAAGGCCGCGACCGGGCCAAGGTGGACGCCATCATCGAGGCCATGAAGATGCCGGGCGTCTACCTGCTTGACCGCGAGATGGATGCCGACCACAACCGCTCGGTCATCACCCTGGTGGGCGACCGCGAGTCCATCGCCGAGGCCGCCATCCGCGGCGTCGGCCGCGCCGCCGAGTTGATCGACCTCACCAAACACCAGGGCGCACACCCGCGCCTGGGCGCCGCCGACGTCATCCCCTTCGTGCCCATCGAAGGACTGGCGCTCGAGGATTGCGTGACCATCGCCCGCCACGTCGGCGAAGAGATTTGGAAGCGCTACCAGATCCCGGTCTATCTTTACGAGGCCGCGGCCACCACGCCCGAGCGCCAGAACCTGGAAAACATTCGTCGCGGACAATTTGAAGGATTGCGCGAAGAAATCGCCACTAACCCTAAGCGACGGCCTGACTTCGGCGATCCGCGCATCCATCCCACCGCGGGCGCGACCGTGGTGGGCGCGCGCAAGTTCCTCATCGCCTACAACATCTATCTCAACAGCGCCGACGTCGAGATCGCCAAGCAGGTCGCCAAAGCGGTGCGCTTCTCGAATGGCGGGCTGCGCTACGTGAAGGCCGCAGGCTTCCCTGTGCGCGGCCTGGCGCAGGTCTCGATGAACCTCACCGACTTCGAGCAGACACCCATCGCCCGCGTCTTCGAGTACGTCCGCCGGGAAGCCGCGCGCTACGGGGTGATGCCCGCCTTCAGCGAGATCGTCGGGCTCATCCCGAAGAAAGCTCTGGAAATGGCCTCCGAGTGGTTTTTGCAGATCGAGAACTTCGATTCTTCGCTGATCCTCGAGAATCGTTTGCAGGCCATCATGGGAGGCAAGATGGCGGTGGGCGGGCTGCGCGCCGGGGTCGAGCCCTTCGTCGAGCAGCTCGCGGCGCCCACGGCTACACCAGGCGGCGGCAGCGCTTCGGCGGCAGCCGGCGCCATGGCCGCCGCGCTCGCCTCGATGGTTGCCGGCATGTCGCGCGGCAAGAAGAATTACGTGCAGTTCGAGCGCGAGCTGAGCGACGCCATCGCGCGCCTGGCCACCCTGCGCGAGGAATTCAAGGCCGCCATCGACGCCGACGCGGCCTCCTACGAAGCCGTGATGAAAGCCTACAAAGCCAAGACCGCCGCCGGGGATGGCATCATTGCCGAAGCTCTGAAAGGCGCCACCAACGTGCCACTGGGCGTGGCCGAGCGGGCGCGGGAAGTGGCACGGATCGTCGAGGCGCTCAAGCCCATCACCAATCCCAAGATGGCCTCCGACCTGACCGTCGCTGCCGCCCTAGCCCAGGCCGCCCTGACCGGCGCACTGGCCAACGTGGAGATCAATCTGGGAGATTTGAAAGACGCGGTATTCGTGGGCGAGGTGCGCAGCCGGACGGCGGCGCTGAAAGCTTAGAAAGGACTATCATCAGGTCGCCGAGGACGCCCAGCGGAGGAAATCAGAACAAGGCCTCGTCGTCTCGGCGTCAAATCCCAAGCGTTCGATGGCCCGATGATCCGATCATCCGATGTCCCGATTTCCCCGAAATGTTGTACTCTGTTGGCTGGCGCAGGCGCTGCCGGACCAACCAAAGCTGCCGCGCCGACATCTTGGTGGATATTGCTCCGCGAATGAGGTCTGCTATGAAGCGCACTGCGTCTCTGATCGTCATACTTATGGTATTGCTTGCCGTCCCCGGCTGGGGGGCGGCGCTGGGCACGGCTGCCGGCACGGTGATTCCGTCCGAGGTGCAGCAGATCATCACCGTGGATTACCGTCAGCTCGCGGATTCGCCCACCGCCCTGGCGCTGAAGGCGAAGGTGCTGCCCGAGAATCTGAAGGCCCTGGAGTCGGCGCTGCGCGGCGTGGGAATCAATCCCGACAAGGATGTGGACTCGCTGACCTTCGCTTCCTTCCGCACCAAGGACCAGGGGCTGCGCGTCATCGGCCTCGCCCAGGGACAGTTCAGCCGCGACAAGGTCATCAAGAGCATGCGCGCCAAGAAGATCAAGCCAACCAAATACCACACCTCGTTTCTCTACCCCATGGGCAGCGGCATGGAGGTCACCTTCCTGGACAACTTCACCATGCTGTTCGGCGACCACGGCGCGGTTCAGGCCTCGCTGGACGCGCGCGACGGCGACACCGAGAGCTTGGCCTCCAACAGCCGTATGTCCGACCTGGTGCGCTCCGCGGATGCGGGCGCGGTGTGGAGCGTGCTCGACGCCGCCGGCACCCAGAACATGATGCGCTCCACCCTGGGCGAAGCTTCCGCTTTGGCCGACTACGAGACCGTCAGGAAGCGCCTGCTGGGCTCCAGCTACGCCATGGACTTCACCCACGGAGTCAAGTTCGATCTCAACGTGCTGACCTCGGACTCCATGAGCGCGGCCACCATGTCTTCGCTGCTGCGCGCCGGCATGATGTTCAAGAAGATGAACGCCACCGGGGCGGAGAAGATAGCGCTGGACAACGTCACCGTGGACAACAGCAGCGACCACCTGCTGGTCCACTTCAAGACCGACGACGAAAAGTTCCAGTCGCTGTTGCAATCGCCGCTGTTCACCTCGATCGCGAGATAGCACTTGGCAATTGGCAGTTAGCACTTAGCCCGCGAGCAGCCTGTCATCCCGAGCGACCGGCGCCGTCTTTGCGCCGCGAGTCGAGGCCCCTACTCCCATGAAGATACTTCAGGGGCTAATTGCCAATTGCTAACTGCTAATTGCTCAGTTGAAACTTCCTCTCTTTCCACGCATCCAATGGCCGATGCTTTTCGAAGGCAACGAACGCAAGCAACTTGAGCACAGGATGATGGAAGCGGGCCGTCTGCCGCCGGGTCAGGCGGCCACGCTGAAGTGGCCAGTGCTGCAATACGGATCGGTGCCGCGCTTCGATCCCGCGCGCTGGGACTTCCGTATCGCCGGGCTGGTCGAGCAGCCCGTCCGCCCCACCTGGGACGAATTCAACCGCCTGCCGAAATCCACCGTGACCAGCGACTTCCACTGCGTCACGCGCTGGAGCCGCTTCGACAACCGCTGGGAGGGCGTGCTCTTCCGCGATGTGCTCAAGCTCGTCAAGCTCCTGCCGCGCGCTGCTTACGTGCTGGTCCACGCCGACCAGGGATACACCGCCAACGTGCCGCTCGCCGACCTCGACCGCGACAACGTCCTGTTCGCCACGCATCACGACGGCCAGCCGCTCCCGCCCGACCACGGCTACCCGCTGCGGCTCATCGTGCCGCACCTCTACGCCTGGAAATCAGTGAAGTGGGTGCGCGGCCTGGAGTTCTTCGACCACGACGTGGCCGGCTTCTGGGAGCAGAATGGGTATCACATGTACGGGGACCCGTTTAAGGAGCAGAGGTTTGATACGGATTTGTAATCGGTAATTTGTAATTTGTAATCGGAAGCGGGTCTGAACTTTACAAATTACCAATTACCAATCCTATTTCTTCACGATTGGACTATATCCCTCGCCGGCCAGTTTGCCGCGCATGGCTTCCGCTTCCTTGATGTCGCTGAACGGACCCACCTGCACCCGAAACAGCGAATCGCTCGGCGTGTTGCCGGCCAGGAACACGGGATAGTTCTTCTTGCGCAGGGCGCCCACCAGCGCCTCCGCATCATCCTTCTTGCTCACCGCCGCCACTTGCACCACGTAGGCGGAGGCACGCGGTGTCTCCAGCGCCGGCGCGCTCGCCGCTGCGGCCGGGGCCGCACTCGAGGGCGGCGTGAGCTGCGGGTTGGCGTCCTTCTGCTCGACCGTCTTATAGAAGGTGAGGTCGTTGGCGGGAGCGGCATTGGCGGCTTGCGCTACGCCGCTCGAGGCTTTGGGTTTGGCGGCATTCGTCGCCGCTCCCGGTGAAGCCGCTTCCGCGGTCATGGCCGTCGGGCCCTGGCTATGTCCCAGCGTGTATCCCAGCCCAAAGAAGATCCCACACATCACTACCAGTGCGAAGAACAGTCCCAGCAGCCGTCCCGCTCCCAAGCTGATCTCGACATCCTGACCCATAAGTCTCCCTCTGGTCGGATGATAAGCCAGCCCGCGACGCGTGATTATTGGCGCGATTGGTTCGGGTCCGGATTTGCAATTTCAAATTTGTAATTTGTAAATTTGAGATTGGGTGAACTCACGCAAGCGACGGCGCTTGCTCGCGGCGGCGGGTCGGAGCAAAGACTTCCCCGCCGGTGTTACCTTAGTAGAAGTAGGCACAGCGCCGGTGCGGCGGTGTTATGCTTGCGCCCTCTCCGTCGGGACATGTTGCAGAAGCGCATTGACGATCACGCCATCATCTCGCGCGAAGCCGTGCGCGAGGCTGAGGATATCTTCCACACGCACCTGAAGCGCGTGGGGCTGAAGCTGACCGACCAGCGCGACACCATCCTGCGCACCTTCCTGGAGACGCGTGACCACCTCTCCACCGACGAACTGCACGGACTGGTGAAAAAGAAAGACCCGCACATCGGCATCACCACGGTCTATCGCACGCTCAAGCTGCTGGCCGCCTGCGGACTGGCCAGCGAGGTCGCCTTTCACGACGGCGTCGCCCGCTACGAGCACCAGTACCAGCGCCGCAGCCATCACCACATGGTCTGCACCGCCTGCGGCAGCTCGGTCGAGTTCTTCTCCCCCGAGGTCGGACGCCTGGAGCAGGAGATCGGCCGCAAGCACCACTACTTCACCACCCGCCATACCTTCCAGATCTACGGCATCTGCGATAACTGCCGCAAGAAGACGCCGGCGCGGACGGTGTAGAGAGAGGCAGCCCGCAAAAGGGTTGCCTGCACACCAAGAAAAAATCTCCGCAGGCCACGCCCCGGCATCACCCACAACCAGGAACTCGCAGCCCGGACCGGTGTTTAATATGGTAGACAGCACCTCTGGCAGCAGGGAGACATTATGAAGGCGCACGTTTACCAGTTTCTGACAGGGGCTCTGGCGCTCGCACTTTTGGCTTTGGTGTTGCAAGCGCCGCCCCTGGCCGCGGCGGACGACGATGACCCGCCCAGCCGCGTGGCACGGCTGAATTTTTCCCAGGGCCCGGTCTCTTTCCAGCCCGCCGGCGATGAGGATTGGGTGACCGCCGTCCCCAACCGCCCGCTGGTGACCGGCGACACGCTCTGGGCGGACGAGGGCGCGCGCGCCGAGCTGCATATCGGCTCCACCGCAATCCGCCTGGATCGCGACACCGAGATCACGCTGCTCGAACTCGGCGACCATGTTACGCAGATCCGCCTCGCGCAAGGCTCCATGATCGTTCGCCTCCGCCACCTCGATGACGACGACTCCTTCGAGGTGGACACGCCCAACCTGGCCTTCTCGCCGCTGAGCGCCGGCGATTACCGCATCGACGTCGATCCGCAGGGCGCCCAGACCGTCACCACCGTCTGGCAGGGACGCGCCGAAGCCACCGGCGGCGGACAGAATTATCAGGTGCTCGCCGGACAACAGGTCCGCTTCAGCGGCGCCGACCCGCTCGATTTCGATATCGAGCAGATCCCGCGCGCTGACAATTTTGCCGCCTGGGCCGCGCAGCGCGACCTGCGCGAAGACCGCGCCGACTCCGCCAATTACGTCTCGCGCGAGATGACCGGCTATGAAGACCTTGACGATTACGGCCAGTGGCGCTACGTCGCCAGCTATGGTCCAGTCTGGGTGCCGGCCGCTGTCCCCGTGGGATGGGCGCCGTATCGCTTCGGCCACTGGGCCTGGATCCGCCCCTGGGGCTGGACCTGGGTCGAGGATGAACCCTGGGGCTTTGCTCCCTTCCACTACGGACGCTGGGCGTTCGCCGGCGGATTCTGGTGCTGGGTTCCCGGACCCGTGGTGGTGCGGCCCGTCTATGCGCCGGCGTTGGTCGTGTTCGCTGGCGGAGACGGCTTCCGTGTCGCTGCCGGTCCTGGCGTGGCCTGGTTCCCGCTGGCGCCCGGCGAAGTCTATGTTCCCCCGTACCGGGTCAGCCGCGTTTACGTGACCAACATCAACACCACCAACACCGTGGTCAACGTCACCAGGATCACCAACGTCTACAACAACTACAACACCAACAACCTCGCCCGCGTGACCTATATGAACCAGCACGTCGGCAACGCCGTCACCGTGGTCTCGCACGATACTTTCGTGAACGCGCGCCCGGTGGCCCGGAACACCGTGCAGGTCTCGCAGCGGGAGATCGAGCAAGCGCCGCTGGCGCGCGAGGCGCCGGCCACGCCCGTCAGGACCAGCGTGTGGGGCGCCGGAAGACCTACCCGTGGCGTTCCGCCGCCGACGGTCGTGAACCGCCCGGTCATCTCCCGGCGGCCTACGCCTCCGCCCCAGCCGGCGCCCTTCTCCGAGAAGCAAGTGGAATCGCGCCGAGTCCAGGAGCCACAGCAACCTCAGCAGCCTGCGCAACCTCCGGCTCGCGGTCCAATCGACCGGCAAGGAAAGCTGCCGCCGTTGCCACCACCGGGAACCGACGTGCCGCAGAAACCCGCCCCGGACGTGCGCTTGCCGCAAACGCCCGCCCCGGGCGTGCGCCCGGAGCACGGGACCATCAGCCGTCCTGCCGAGACCAGCGCGCCTCCGCGTCCGGCTCCGGCTGCGGCTCCAACTCCACCTCCGTCGCCGCATCCTCTCGTGAGGCCGGCTCCCCCGGTCCAGGACAAGAGCCCACAACAGTGGAAGGAAGAGGAGACGAAACAGGGTAAGTGGCGGCAACAGCGGGAAACCTCGGTGCCTCCGAAAAACGAACCTTCACCCGAGCCGCCGCGCCGACAGGACCGTCCGCGCTAGCTGGGTGCTGGGTGTCCCGACTGTTGGTTTGAGGTACACCCTTGGCTTTTGGGGCACCCCTACCCTTGGTTTGGGGTGCCCTACCCTGGCGGCAGGCCCCCATCGCCATATTCGTTGCCCACGGTTTCCTCCTCATTGAAGCGCGCCTTACGACCTGGCAGGATTTCTTGAATCACCAACCATTGTCAGTCGAGTTCGGCGGGCCGCTGAGAATCCGGCCCTCAACGGCTCTTAATCTGGCTGATAATGAAGGCTGCAACAGTCACAATGATTACCAGACCGATTATTAGGAACACGCCCGCGAGAACGCGTGACACGATTGACCTGGTCCGTCCGCGCACGACGCAGTTCGAGCTGAGGTTTCGGACCTCCAGAGGGTGAATGATGTCACCGGGGATATGACCAGGGGCGTCGACCTCGACCTCATCACCATTGACGAGGGAGCCCTCGAACGCCGGTTTCCCCAGCTCGAGGCCCCGCATCTCGACAGCCACGGGTGGCAGCGCCTTTCCATCCGGCCCCGTCCTGACCAGACGAAAGTTCCAGATGACGACGTAGGTCGGGACGCTTCGCTTCGGCCGAAGGCCAAAGCCGCGATCAGGTTCGCGGCGCTCCTGGAAGGCCTCCACTCGGCCACGGATGCGTAGTTCATGCAGTTCGGAGTTGCCCTCGGCTGGACGCGTGTTAGGCTTGTTCGGGGCATCCACGGCGAAAGAGATCCTCCTCTGTCATCCACATGGATCGGTAGGCCGACAGCCTACCGAGCCGAAACGAAGTGGTTCCGTCACAATCAAAGATCAGAGCCCATCATTTCGCGCCGCTGTCCTTGAACGTGACGAGGACAAAGCGTGACGTGGCGCGCGCGCTCGAGTTCGCGAAGGTTGCGGCAGCCCCGGGGCTGAGCCAAAGCGCTTCGCCGGAGAGCAGCTTCTTTGCCGGCTGGCCAGGGATTTCCACACTCAGTTCGGATTGGTCGAGTACGGCGAGCAGCCGCGCGGGCTGCGTATCCGCGCCGGCGATTCTGAGAATGGACGAGACCTCGCCCGACTGCACAGCAACCTCGTCGGTTTCGAGGACGAGCGTCGTGGCGGCACCGAGCGGGCTTGCGGTTGTTTGCGGACAATCAAGCGGGCTGTCGGCGACGACTTTCACGCAGCGATTGTGAGCGGCTCCCTGGGGGCGAAGCAACTCGATCGTCAAGTTGCGGACCGGCGCGTCGGTCTCGGTGCGCACGACGTGAGAGAAGCCGCCCTTGGAGTAGCCGACCTGCCCGTCGGTCACCGTGGCGTGAGCCTCGGGTTTTCCGGTAACCGCATTGATGAAGGCGGCGGAGCCGACCGCAACGCCCAAATAGGGAAGGTCGTGATTATGAAGCAGCGTCGCCTGGTGACCCGCAATCCCGAAGGCCCACGCGCGCACGTAGTCGTTTTCGAACAGTAGATGGTGATGCGGCTCGTCTTTGAGCGCGACGGGAGCCGTCGCGGGCGCCTGGGCGCCGACGGCGCACGAAACAAGCAGAATCGCCGAGAGGAGGGTTGACTTCATGGCTGCGCCTCCGCGAGAGTGTTCAGGCCCGGAAGCTACTCCACACGGCCGCGAGTGTCAACGGGCGGGTGGACCACCCATCCGATGTGTCACGAAACGACAGCTATCGCAACCGCCCCACCCTACGCAAAATCAGCCCAGGGTTGGCCATCCGCCTACTTCAGCGATGCCATATCAATGACGAAACGATATTTCACGTCGCTTCTCAGCAGCCGTTCGAAGGCTTCGTTGATCTGCTGGATGCGAATCAGTTCGATGTCAGCGGTGATGCCATGTTCGGCGCAGAAATCCAGCATCTCCTGCGTCTCCCGGATACCGCCGATGACGGAGCCGGCAAGCTGTCGCCGCTTGAAAAGCAGGCTGAACACGCCGACCAGAAGCGGAGCTTCCGGTGCTCCCACGAGCGTGAGCGTGCCATCCCGTTTCAAAAGATCGAGGTAGGCATTCAAGTTGTGTTGGGCGGACACTGTGTCTAGGATGAAGTCGAAGCTGCCGAGATGTTTCTGCATCTCCGTTTCATTCTTAGAGACCACCACTTCGTGAGCGCCAAGTCGCAGCGCGTCCGCAGTCTTGTTCGCGGATGTCGTAAACAACACGACATTGGCGCCGAAGGCTTTGGCGAATTTCACCGCCATGTGACCCAGGCCGCCGAGTCCTACGACGCCCACCTTCTGTCCCTTTCGAACATTCCAGTGACGGAGTGGCGAATACGTGGTGATGCCCGCACAAAGCAAGGGAGCCGCAGCGGCAAGATCGAGTGTTTTGGATACTCGCAACGCAAAGGCCTCGTCCACCACAATGCTCTCCGAGTAGCCGCCGTAGGTGACTCCTCCGAGTAGCTTGTCTTCCCCGTTGTAGGTGAAGGTCGCGAGATTCTCGCAAAACTGCTCTTGTCCTTCACGGCAACTGGGGCACACGCGGCACGAATCCACCATGCAGCCTACCGCCGCAATATCGCCCTCTTTGAATTTCCTGACTGCGCTGCCCGCTTTCACCACCCGGCCGATGATCTCGTGGCCCGGCACGCAGGGATAGACCGTCGGCATGGTGTTTTGCCATTCGTTTCGGACCTGGTGCAAATCCGAATGACAAACCCCGCAGTACAAAATCTCGATTTGCACATCCTGAGGCCGCGGGGCACGACGCTGGACCGAGCCGGATGCAAGCCCCGAAGTCGCGCTTCGAGCCGAATACGCTCTTGCGGCATAAGTTTTTCCGGTTCCCGACAGGCTTGCTTCCTGCGGAGCGATCGTTGAAGTTGTCTCATCCATGTTGGGTACTTCTCCTTTCCTGCACAATCAACTCTAATAAATCCCCTTTGCCGTCTCATACGTGCGCTGTAAGGATAGATGTCCGGATTGGTCGAAAGGCCGCTTTTTCCAAGGGTGGGCCTGTTGGTTGTGTCACTGCCCGCATCGCGGCAGTCGGCTGCGCAGCAGAGAGCTACCGCAACCCGCCCCACCCTACGCAAACCGGCGTAGGCTGGGCCACCCGCCCGTATAGGAAAGCTCGTTATCGCGTATTCGGGCCCGATGGCGGGTTCTTTATCCTGCTCATGCGGTGTGCTTCGTTTGGGGGATGGGAAGCCCCGATGCTTCTGGCTTTTCTTCAACGATGAACTGAACCAGCTCGTCGCAGAAAATGCACTCCAACGTGCGAAGCTCGCGAAGGACTCGGACACTTTTCTCTGCGGGTATGGAGAAGGAACGCAAGCAATCGGTGCAGGTGATTACATAATACTCCCCGTTGCGGGGAACCCAGACCGGCGCTCTGTCCCTCCTGATTGCCGGGCGTGGAGGAGCGTCACGCAGCAACTCCGCAACCTTTGCAAGCAGCTCCTCGAACCTAAACGGTTTGGCAAGGAAGGCATCTGCGAGCACGCCCAGCGGTTCGACAGGAGGGTGAAATTCCCCGCTTATGGCAATGGTTGGGATTTGAGGGAATCGCCTCCGAACGACCGAGAGAAACTCGAAGCCTGACATATTGGGCATCTTCAGGTCAGTAACAATCAGGTCTGGTAGCGCTTCGCGCATT
>DASQGF010000077.1:0-18793 GCA_035632755.1 Terriglobales bacterium
TCCCTTCGCCGGTAAGTTCACGATGCCGAAGATCGGCTGGGTGGGCGTCTTCGGCATCGCTATCGCGTTCGACGTGATCGCGGCCGTGCTCGCCTTCTTCGTCCTGCGGCGGATGAAGGTGCCGGTCGCTCGCGAGGTGCCCTTTGCGCCGACGCCGACGGTGGTTCCGGGGTACACGGCGTAGCCGCCGGCGCCGGAGGTGCGTGGCTGACGGCGCTCCCGCGCACGGGCCGCGTGTGCTCGATCAGGCCCTGTGCGTAACCAGTTTGGGACCGCAATGCCGCGAAGTCGCGGCATTGCGGTCTTCTGTTCTTACTGCTTCTAGACCGGCTAAATGACGGCGATCTGCTTGCGCAGGTCTCCCGTGAACAGGCTCTTCGGGATCATGGCGTGGACACCGCGCGTGATGTCGACCACTTGCGTCACCCGGAAACTGGTGGCGATGCTGCACAGGGCATAAGCGTCGAGCTTCGCGAGATCGGCGCGCTTGGCCAGGAAGTCAATGGCATTGCGTGCCGCCACGGTCATGGCCACGTTCAAGTCCTTGTCCATACCTAGAGCGATCCAGTGAGTCGGAGTCTCCGCCACTGGCCAGGCGAAATTCTTCTGTTTGTGGAGAATCACCTGAATGCGCAGCTCCTGCATGCGCGTCTCCAGCGCGGTCAGGCAGATTTCGCCATCGCCCTGCACGGCGTGGGAGTCGCCGGTGTAGATCAGCGCCCCAGGCTTCCACACGGGGATGAACATGGTCGAGCCCTCCGTCATCTCGCTCAGATCGGTGTTGCCGGCATGGGGGCCTGGGGGAACGGAACTGGTGACTCCAGGACTCAGAGGCGGGAAAAAGCCATCGGGCGGGGCCAGCCCCAGCGTCCCCTGGAAGGGCTTGAGGGGAACATGGATGTCCCGCTTAAACTCCGCCGTCATCTTGGGAAGGTCGAGCTTCAGATATTTAATCTGTCCTTCGGGAAAATCCTGGGCCAGCAAGCCGGTCCCCAGAGAGCCCGGGTTATTGAAGACCGCTGCCCAGTCGAAAGGACGGATGCGCTTGTAACGGACCTCCAGCACGTCGCCGGGTTCGGCATTATTCACATAAATAGGCCCGATGATCGAGTGCGGCCCTCTTCCGGGATTGCTGACACGGAGCTTGGCGATGGTCTCGATGGGCACTCCCGGCTGCATCTGATTCAAAAAGTGCGACCAGGTGTTGGGATAGCTGATAGTGTCGCCGGAGTCGACCTTGAGGATGGGCTCCAGCGTGGTGTCGTAAACCCCCAAGTGCACAGTCTTATCGTTGGACTCCACCACATGGACGCGGCCTTCGTCCTCTTTCTTGGGCGCGGCAGCGGGGCCCGCCGCAGCGCCGCTGTCCAGCGAATCCGCTGCGTGCGCAAGTTTGGTGAACCACGGCCCGATGGCCGCCAGCGCGCCCATAAAGCTGCTGGCGCGCAGCAGCCGTCGGCGGGAAAGGCCGCGGGCGGTCAGATAGCCGTCGAGCTGCTCCTGGTTCATTTTGTCCATGTGCAGAAGACGGTCTGCCGCCCGCTTGGTGTAGGCGGCATCCTTGATGTCCTCGCGGAGCACGCCGGTGCCCTTTTCCTCGCCGCATCCGAAGAGGTTGCCGCAATAGTGATGGTGGGATTGAGGCTGGCTCTCCTGGTCCTGCTGGTGATCGAGATCGTGTAACATCGTTTCCTCCTCAATCGATAAAAAAACAAGTTCGTTTGGGACGGCACAGCGCGTCCCAGGGGGCAAGCGTGCGCATTATACGTCCAGGGCGGTAGCGCACGAGGTCGTTCCTGCCACGGGTTGCGATGGTCACGCAGCGCCGCAATCCCTCTCGGCTCTCCTGGTTCCGGCTAACCCTTTGGGTGGTTCAGCGTCCTACCGTTGAACAAGACTGCCCGCAAGCGCGTACCATGAGCATGGGACCTCCTGCATGAGACAAAATAGCGTCCACTGGGAGCCACTGGCCATCGCTTTGGAGACGATGCGCGCCCATAAGCTGCGTTCCTTCCTGATGCTGCTCGGGATCATTCTCTCGGTCTCGACCCTCATCGTGGTGGTGGCTCTCATCCAGGGGACGAACCGCTACATCGCCGATACCGTCGCCAACATGGGTTCCAACGTTTTTCTGGTCCACCAACTCCCCCTCATTACCAATGCCGAGCAGTTGACCAAGGCCCTGCGCCGGAACCGCAAGGTCACCTGGGAAGATTACGAGTACCTGCACGACACCATGCGGCTGCCCAAAGACGTGGGGGTCGAGACCCGGATTACGGGCCGTGTGCGCTATGCCGGGCAGGACATCCAGGACGTCAACGTGCGCGGTGTGACGGCCAACATTGGCTCCATGGACATCGAAGAGCCAGCTACAGGCCGCTACATCGCCGATTTCGACAACGAACACCGCACCAGCGTCGCCATGATCGGCGCCGACCTCACCCAACGCCTTTTTCCGACGATCGATCCCATCGGCAAGACCATCCTGGTGGATGGACGCGAGTTCCAGATCGTTGGCACCGCGAAGCCGCTGGGCACGATGCTTGGCCAGTCGCAGGATTCCTTCGTCTACATGCCGATCCAGACTTTCCTGAAGATTTACGGCACCGACCGCAGCCTGTCCATCAACGTGCAGGCGCGCGGGCCGGAGTGGATGGAACGCACCCAGGAGGAGACGCGCACGCTGATGCGCGCACGCCGCCATTTGACGCGCAACGAAGAAGACACCTTCGGCATTCTCGCCTCGGCTTCGCTCATGGACTTGTGGAACCAGCTCACCGGCGCCATCGCGGCCAGCATGGTGGGCATCGTCTCGGTGTTTCTGGTGATCGGCGGCGTGGTGATCATGAACGTCATGCTGGCCAGCGTGACCGAACGCACACGCGAGGTCGGCATCCGCAAATCGCTGGGGGCGCGCCGGCGCGACATCCTGATGCAGTTCCTGCTGGAGGCCTCGGTGATGGCCGCCATCGGAGGCCTGATCGGCATCTTTCTCGCCTATCTGGTCACGCTGGCGGTGCGCTTCCTCACCGCGCTGCCCACCACCCTGCCCATTTCAGCGGTGCTTATCGCGCTCCTGGTCTCCACCGCCGTTGGCTTGTTTTTCGGCGTTTATCCCGCACGCAAGGCGGCGCGGCTCGATCCGATCGAGGCGCTGCGTTTTGAGACTTCTTGAAGCCATGCGCCTGAACTGGCAAATGCCGGAGAACGCGAAGATGGCGCTGGCCACCGTCCGCGAGCACAAGATGCGCTCCTTCCTCACCGTGCTGGGCATCGTCATCGGCATCACCGCGCTGATCTCGGTGGCTTCCATCCTGGTGGGTCTCGACCGCGACATGCGAAGTTTCCTCGAGGACTACGGCGCCGACACCCTCTTCGTTTTCAAGTTCAGCCCCGGCATCCACATCGGACGCCTCAGCATGGAGGAGCGCACGCGCAAACCGCTGACCCTCGAAGACGCCATGGCGATCCAGGAATCCTGCCCGGCGGTAAAGGAAATAGTGGCGGAACTTTTCCCGCGGTTCATGGGCGGACCGATGGCCTCCAAAACCGCCCGCTACCAGGGACAGGAGGTGTTCGGAATCGACCACACCGGCGCCCTCGCCTCCTATGAACAGGTTTACAACGCCCACATCGCGGAGGGCCGGTTCTTCACCGACGCCGAGGATTTGCACCGTGAGGACGTGGTCGTCGTCGGCCACGACCTCGCCGACGCCCTCCTTCCCGGCGGGCACGCCGTCGGCAAGACCATCATCGTCGATTCTGTTCCCTACCGCGTCATCGGCGTACTGCAGCCCCGCAAAGGCCAGTTCTTCAAGGACCAGTCCGCCGACCGCAACGCTACCGTGCCCTATCACACCTACCAGAAGCACCATCCGCAGGACGACGAGAACTTCATCGGCGTCACCCCGTATCCCGGTATGAAAGCCGAAGCTGAGGACCAGGTCCGCGAACTGCTCCGCCGGCGCCGCAAGGTGCCGCTCGACAGACCCGACAACTTTGGCATCTCCAGCGCGCAGGAGATCGCCGTGCAGTTCCACCAGATCACCGGCGTGGTGGCGCTGATCACCGTGGTCATCAGCTCCATCGGTCTGCTGGTGGGCGGCGTCGGGGTGATGAACATCATGCTGATGTCGGTGACCGAACGCACGCGCGAGATCGGCGTGCGCAAGGCCATCGGCGCCCGTCGCGGCGACATCACCTGGCAGTTTCTCATCGAGGCCGTCACCCTCACCGCCAGCGGCGGCGCCATCGGTGTGCTCCTGGGATTGATGATCAGCGGGATCATCAACCTCCTGGTCCCGGCGCTGCCCTCGGCGGTGCCGCTGTGGGCGGTGGTCACGGCGGTGCTCGTCTCCATGGCGGTCGGTTTGTTCTTCGGGATGTATCCTGCGGTGCGCGCCGCCCGCCTCGATCCCGTGGAAGCCCTGCGCTACGAATGATGGCGGAGCGGGTGACGAATCACGCTTTCCGTCGCGAGTAGAGCTTCTTCAGCTCCCGCACGTGGCCGCGATGCAGCGCCGAGTGCCGTGTCTCTTCGAAAATCTCATCCAGCACGCGGTTCGGCCGCCAGGGAAAGACGATCTCCTCGGAAAAGCGCGCGGGTGGAAGCTCCGCGATCTCTCGGTTGGTGAGCGAGCGCACGCGGTCGGCGAACTGCACCGTTTCCTGCACCGTGGACTTCGGCTCGTACCACTGGCCGGGATTGGCCACGAGCTTGCGGATCGTGGGATCGTCTTCCCAGCCCAGGCAATAGAGCTTCTCTTCGTTGGGCTGGCCGCCGATCCACACGTGCACCAGCGCGTAGCGCCACTCGATGACGTGCCGCACGTGCCAGCCGATGGAGTGCAGGTTCGGGTCCGGCTGCCAGGTAAAGGCCTCAGGCGTGAACTGCACGAACTCGTGCAACAGCCGGTCCCACTCGTCCTCGATGTGGTGCAGCACGAATCGCAGCAGGTCGTTCATTTCTCTTTCCTCGGAGCTTCCCGTCCATCCGGACGCGGCCAGCGTGCCTCCACTATGGTCCCGATGCCGCCGCGCGGCCGGAACTCGCCCCGCACAACCGCCCACACCGGACGCGCCGCCCGGACCACGTCCTCCAGCACACGGTTCACGACGTTCTCCTGGAAGATCCCAAGTTCGCGATACGCCAGCAGGTACTCCTTGAACGACTTCAGCTCCAGGCAGCGCCGGTCGGGCATGTAGCGGAGGGTGATCACGCCGAAATCCGGCAGCCCCGTCTTCGGGCACACCGCGGTGAACTCTGGCGCGTCGATCACAATCTCGTAGGCGGGGAACTGGTTGGGCCAGGTCTCGATCTGCGGGAAACGCGCGCTGAGCCCCGAGCGCGCGTGCTCCGGCGTGTAGGAGGGCTTCTTCGGCATGCGGCCATTGTATTGGAGAAGCGGGTCGTTGGTTGTTGGTTGGTAGTCGTTTGCCGTTAGCGGCCCTTCCCAACGACCAACGACTACCGACCACCGACTTTTTTCTCCCCGAGCGTCCCTTCCACCAGCGCATTGCATCTAATTACGGGCAACGAAAATTCAGGGAACCGAGTTCGCCAACAAGCCTTCGCGGCACTCATTTCTGCCCGCGGAGGTAACATTTGTCGAGGTCGGGGACTATACTTGGTCGGCTGGGCTTTCCGGCCCTAATCGCCTGAAGCGTAAGGCAGTTGGACTACATGCATAGCAAAAGGTTGATGCTGATCGTAGCCGGGACGGCGGTCGCCGTCATTCTGCTGGCGGCGTTTGCGTCGCTGCGCGGCAACGAGGTCCCAGTGCGCGCCGATCAGGTCCTCCGCGAGAACATCGTCAACACCATCGCCACCAACGGCAAGGTCCGCCCGGTGGACAATTTCGAGGCCCACGCTCCGACCGCCACCACTGTGCGCCGCGTGCTGGTGCATGAGGGCGACCGCGTGAAAGCCGGGCAGTTGCTCCTGGAGCTCGATGACACCGAAGCCCGCACCGAAGCCGCCAAGGCCCTGGCGCGCCTGAAGGCTGCCGAAGCCGACCTGCACTCCATCGAGGCGGGCGGGACCCACGAAGAGGTTCTCACCACGCAATCCGAGCTGGTGAAGGCGCACACCGAACTGGAGGCCGCCAACCGCAATCTCACCGCCCTGCAGCAACTCGAGCAGCGCGGTGCCGCTTCCGCTGCCGAGGTCCAGGACGCCCACAATCGCCTCAAGCGCGCTCAGGCCGAGGTCAATTTGCTGGAGCAGAAGGAGACTTCCCGCTACTCGCGCCCGGAGATCGTCAAGGTCAAGGCCTCGCAGGAGGAAGCCCAGACCTCTTACCAAGCGGCGCAGGATGCGCTGCTGCGTTCCAACGTGCGCGCGCCCCGCGACGGCATCGTGTACTCGCTGCCGGTGCGCGTCGGCGCGTATGTGAATCCCGGCGACCTGCTGGTGCAGGTTGCGGACCTGCGCACGGTGCAGGTGGTGGGATATGTGGACGAACCAGAGATCGGCCGTCTGGCTCCCGGCCTGAAGGTCACAGTCACCTGGGACGCGCTGCCCGGCCGGACGTGGCAGGGGACCGTTACTCGCATTCCCACCACCGTCAGCCAACTCGGGACGCGCAGCGTGGGCGACATCACCTGCACGGTGGACAACGGCGACCTGAAGCTGTTGCCCAACGTCAACGTGAACGTCACCATCACCACCGCGCAGGACAACGGCGTGCTGACCGTCGCACGCGAAGCCGTCCGCCAGGACAACGGCAAGCAATACGTGTTTGAGATCGTCAACGGCGAACTAAAGCGCCGGAACATCACCACTTCGGTTTCCAATCCCACGCGCATCGAGATCATCAGCGGCCTGCCCGACAACAGCTTGGTCGCCCTCAGCGCAGTCGATAACCATCCGCTGACGGACGGGCTGGCGGTGCGGGTCGTACAGCGTTGATGCGCCTGCGGGTCCTGCCTGTTTTCGCATTGCTCTTCGGACTGCTGACGGCGGTGTCGGCCGCGGCGGATCCGGCTTCTCCCGTCGAGCTGCTCTCCATGGGACGCGTGGACGACGCCGTCCGCCTGCTCAAGGACCGCGTCCAGGCCACGCCCAACGATGCACTGGCCTACAACCTGCTCACTCGCACTTACTTCTACATGGGACGCTGGGACCAGGCCGCCGCTGCTGCCGAGCGCGCCGCGGCGCTGGAGCCCGCGACCAGCGACTACCAGTTGTGGCTGGCGCGCGCCGTCGGGGAGAAGGCCGCGCATTCCAGCTTCGTGACCGCCGTGCGCATGGTTCCCAGGATCCGCGGCGCCTTCGAGCGTGCCGTCCGGCTCGACGGCTCCAATTCCCAAGCCCGCACCGATCTCGCCGAGTTCTACATGGAAGCACCAAGCTTTCTCGGCGGTGGCAGGGACAAAGCCCTGGCCCAGGCCGAGACGCTGGCCTCCCAGGACGCGGCCGCCGCCCACTGGATCAAGGCGCAACTCGCCGAGCGCGCCAAGAAGTTTGACGCCGCCGAGCAGGAGTATCGTGCCGCCATCGACACCAGCAAGCAACCCGGCGGCCGCTGGCTCGATCTCGCCGGCTTCTATCGTACTCGCGGGCACCTCGACCAGATGGAGGACGCCGTCAACCAGGCCGTCTCCGGAGACATCTGGCAAAGCAACGTCCCCTACGAAGCCGCCCTGCTGCTGTTTCATGCCGGCAGGAATTTTCCCGGCGCTATCGAATTGCTGCAGAAGTATCTCGCCCGCGCTTCGCAGGCCGAGGCCGCGCCCGCTTACCAGGCGCACTATCTGCTGGGACAGATCTTGGAGAAGCAGGGCAACCGCCAGGCCGCCGCCGTCGCCTATCGCGCCGCGCTTGCTCTGGCCCGCGAATTCGACCCGGCGCAGATCGCGCTGAAGCAAGTGGAGCCGTAGAGTACCGAGTACCAAGTACCGAGTACCGAGCGAGCACCGCGGACGCTAAGTGCCAAGAGCTAGGAACCAAAAGCAGCTTTACTCGGTACTCGGTACTCGGTACTTGGTACTTGGTACTCTATACTCCCCATTCGACCAAAACCATCCAAGGTGGACTTATGAGAATACTTCGCTTCTGCATCGTTCTCGTCCTGCTCGCACCCGTTATCCATGCCGAGCCCCTTCCTTTCCGCCAGGCGGTTGAGCTGGCGGCGAAGCGCAGCGCCGTCATCAGCGCCACGGACCAGATCCGCGCCCACCAGAGCTACCTGGCAGCCGCGCGCATGTACATCCCGCAGATGATCGTGGGCTCGGGTCTGGCCAAGTCCTTCGGATTCCCGCTGAGCATCGAAGGCTCAGCGCCGACGGCAGTAAGCGTGAATGCCATGGGATATCTCATCAATCCCGGGCAGCGCGACGTGGTGCGCGCCGCGCGCACGGAATGGGAAGCTACCGCCTTCAACACGGACGACAAGCGCCAGCAGGCCATCCTCGACACCGCCGTCACCTACACCCAGCTCGACCGTTTGGTCACGGCGCTGCATCTTCTCCGCCAGCAGGAGCAGGAAGCCGTGCGCGCCGAGCAGATCACCGCCGAGCGCGCGCAGGCGGGCGTCGAGCCCCAGCTCGAGCTCACGCGCGCCAAGCTCGCCACCGCGCGTGTGCGCATGAGCATCGCCCAAGTCGAAGGCTCGGTTGACATGTTCCGCAACTTGCTCTCGCAGCTGACCGGCGTGCCCGTGCCCGCGATCGAGACCGTCACCGAATCCATCCCGCAGCTCCCCGAGGTCAACCAGAGCGACGACATTGCCTCCAAGACTGCTTCCGCCAACCCGTCCGTCAAGCTGGCCTTCGCCCAGGCCGACGCCAGGCAACTCCGCGCCCGCGCCGAACACAGGCAACTCCTCCCGTCGGTGGATTTCGTCGGCCAATACGGCCTGCTGACCAGGTACAACAATTACGACGTCTTCTTCCGCGCCTTCCAGCGAAACAACGGCACCGTCGGCGTGGCCATCCACTTTCCCTTCTTCAATATGTCGCAGCGGGCGCGCGCCGGCATGGCCGACGCCGAAGCTGTGCAGGCCCGCCGCCAGGCCGAAGACGCCAAGAATAAAGTCTCCAACGAGACCCGCAGGCTGCAGCGCGACGTAGCCCAGCTCGCCGCCGCGCGCGAAGTCGCGCGCCTGGAATACCAGCTGGCCCGCGCCGACGTTGACACGGTGCAGACCAAAGTCCAGGCCGGCAGCGCCACTCTGCGCGACGAAGCCAACGCCCGCCTGGCCGAGAGCCAGAAGTACTCCGCTTACCTCGATGCCAGCTATCAGTTGGAACAAGCCGAGATGCAGCTGCTGCGCTCCACCGGCGAGCTGGAGAAATGGGCCCTGGCGCAGAAATGACAATCCCTGACGCTCTGTGGCACTTCGTGAGGGTCGCGGCGCTAATAGTCTGTCCCTACCTTTTTGTGCGGACTGACATTCGCCGCCGGCACCTCTTGGCGGATACGGTCGTCCTGACAACTGGCCTTGTGGTCCCCGTGTTGGGCGGAGTGACGTTCCCGCTTTCCTCCACAATAGTCATTCTGGTCATGGGAATTGTCGCGCTGCTGCTGGCGCGCATCTATCGGATCCCGTACCTCGTAATGCTAGATATCGCCGCCCCGGTCGCAGCTTTCTTCACGGTTGCCCAACTTATGCTCCGGCCGGCGGATCCTGGCGAATCGGCTGCCGCGCTAGCCATGTTGTATTGGCTCTGGGAAGAAGGCCGCCGGTCGGTGCAGTGGCAGCGGCCACGCGGAATCGTGATTGGCGAATGCCTGGTGCTCCGCGGAGTGCTCGGATGCATAGACCCGCCTCGCGTCGCCGAGCGTACCTATGTCATCCTTGCAGGAATTTCCTCTGGACGTTTCGAGGGTGTTCTCTCCATCCTCGCCGGCGCCATTCTCCTCGCCATCATCGTCCCCCGCTTCCTGCGCACGCGAGAGGAGCACCGCATCGTCGCGGACGTCAGCGCTACGGGCGAATCGCTGCAGCCCGAGTACATGGCGCCCACACCCGAATGCCCTCATCCTGAGCTCTGGAAGATGTACGACTCCATGAGCGCCGAGGCCGAAGTGCTTGACTTCCTCAAAGCGCTGGTCATCACGCTCAAACCCAACCTCGTAGTAGAAACCGGTACCTTCATGGGCGTGAGCACGCTGGCCATCGCCGAAGGCCTCAAGCAGAACGGTTTCGGCCGGGTCATTACCGTGGAATACGACCCCAAGGTTTTCGCCAAGGCAAAAGAGCGCTTTGACGCCTCGGGGCTCGCTTCCTGGATTGACGCCCGCAACCACTCCAGCCTCGAGCTGCGCGTCGAGGGCACCATCGACCTGCTGTTCAGCGACAGCGACATCAACCTCCGCGAGCGCGAGGTGCGCCGTTTCCTGCCGCAGATCTCGCCCAACGGCCTCATCCTGATTCATGACGCCAGCTCCCACCAGAAGGTGGTGCGAGAAGCCGCGCTGCGCCTGGAGGCCGAAGGCCTCATCTCCGTGGTCCTCGTCCCCACCCCCCGCGGGCTGGTGGTCGCCCAGAAGCGCTCCGGCCGCAAGTAGCCCATGGAGCGCAGCAACTGCATCTGCGCTTGTTCCAACTGGTAAGCTGGCGTCGCGGTACCCCGAGTATTTCTGGCCCTCCGCCAGCCTGGCATTGGCTTCGTCGCGCAGGGGTCGCGGTTCCTGCCTGTACCTTGGTTGAAGAATAGATGACTCTTGGACGGGCAGATTGCCGGTGCTCACTTTCTGACAAAGTGGAATTCGATCTCATCGAAACCGCCCACCCAGTAGCACCATATCCGGCTGCAAAACTGTGGAGCAAGATTCGCTGCGAACGAAACGAACTTGTTGGCCAGACGCAAGACCCCGATTGTGAACCGGCCGTATCCAGCATGGGGTAGCAGGTGAAAGAAGGCCAGCCAATGCAGCTCCGTTTTCTCCAGCGCGAATTCCACCCCAAAAAATCCGGATTTTGTAAAATCCTTGTTGAAATACAGAGGGAAGGTGACATCGAATCCGTGAGTGTGTTCCGCATGGGTGAAGCCGCGGCTGAAATGAGGCACCCGAATGATTATCTTGGCGCCAGGAGCGGTGATCCGGTGGATCTCCTGCATGACCCTGAAAGGCCGGTCAAGATGCTCGAGGACGTGGTCGGCCTCCACGACATCAAAGGCATGATCGTCGAACGGGTAGGGGAAGTCATTCAGATCGTGCACAACGTCTGGTTCCGCCGCTCGCTGCCAGTCGATGTTCACGTACCCGCTTCTCTTGCGTTCTCCGCATCCCAGATTCAACTTTCTCGACACAGGGGATTCCACCTTATCGTGCCCAACCTTCGGTAGTGGGCTAATTGCGTGTTGACGATTACGGCCATTTCCCTGGCCGGAAACCGACCAGTGCCCAACCTTCCCGTCGCTCAACACAATTCCTCCAGGTATGATAAACTCCCTCGCTTGTAGCGGATAACACCCCGCGTAAGCAAAATTATTTCACGGTCACCTCGTACGGGTCCGTATCTACGCATCCTCACTGCGGCTGTGTCCGCAGCCAGAACGGCGTGGGAGGAACAATTTGACTTTTGAGCCTCTACGTGACCTCCACAACTAAGACTCAGGCCTTCCGATCCAGCACGATTCGCCGATACATCCAAACCTTAACGCGCAGCCGGCGCGATGATTTGCTTGTCGTCATCGTGGCGACTGCCGTTTTCCTCGGATGCATGTTCAGCCCGCCTCACCTGCTGGACGATACCGACGCGGTCTACGCCCAGCTGGGGCGCAGCATGCTCGAGACCGGAGACTGGGTCACGCCCAATTTAGACGGTGTCCCTTTCATGCTGAAGCCCCCCCTGCCTTGCTGGCTGGAGGCTTTCAGCTACGAGCTGCTGGGACCCCACGACTGGGTGGCGCGCCTCTGGGTCGTCGCAAGCGTCATCGGGCTGGTGCTGCTGACCACGCGCTTTGGCCGCTGGGCCTTCGGCGATCAGGCAGGACTCAGCGCGGGTCTGGCACTGGCCACCTGTATCGGGCTGTGGCTTTTCACCCGCATCATCATCCCAGACGCCGCCATGGCTCTGACCATCACCATGGGCATGTTCGCGTTCCTGCGCGCACTAGAGGAGGACGAGAATCATACGCTGCGATGGGCGCTGCTCCTCGGAGCCAGCATGGGCATCGGCGTTTTACTCAAGGGTCTGATCGCCGTGCTATTGCCAGCGGGAGCCGGACTGGCGTACCTGCTCTTGACGGGGCAATTGCTCCGTCGCCAGACATGGCATCGGCTGCACCTAATGCCGGCACTGCTGGTGATGCTGGCAATCGCCGCGCCTTGGCACGTTCTGGCCACGCTCCGCAACCCTCCTTATCTCGACTTCACGCTGTACAGCCAGCCGGCGCAGTATCGTGGATTCTTCTGGTCGTACTTCATCAACGAGCACCTGCTTCGCTTCCTGAACATGCGTTATCCGCACGACTACAACACGGTACCGCGCGGGGTGTTCTGGGTTTACCAACTGCTCTGGCTGTTTCCCTGGAGCGTCTTCCTGCCGGCGGCCGCGGGCTTGAGCTATCGGCCGGTGGACCGCGCCGGCCGCACGCGACTGCTGGCGCTGTGCTGGATCGGCTTCGCCATGGTTTTCTTCACCTTTTCCACCACCCAGGAGTATTACTCGCTGCCCATCTACCCGGCGCTGGCGCTGCTGATCGGGTCGGCCATGGATACTCGCAGCCGGTGGTTGGAATGGGGCGGGAAACTGTTGGCGGTGCTGGCGGCGATTTGCGCGGTCACGAGTGGGATCATTCTGTATGCCGTGCGTGGAGTGCCCACCCCCGGGGACATCTCGGAAGCGCTCAGCCGCAACCCGCAAGCCTACACCCTGTCTCTGGGCCACATGACGGACCTGACCCTGCGCTCGTTCGCCTACCTGCGGCTGCCGCTGTTCCTGGCGGGTGCGGCCTTTCTGATCGGGGCGTTGGGACTTTTCAGGCTGCGGGGCCGGCGCGCTTACTGGGCCATGGCGGCGATGATGCTGGTCTTCCTGCACGCCGCCCGGATTGCCATGACTCGCTTCGATAGCTACTTGTCATCCTATCCCCTGGCGCAGACGCTCAAACATCAACCCCCGGGGGAACTCATTGTCCAGGGCTATTACACCTTCTCTTCGGTGTTCTTTTACACCGGCCGCCGGGCCCTGCTGCTCAATAGCCGCGTCACCAGCATGGAGTACGGATCGTACCATCCCAAGGCGCCGCAGGTTTTCATTGGCGATGGGGATCTCCAGCGGCTCTGGGCCGGGCCTCAGCGCTGTTACCTGCTGGCAGAGGACCGCCGGCTTCCTCACCTGCAGGCGCTGTTGGGAGTGTCATTGCACCTGCTACGGGAATCCGGGGGGAAATACCTGTTCACCAACCGCGAGTAGCCGGGGCGAGTTCGCCTGCTCGCAATTATTCGTGGTGCAAGCTCTGAATGGGATCCATCTGCGCAGCGTGGGAAGCCGGCGCAGTTCCGAAGATGATGCCGACCAGCAACGAGACGGCAAGGGCGACGATCACCGACAGGCCCGAGATGGGGACCTCGAAGGCGCTGAAAAAACGCACGGAAAAAGGGAGCGCCAGCCCCACGCCGATGCCGATGACGCCGCCGATGAGGGAAATCAGCACGGCTTCCGCCAGGAACTGCAAACGGATCTCCCCGGCCGTGGCCCCCACCGCCTTGCGGATGCCGATCTCGCGCCGGCGTGCGTTGACGGTGGCCAGCATGATATTCATAATCCCCACCCCTGCCACCACCAGGGTGACCATGGCTATCAGCAGCAGCACCAAAGTGACGGCATTCGCCACCTTGGCGGCCACGCTAAGCAACTGCGCCAGATTCTCCACCCGGTACACCGATTCCGGCCGATGCCGCGACTGAAGAATGGTTTTGGTGCGCTCCGTCGCAGGCGCCACTTGGGAAGGATCGGCCATGGAAAGGAAAATCGCGACCCCGGGGTTGGCCGCTGTGAAGTAATGAATGAGGGGGTACGGGATGATGATGGTGTCATCCGTCAGCTCGGATTGCCCGAAGGTCTCCACCCGCTCCTTGAAAGTGCCGACCACGGTGAAGGGAAGATCGCCGATGCGCAGCGTCTTGCCTATGGCGGCCGCGGGGCTGCCGAAAACCCGTTTGGCCAGGTTTTCGGCGAGGGCAGCGACCTTGGCGTGCGTCTGGGCGTCCAGGTCGTCGACAAAACGTCCCGCCCGCACATCCAAGTTGCGAATCTGCCGGTATTGAGGGTCGACCCCCAGAACGCGCACATCCTGTTCCTTGCCGCGACCGATGGGAATACGCTCATGGAGCACCACCAATGGCGAGGCCGCGACCACGCCGTGGACCTGTTGCTGCAGGGCGCGAATGTCGTCCATCGTCAACAAGTCCTGCAGCACCGGCGCGTTGACCCCGCCGACGTCGTAAACGGCGTAGATCATGTTGCTCCCGATACCCCGGATCTCGTTCAGGATGTACTCTTTTCCGGTCAGCCCGATGGTGACCACCAGGATCACCGAGGCGGTGCCGATGGTCACCCCCAGTGCCGTCAGGGTGAAGCGCACCCTGTAGCGCCGGAACGTCTCCAGCGCGACTCCGAAGATTTCCCGGGTCACAATGCTGCGCACATGAGGCTGCTGGGGCATACCCACCCTACTCATCTTATCGAGTCCTGCGGTCATCAGGAAGAGCGGACCGTAGCGGAACGGAGCCGCCGTGCATTAGTCTTCGCTGGCCCAAACGAGCTTGAGTCGCGCCACTGAACTGGGTGGCGTCACGGGTGACTTGGATGGCCTGCTGCAAATCAGCTTTTGATACTTCAAAGGAAGGCAGGCGGTGAAGATCACGCGGTTGTCCTGCCACCGGTCTCGCGGCAATGAGGTGCGCTTGTGGCTGAGCACCCGTGAATGCGGCTGTGGCGTTGCGAGATTGAATCATGAGTAGTAAAATGCGGCGATTCGGCGCTAAAAAGAGAGATTTCGCGAGTGATCCGTTGGTGAGGAGGACCACGCGATGCTTTTCCCGGTTCTCTATCTATCGCGCGTATGGATGGGCAGCAAAGTGTCGACCAAACTCTTGCCCTCAACCGCTAGGCCGTTGGCCGCACATGTCAAGTTGACCGAAAATTGCCAGGCTCAATGCATCAGCTGTGATTACTGGAAGTCACGATGGCAAGACGCAATCGACACCGATCGCGCAGTCGACCTCGTGAACCAGATAGGTGCGGTTGGCATCCGCCACCTGCGTCTTACCGGAGGCGAGCCGTTACTCAGGAAAGACCTGTTTTACATTCTGAAAAAAGCGAACACCTCCGGTTTCAAGCGCATCGTCCTGCAAACCAATGGGCTGCTCCTTAAGAAGCTTCACAGGGACATTAACGCCTCTCCGATTACGAACATCTCTGTGTCCATTGATGGCCTGAAGGGGACAAATGACCAGATCCGTGGGATTCAGGGCTATTTTGATTTAGCCATGGAAGGTATTAAGTTGCTCCGGGACAAGACCGTTGCCATCGCCGTCACCCTCAATCGAATCTCCGCCGAGGAACTTGGGAAGCTCGCGGACGCGGCTCACGGGGTGGGAGCTGGCCTTGACTTCAATATTCTGAGTCGAAGTCTTTACTTCATTAAGGATGCTGATCTCGCTTCATTGTGGCCGGGGCGAAGCGAGGTGGCTGAAATAGAAAAGTTCCTGCGCGACATCCTGAAACGCCCGGCCTACGAGGTTGATTACGTAACGCAGTATTACAACCATGAGACCGTCGCGGAACCCCCTTGCGTTCTCGGTTTCCTTCAGCTGTTCGTGATATCGAATGGCGATGTGCTGACTGGGTGTTACCCGCTAAAACCAGTCGGAAATATCCTGCGGGACAAACTCGAAACCATCCTGGCGTCGGAGGCGTATTCCCGCCAGTGTGTGTCCATGGTCCGCCGGGAATGTCCGGGTTGTACTTGCGGCGTTGAAAGTTCGCTGGCCATGAAGCATGCTGCTTCCAGTGCGTTCTTCCAGCTCAGCCGTCTCAGACGTCGTCAGAACAGCGGCGCCGGGGTATTCTCCATCGGGGCGCCGGCGGCGGAGGATACATCGCATGCATAGGTCGCCAAAAGGGAATATCGTGGGAAGAGCGACTTTCTGACGCTGCTGCTCACTTTTCCTGTCGTTTACTTCACTTCACCTTTCCGTATATGCCCTATCGCCATCCCCGGATCCCTATATCGTGACTCTTGCCTCGCACGCGGTGGTGCCCTGGCTGCGGTCCAGAGAGCAGAGCAAGAGTCAGCGCCCGCTCCAGCAGGCGGACCTGCAGCCATCCTTGGAGGCCAAAATGGGGTGGTTGGTGATTTTGGTTGTCACCTGCGCCCGCGGATGAGCGCCTACCCACGGAAATACAAGAATTTACATCAACTTTACAAATCATTACATTTCCTGCACTCCCGCCGGTGTTCAACCTAGTAGGAAGTGGCAAGCTGAAACGACCATCGGGCGTTTGAAGGCCGAGGGTTGAAGGTGAGGGAGACCATGAATTCCTGGAAGAAAATGGCGTTTGTACTCGCCCTGGTCGCAGGGCTCTGTGGGGGTGCTTGGGCCCAGGATTGGGGACACCACGATAAGGACAAGGCTCGGGACAGCCACCAGTGGCGTGACCGCGATCATGACCGCAACCGCGACCGTGACTGGCGTTATCGCAACAATCCCAACTATCAGTACCGCAATGGCCAATGGGGTTACGGCCCGAACCGGACCTGGGGCGGCAACTACGGCTATTACCCCAATGGCAACTATGGCTACTACCCCAATGGTACCTATTATCCATACCCGAACAACCGCACTTGGGGCTCCTGGCCGTACGGCACGTACTACCCGAACAACGGCACTTGGGGCTACGGCGGCTATGGCGGCTACGGTGGCTACGGGTCCAACTATTCCTACCAGGCCGGATACAACGACGGCCTGGCCGCTGGCCGCTACGACCGGCGCTATAACCGCAGCTACCGGGCGGGCAACTACAAAGCTTACAAACACGGCGATCAGGCCTATCGCAGCGGATTCGCGGCCGGCTACCGCGTCGGCTATGGAGGCGGGTGGGGGTGGTAGTAAACGCAACCCGTACTCCGGCCAGGGCCGCCTGCGAGGCGGCCCTTACGTTTTCCAGTTCATGATCCAGTGGAGGACCGCAACGTTACTTTTAGGTTTCTGGAATGACCTAAGGTATCTGGATGCGATGGGTGGGGAAGAGTTGTAGTGGTGCGGAAAACGGTTGGCCTTGTGGATCGCCAACGCTAGAATCGTGATATCCCAGATTAGGGGGGACCGTGCCACGTATCAAGAAAGCTGCCCTGTTCGTGCGCTGCACCGAAGACGAAGCGGAGAAGATCCGCCGCACTGCTAAAGCCGAACGCCGTACCGTGAGTGGATTCGTCCTTAACGCGGTGTTCAACCGCATCGCCATGCGCGACCGCCTGCTCGCCGAGCAGCAGGTCGAGTCACGAGCGAAAGCACCGGCGCGCGAGCCCTAGCCCTCCTGCCGGCGACGCCAGCGCCGCAGTGGTTCGTGACTTCCGTACCTCTTCGCGGTTACTTTCTCCTCCCCCGGGATCGAGGGGGTTGGCACGCTTTTCCGCCCTTACGGGGTATAATGCGTCTCCATGGAATGCGTTGAATTAGCGGCCTTGCGCAAGGAGGCCAGGGTGGTCTTCAAAGACCTCACCCAGCACCGGCGCCGCGCCCGCGAATACGCAGCCACCAGCACCGGTATAGAGAGAGTGGCTTCAGCACTAGTGCGTCGCAGCGATTTTGAAGCCTACCTGCAACGTCGCTTGGCCAGGAGCACGGCCCGCATCGAGGCCCACCTCATCACCCACAGCTGCCAAGGCTGAAACGTATCCAACCGGCCCGCTTGCATTCACACGCGCCCGATCGAATCAGGCCGTCGCCCGCCGCGGGAAGGCGCTCACCGCCGCCTGCTCGCTGTCGTAGCACTCGAACACGGTGATCAGCTTGGTGATCTGGAGTTGGTCATGCACCCGCTGCGTCAGGTGGGCCAGCTTGATCTCAGCCCCCTGATTGCGGGCCGAGGTGTAGAGCCCGACCAGCGTTCCCAGGCCGCCGCTGTCGATGTAGTTGACTCCACCCAGATCGATGACGATCTGTTTGGAGCGCTGCAGCAGGCTCTTGACCACTTCGCGGAGGTCGGCGGCCTCCTCGCCGAAGACGATACGTCCGCTGCAACTGACTACGGTGACACCACCCGCATCGCGGGTCGAGATTTTCAGAGCCATAGCCGCCTCCCGGCGCGGTGCCGAAGCCGCAAAATATGCAGCAAGCCTAGCGCCGTTGCCAGCGCTTTGCAAGCATCAATGACTCTATAGAGACGTAGCTTGCCGCGTCTCCGGCTGCCGCACGGCTCCCTCCGGGGTCACGTATAATCAAACTTCCCATGAGCTACCAGGTACTGGCGCGCAAGTACCGGCCGCAGCGCTTCTCCGACGTGATCGGGCAGGAGCACGTCACGCGCACGCTCAAGAACGCCATCGCGCAGCAGCGGGTGGCCCACGGATACATCTTCAGCGGCCACCGCGGTATCGGCAAGACCACCATCGCGCGCATCCTGGCCATGGCGCTGAACTGCCGCTCCGCCTCGCATCCTGTGCCGGAGCCGTGCGGCGTGTGCGACTCCTGCGTGGAGATCCGCGAAGGGCGCGCGGTGGACGTGATCGAGATCGACGCCGCCACCAACCGTGGCATCGACGAGATCCGCGAGCTGCGTGAATCCGCCCGCTACCAGCCGGCGCGCGACCGCTACAAGATCTGGATCCT